>JBBPYL010000064.1:0-5289 GCA_038199935.1 Propionibacteriales bacterium | reverse complement strand
GGCCTCTCGCCAGGCTGAGGCTGGCCACCACGGTGAACCGCTCGCCGTTGACCGACGCGCAGCCCTCGACCACGGCCCGGAGCTCGTCGAGACCGGTGTCGAGGAGGTCGTGGGTGACACCGAGGGCACGCACCCGCTCGACGAAGGAGGTGTCAGAGGCCTCGATCTCGGCCAGGGCCAGGCACAGGTCCGCCTGCACGTCGCTCAGCGCGCCGTCGGAGCCCAGCAGGTCGCGCACGGCGGCCCGCGGCAGCTTGTCGAGCTTGTCGATCAAGGTGATGACCAGGGCCGGGTCCGGCGCGCCGAGCCCCCGGTAGAAGCCCTCGATGAGCTTGCGGTTGTTGACGCGCAGCCGCATCGGCGGCAGCGGCAGCGCGGAGAGCGCCTCGGCCATCACCCGGGCCACCTCGACGTCGAAGTGGAAGGGCAGCTCGTCGCGCATCACCACATCGATATCGGCCTGGGTGAACTCGCGGTAGCGGCCCTCCTGCGGACGGTCGCCGCGCCAGACCCGTTGGATCTGGTAGCGCCGGAAGGGGAAGTCCAGCTTGCCGGCGTTCTCGAGCACGTACCGGGCGAAGGGCACCGTGAGGTCGAAGTGCAGCCCCATGCCGGCGTCGGCCCCGGTGTCCTCGGCCTGGAGCCGGCGCAGGACGTAGACCTCCTTGGACGTCTCCCCCTTGCTCAGCAGCTGGTCCATCGGCTCGACCGCCCGCGTCTCCAGGCTGCCGAAGCCGTGCAGCTCGAAGGTGCGGCGCAGGCTGTCGGTGATGGCCTGCTCGACGAACCGCTGCGCAGGCAGCAGCTCGGGGAACCCGCTGAGCGGGGTGGGCTTGCTCATCGGCTCAACGACCTCGGCTCGGGGCAGCGGGGCGTCCGGTCGCCCCAGGGGCCTGGGCCGCTCCGGTCGCGCCGGGGGCCGAGTCGTCGGCGGCAGGGAGGTCCTGAAGGTAGGGGTTGGCCACCCGCTCGCGGCCGATGCTGGTCTGCTCCCCGTGCCCGGGGAGCACCACGACGTCGTCGGGCAGCGGCAGGACCCGGTCGCGCAGGCTGCGCAGGATGGTCGGGTGGTCGCCCCCCGGCAGGTCCGTGCGCCCGATCGAGCCGGCGAACAGCAGGTCCCCGCTGAACATCACCTGCGAGACGTCGTGCTCCTCGTACGGCATCCGGAACGTCACCGACCCGGGCGTGTGACCGGGGGTGTGGTCGACGCTCAGCCGTAGTCCAGCCAGCTCCCAGGAGGCTCCGTCGGTGAGCTCGGCCACCGAGTCGGGCTCGGCGAAGGTGTGCTCGCCGCCCAGCAGCATCCGGGCCGTCTCGGGCGAGATGCCCGCCATCGGGTCGGTGAGTAGGTGGCGGTCCGCCGGATGGATCCAGGCCGTCGCGTCGTAGGCACCGGACACCGGCGCCACGCACCACATGTGGTCGATGTGACCGTGGGTCACCAGCACGGCGACCGGCTTGAGGTGGTGCTCGCGGACCACGTCGGCCACGCCGGAGGACGCATCCTGCCCCGGATCGACCACCACGCACTCCGTACCGGAGCCGGTAGCCACGACGTAGCAGTTGGTGCCCCAGGGACCGGCGGGAAAGCCAGCGATCAGCACGGGCTCGCGCTCCTCGGAGGTGGCAGCAGGGTCCCGGACCGGGTCCGGGAAGGACGCGCTCACCCTACCGAGTCCCCCGCGGCCGACCCGCCACCACCGCGCGCCGGGGACCGCGGCGCAGGTCGGGGTGACGTGTGGGGCACGGCGCCGTGACCTGTCGCAGGCGTCCGCCTAGACTCGAACCGCTCCGTACGTCGTCCAGCCCGATCGAGGTAGCACGGTGAACAGCCCCGAGCCCCGCCCGTCCCCGCCGGCGCCGGGTCCTCCCCCGTCCTGGGGGCGCGTCTCCGAGGACGGAACCGTCTTCGTCCGGCTCCCCGGAGGCGGGGAGCGCGCGGTCGGCCAGATGCCCGACTCGTCGCCCGCCGAGGCGTTGGCCTTCTTCACCAAGCGCTTCGACGACCTCTCCTTCGAGCTCGGCCTGCTCGAGCAGCGGGTCCGGACCGGGGCCCTAGGCCCCGACGAGGCCACCGCCTCGGTGACGCAGGTCCGCGAGTCGGTCACCGACGCGGCCGCCGTCGGCGACTTCGCCGACCTCAACGACCGGCTGGACGCGCTGACCACCACCATCGGCAACCAGCGCCAGAAGAGGAAGGCCGAGCGGTCCAAGCGGATCGAACGCTCGCGCACGGAGAAGACCCGGATCGTCGAGGAGGCCGAGAAGCTGGCCGAGGGCCAGGACTGGCGCGACGGCGCCCCCAGGCTGCGCGACCTGCTCGAGGAGTGGAAGGTGCTACCTCGGCTGGAGCGATCCGCCGACGACGCCCTGTGGCGCCGCTTCTCCAGCGCCCGGACGACCTACACGCGCCGGCGCAAGGTCCACTTCGGTGAGCTCAACGAGCGCCGCGGCGAGGCCCAGGGCGCCAAGGAGAAGCTGGTCGTCGAGGCCGAGGCGCTCAGCACGTCGACCGACTGGGGCCCGACGGCCGGGAAGTACCGCGACTTGATGCGCCGGTGGAAGAATGCCGGCTCGGCCGCCCGCGCCGTCGACGACCAGCTCTGGGCCCGCTTTCGCGGCGCCCAGGACGCCTTCTTCGGGGCCCGTGACGCGGCCAACGCCCAGCTCGACCAGGAGTTCGCCGCGAACGCCGAGGTCAAGAAGAAGCTGCTCGAGGAGGCGGAGCGACTGGTGCCGGTGACGGACCTGCGTGCGGCCAAGGAGGCCTTCCGCGACCTCGCCGACCGGTGGGACGAGGCGGGCAAGGTGCCCCGCGAGCGGATGAAGGACCTCGAGGGTCGGATGCGCGCGGTGGAGAACCAGATCCGCAGCGTCGAGGACGACCAGTGGAGCCGGTCCAACCCCGAGGCTCGGGCCCGGGCCGCAGACACGGTGGCTCAGCTCGAGGGGTCGATCGCGGACCTCGAGCGTCGCCGCGACGCCGCGCTGGCGGCGGGGAACGACGCGAAGGCCACGGACCACGAGGCCGCCGCCGAGGCCCGCCGGGAGTGGCTGGTCCAGGCCCAGAAGGCCCTGACCGACTTCAGCTGACCCCCGGTCACACCCACCACACCTGCCGAGTCGGCGCTACCGTACGCCGCCCAGGGACGGTGCGGCGTACGGCGCGGGCCTGGCGCTCTCGTCGTACTCCCCACGGAGAACTGCCTCTCCCCATGGAGAATTCTCCATGGGGAGGGGCAGTTCTCCTGCATACCCTGGGAAACTTGTGACGGGTGGGGCTACTGGGTGACGCGGTAGGCGTCGAAGACCCCGTCGACCCCGCGGACGGCCTTGAGGACGTGGCCGAGGTGCTTGGGGTCGGCCATCTCGAAGCTGAAGCGGCTCTTGGCGACCCGGTCACGGGTGGTGGACAGCGACGCACCCAGGATGTTGACGTGCAGGTCCGAGAGCACCTTGGTGATGTCGGAGAGCAGGCGGGCCCGATCCAGCGCCTCGACCTGGATGTTGACCAGGAACATCGACTGCGCGGTCGGAGCCCACTCGACCTCGACCAGACGCTCGGGCTGGGACGTCAGGCTGGCGGCGTTGGTGCAGTCGGCACGGTGCACCGAGACCCCCGCCCCGCGGGTCACGAAGCCCAGGATCGTGTCCCCAGGGACCGGCGTGCAGCACTTGGCCAGCTTGACCCACACGTCGGTCAGGTCCTTCACGATCACCCCGGCGTCCCCGCCGGTCGACGCCTTGGAGCGTCCACGAGGCGCGTTGATCTGCACGCCCTCGGCGAGGTCTTCTGAGGCTCCCTCCTCGCCGCCGTACAAGTCGATCACCCGGCGTACGACGGTCTGGGCGCCGATGTTGCCCTCGCCGACCGCGGCGTAGAGAGCGGACACGTCACTGAGACGCAACGCCTCGGCCACCGTGGAGAACGACTCGTGGGTCAGCACACGCTTGAGCGGCTGCCCCTCCTTGCGCATCAGCCGGGCGATCTGATCCTTGCCCTGCTCGATGGCCTCCTCGCGCCGCTCCTTGGTGAACCACTGCCGGATCTTGTTCCGGGCCCGGGCGGAGGTGACGAAGCTCAGCCAGTCCTGGCTGGGCCCCGCGTTGGGCGCTTTGGAGGTGAACACCTCCACCACGTCGCCGTTGTCGAGGGTCGACTCCAGCGGCACCAGTCGACCGTTGACCCGGGCCCCGATCGTGCGGTGCCCGACCTCGGTGTGGATCGCGTAGGCGAAGTCGATCGACGTGGAGCCGGTCGGCAGCGCGATGACGTCCCCGCGGGGGGTGAAGACGTAGACCTCGGAGGAGTTGATCTCGAAACGCAGTGACTCCAAGAACTCGCCCGGGTCCTCGGTCTCGTGCTGCCAGTCGAGGAGCTGACGCACCCAGGCCATGTCGGCGTTGCCGGCCTCGGCGAGCGCCGTGTCGGTGACCTTCGCCTCCACCCCGGCGCGCATGTTCTCCTTGTACTTCCAGTGCGCCGCGACGCCGTACTCCGCACGCCGGTGCATGCCGAAGGTACGGATCTGGAGCTCGACGGGCTTGCCCTGGATCCCGATCACCGTGGTGTGCAGCGACTGATACATGTTGAACTTCGGCATCGCCACGAAGTCCTTGAACCGCCCCGGCACCGGGTTCCACCGGCTGTGCAGCACACCAAGCACCGCATAGCAGTCCCGGTCGGACTCGACCAGGATGCGGATTCCCACCAGGTCGTAGATGTCGGAGAACTCCCGGCCCCGGACGACCATCTTCTGGTAGATCGAGTAGTAGTGCTTGGGCCGCCCGGTGACCGAGGCCTTGATCTTGGCGTCTCGCAGGTCGCCCTCGACCTGGTCGATCACCGTGGCCAGCACCTGGTCCCGCGAGGGCGCACGGTCCGCGACGAGCCGGACGATCTCGTCGTACATCTTGGGGTGCAGGGTCGCGAAGGCCAGGTCCTCCAGCTCCCACTTGACGGTGTTCATGCCGAGGCGGTGAGCCAGCGGCGCGAAGATCTCGAGGGTCTCCGAGGCGATCCGCGACTGCTTGTCCGGGCGGAGGTAGTGCAGGGTCCGCATGTTGTGCAGCCGGTCGGCCAGCTTGATCAACAGGACCCGGTAGTCCTCGGCCATTGCCAAGAGCATTTTGCGGAGGGACTCGGCCTGTTGTTCCTCCTTGGTCTGGACCTTGACGCGCTGGAGCTTGGTGACGCCGTCGACCAGGTTGGCCGTCTCGTCCCCGAACTCCACGCGGAGGGTGTCGAGGCTCCACTGGGTGTCCTCCACAACGTCGTGCAACAGG
>JBBPYL010000063.1:0-2174 GCA_038199935.1 Propionibacteriales bacterium | reverse complement strand
AGGGCGACCATCAGGGCGAGGGCTCCCCCAGTGACCGGGGAGGTCAGCACCAGCGCGACTGCGGCCACGCTGAACACGACTCGGGCCGCACGGTGGCCCCAGAAGGTGTAGAGCGCGCAGACCGCAGCGACGGCCGCCAGCGCGCCGTTGACGAAGACCAGCCCGTGCAGCAGGTCGGTGACCTGGGCGGCAGCCAGGCCGAGCCCGTCACCCGGGGGGCGGGACAGGAAGTCCTCGATGGCGGTCCGCGTCTCGACCGAGCGGACCCGGCCGAGGGCGTCGAAGAGGGAGACGACCAGCAGGACGCTGGCCACCACCCCCACGATCGCGCCCATGGTCACCTGCCGTGGTCGGGGCAGCGCGGTCGAGTCAGCCATAACCCCCCATTGCATCACGCACCCTGAAGGGACGGAGAACCGCGCTCCCGCTCATCGTGCGGTGAGCACCAGGCCGCCGCTCCCGGGGTCGAGGTCCACCCCGACCGACGACCCGTCGCGGACCTGGCCCCCCAGCAGCAGCCGGGCCAGCGGATCCCCGATCGAGGACTGCACCAGCCGGCGCAGCGGGCGGGCGCCGTACGCCGGGTCGAAGCCGGTCTCGCTGAGCCACTGGCGCGCCGCGTCGGACACCTCGACGGTGATCCGACGTACGGCCAGACGCTGGTCGAGCTCGGCCAGCTGGAGGTCGACGATGTGCGAGAGCTCCTCGCGAGTCAGGGCGTCGAAGAGCACCACCTCGTCGAGACGGTTGAGGAACTCGGGCTTGAACGCCGCACGGACCACCCCCATCACCGCCTCGCGCTTGGCCTCCTCCGAGAGGGTCGGGTCGACCAGGAAGGTCGAGCCGAGGTTCGAGGTGAGGATCAGGACCACGTTGCGGAAGTCGACGGTCCGGCCCTGACCGTCGGTGAGCCGGCCGTCGTCGAGGACCTGGAGCAGGACGTCGAAGACCTCCGGGTGCGCCTTCTCGACCTCGTCGAGCAGCACCACGCTGTACGGACGGCGGCGCACCGCCTCGGTCAGCTGACCGCCCTCCTCGTAGCCGACGTAGCCCGGCGGGGCCCCGACCAGCCGGGCCACCGTGTGCTTCTCGGAGTACTCGCTCATGTCGAGACGGACGATGGCGCGCTCGTCGTCGAAGAGGAAGTCGGCCAACGACTTGGCCAGCTCGGTCTTGCCCACCCCGGTCGGGCCCAGGAACAAGAACGACCCCGTGGGCCGGTCCGGGTCGGAGATGCCGGCCCGGGAGCGCCGTACGGCGTCGGAGACCGCACCGACGGCGCGACGCTGGCCGATCAGGCGCGTGCCCAGCACCTCCTCCATCTGGAGCAGCTTCGCCGTCTCGCCCTCCAGCAGACGACCGGTCGGGATCCCGGTCCAGGCCTCGACGACGTCGGCGATCTCCTCCGGCCCGACCTCCTCGCGGACCATCGGGTCCTCGCCGGCCAGGGGAACGTCCGCGCCCTCGGCCGCCTCGATCTTCTTCTCCAGGGCCGGGATCCGGCCGTAGAGCACCTCGCTGGCCTGCGCGAGGTCTCCCTCGCGCTGGAAGCGCTCGGCCTCGCTGCGTAGCTGGTCGATCTGCTTGCGCAGCTCGCCGGAGCCCTCGAGGGCGGCCTTCTCCCGGTCCCAACGCGCCTCCAGGCCGCGCAGCTCCTCCTCGCGGTCAGCCAGCTCGGCCCGCAGCCGGCCCAGACGATCTCGGGAGGCCTCGTCGGTCTCCCGGTCCAGTGCCAGCTCCTCCATCCGCATCCGGTCCACGGCGCGACGGAGCTGGTCGACCTCCTCGGGGGAGGACTCGATCTCCATCCGCAGCCGGGAGGCCGCCTCGTCGATGAGGTCGATCGCCTTGTCCGGGAGCTGGCGACCGGTGATGTAGCGGTCGGAGAGCATCGCCGCCGCCACCAGGGCCTGGTCGGTGATCTTCACGCCGTGGTGGGCCTCGTACTTCTCCTGCAGGCCGCGCAGGATGGCCACCGTGTCGACCACGGACGGCTCGCCCACGAAAACCTGCTGGAAGCGTCGCTCCAGCGCCGGGTCCTTCTCGATCCGCTCGCGGAACTCGTCGAGGGTGGTCGCGCCGATCATCCGCAGCTCGCCGCGGGCCAGCATGGGCTTGAGCATGTTGCCGGCGTCCATCGCCGAGTCGCCCCCGGCGCCCGCCCCGACGACGGT
>JBBPYL010000062.1:0-12615 GCA_038199935.1 Propionibacteriales bacterium | reverse complement strand
TCGACCAGGCGGTGCTCGGCGAACCAGGCGCGGGCGTCGCCGAGTGGGGGCGCCGAGTGGAAGGCCACCAGCCGCACCGAGCCGATGCTCATCAGGTAGGACCCCGACTCGGTCGGCAGGCGGGTGACGTCGCTGAGGGGACGTCGGGCGAAGACCATCGTCCCGGTGTAGCCCTCGCCGGGGGCACCCGCCTCGTGGGGCAGCAGCACGTCGAGGCCCGCCGCGGCGAGCTGGTCGCGCTCCGGGGCGGTGACCTCCTCGAGCACCAGGACGTTCACCCGGTTGGCTCGGACGAGCTCGACGACCCGCTCCGCCGAGGCACCGCCGAGCAGCAGGTTGACGGTCATCACCCGCAGCGCCGGTGCCGCCCGGTTCGGCTGGTCGGCGGCGACCGGCCCGGGGAGCTGGGCCGGACGTGCGGTGAGGGCCGGCCACAACCAGACCACGTGCAGGGCCAGACCGAGCACAGCCACGAGGGCGGCGACCAGGGACAGCTGCCGGCCGGCCCCTCGGGAGCGGAGGGAGACGACGACCAGCAGCACCAGAACGACGAGGTAGGACACCACGGCGTACGGCGTGAAGGAGATCAGCCGGACCCAGAATCCGCCGGCGGGCTGGGCGAACCGCGCTGCGGTCAGGGTCAGTGCGGGCGCGAGCAGCAGCACCACGAGCATGGACACGACGACCGGGCGCACCTTCACCCCACCACGCTACGGGGCCCGGGGGTCCTCACCCCGCGACGCGGCCCCAACGACCTCGGCCCGGACAGGTGCTCCCGGGGACGCCGACCGGTCGGTCACGCCGTCCAGCGGTGTGAGCCAGGCCTCGACAGAGGTTTGCAGTCTCTTTCCATTGACTCGAGCACGGGTCGTACACCCTCGTTCGGCACGGCAAGATCGTGGCCGTCGGCACCCACCTCGAGGCCCGTGGACCCCGCATCGACGGCGTCGTGATGCCCGGTCTGATCGACACCCACTGGCACATGGGGACCAGCCTCTACCGCTCGATGTCTAGCTCGAACGCGGCCACGGCGTACTTCGCCCTCGACGTCAAGACCGGCGTCCGCTGCCGGCCGAGCGACCTCCACCACGGTGCCCACCTCCTCGGCCTGCCGGTCAGCTACCACGCCGACTCGACGCTACGGGGTGACGCCCGTCGAGGAGATGGAGGACAACGAGCCCCTGGTGAACCTCTCGGTCGACACCCTGCCGACGGCCGGCTCACCCGGATCGACCCCGACGCGGTGGTCAGGGCGACCGCCCGCGCACTCGAGGCCCTGCTGGCGCGCTGACCTGAACTCGTAGGGGCTGACCCGGTGCAGCGGCTCAGCCCTTGCGCTCGGTGACCTTCTCCGTCGCGGCCGGGAGCACCGCGTGCAGGTCGCCGACGACCCCGAAGTCGACGAGCTCGAAGATTGGCGCCTCCTCGTCCTTGTTCACCGCGACGATGGTCTTCGAGGTCTGCATCCCGGCCCGGTGCTGGATCGCGCCGGAGATCCCGTTGGCCACGTAGAGCTGCGGCGAGACGGTCTTGCCCGTCTGACCGACCTGGAACGAGTGCGGGTACCAGCCGGAGTCCACGGCGGCCCGGGACGCCCCGACCGCAGCGCCGAGGGAGTCGGCGAAGCCTTCGACCGGTGCGAAGTCGCCGCCGGTCCCCCGGCCTCCGGAGACGACGATCGCGGCCTCGGTGAGGTCCGGACGGCCCGAGGCCTTGCGCGGCTCGGAGGCGGTCACCCGTGCGGTCTTGGCCTGGTCGGACACGGTCGGCGTGAAGGCCTCCGTGACCCCCGCCCCTTCGCTGGCCTCGGGGGTGGCGGAGTTCGGCTTGACCGTGATGATCGGGGTCCCGGTGGTGACCCGCGCCTGGACGGTGTAGTTCCCCGCGAAGACCGACTGCGTGGTGACCGGTGCCCCCTCCTCGGCCTGGACGTCGACGGCGTCGGTGATCAGGCCCGAGTCGGTCTTGACGGCCAGACGGCCGGCGACCTCCTTGCCCTCGCCACCGGAGACGATCAGGACGGCGGCGGGAGACGTCCGGGCCACCAGCTGGGCCAGGATCTCCGCCTTCGGTGAGACCAGGAAGTCCTTGGTCTCGGCGTCGTCGACGGTGTAGATCTTGGCCGCGCCGAACTTCGTCAGCGTCTGCGTCGCGACCTCGACGGCGTCGGTCGAGCCGATCAGCACCGCGGACGGCTCGCCGAGACGGGCCGCGATGGTCAGCAGCTCGGTGGTCGGCTTGGTCACTGCTCCGTCGACGTGGTCGACGAGCACCAGTACTTCACTCATACGAGGTATCTCCAGTCTTCTCGGCAGCTCAGATGAACTTCTTCGAGGCGAGGAAGTCGACGAGCGCCCTGGCACCGCTTCCCTCCTCGTCGGTGACGATCTCACCGGCGGTACGCGGCGGACGAGCTGCGGTGTCCTGCACGCTCGTCCACGCCGCGGAGAGGCCGACCTGGTTCGTCTCGACGCCGATGTCGCTCAGCGACCAGGTCTGCATCGGCTTCTTCTTCGCGGCCATGATGCCCTTGAAGGACGGGTAGCGGGCCTCGCCGGACTGGTCGGTCACGCTGAGCACCAACGGCACGGTGCCCTCGACGGTCTCGGTGGCGGTGTCGCCGTCACGACGGATGCGGACGGTGTCGTTCTCCACGGTGATCTCCGACCCGAGGGTCACCCCAGGAACGCCGAGGCGCTCGGAGACCATGGCCGGAACGACGCCCATCGAGCCGTCGGTCGAAGCCATCCCGCAGACCACGAGGTCCCAGCCACTCTCGGCGCCGATCTTCTCGATGGCCTTGGCCAGCACAAAGGACGTGCCCAGCGCGTCGGAGCCGGCGATGGCGTCGTCGCAGACGTGCACGCCGGCGTCGGCCCCCATCTGCAGCGACTTGCGGACGGCGTCGGTGGCCTGCTCGGGACCGACGCTGAGCACGGTGACCGTGCTCTCGTCGTCGAGCTTCTCCTTGATGCGCAGGGCCTGCTCGACCGCGTACTCGTCCAACTCGGAGAGCAGCCCGTCCACGCCCACGCGGTCCACGGTGTAGTCGGACTCGAAGTGCCGGTCCCCGGTGGCGTCCGGCACGTACTTCACACACACGACAATGTTCATGGCGTCACCTGGCCCTGCGGGGCCCCTCCTGTGCAGTCGGACGACGTGGGATCACAACGGATGCTGCCGATGTTACCCGCTGGTAGCCAACGGGGACGTCGCGGGCTCGGTGCCATAGGTCACACCGTGGGCGCCGCGAGATCGACATGACCGAGCCTAGCCCAGCCGGGACGCGCGCCCCGACCGCAGCGAACCCCCTGCGTGGTCCCGGCGGCCCGACTCAACGGCCCCGGAACGCCGCCTTCCCGGGACCGTTCTCGAGGAACGAGGCCATCCCGGTCTTCTGGTCCTCGGTGGCGAAGAGCGCGGCGAACTGCAGCCGCTCGAGCTCGAGCCCGGTGGCCAGGTCGGCGTCGAGCCCCTGGTCGATGCACTCCTTGGCCGCCCTCAGGGCCACTCCGGCCGCGCCCCGGAACTGCCTGGCCCAGGTCAGGGCCGTCTCGTAGACCTCTCCGGCCGGGACCACCCGGTCGACCAGTCCGATGGCCAGCGCCTCCTCGGCTTTGACGAAGCGCCCGGTGAAGATGAGGTCCTTGGCCCGCGACGGACCGACCAGCCGAGTCAGCCGTTGGGTGCCCCCGGCCCCCGGGATGATCCCGAGCAGGATCTCGGGCTGTCCGAACGTCGCGTCGTCGGCGGCGACCCGGAGGTCGGCACACAGCGCGAGCTCGCAACCACCACCCAGGGCGTAGCCGGTGACCGCGGCCACGACCGGCTTCGGGATCGCGGCCACCGCGGCGAACGCGGACTGGAGCAGGTCGGCCAGCGGCAGCACGTCCGGGTAGGTCTGACCCGCCATCTGGGCGATGTCGGCCCCCGCCGCGAAGACGCGCTCGCCACCGTAGAGGGCCACGGCGTGGACGTCGTCACGGCCGGTCGCCTCGTGCGCCGCCTCCTCGATCTCGGCCAGGACGGTCGCGTCGATCGCGTTCATCTTCGGCCGGTCGAGCCGGATGGTGCCGACGCCGTCCTCGACCTCGAGCCTGACGAACTCACCCATGCCGTTCCTCCTCCTGTGGGAGCACGGCCCCGCTCAGGCCGGCGGCGTGGGATCCATGCAGTAGCTCACACTACGCACGAACGTGGCGCTCTCGGTATCGCGGGCGTTGGCCACCTTCATCGGCAGCCGGTGCCGGAAGCAGACCTGCTTGCCGCTGTGGATGTGGCTTCCCGCCTAGCCGTAGGACTTCGCCGGCGGCACATCGCGGAAGCACAGTCGCAACCGCCCGCGGTCGCGGTCCCACGAGTCGTTCCACGCGACCCGACGGGTGCTCCTCCCGCATCTCGGCGTCGTCGAGACAGAGACGCCGAAGGGCGCGGCCCCGATCTTCTCTCGCGTCTCCACCGGCGAGGTGCAGCCGTTGATCGTCTAGCCCCGGAACGTGATCGCCGGCTTCGTCAGCCGGAAGCGCAACCACATCCAGCCGCGCTGGCGGTTGCCGCGATGTTCTGGCGGTACATCCCGGTGTTCGCCCAGCGCACGCAGAGGGTCAACGGGTCCAGCTTGACCTGCCCGTGCCAGTCCAGCCGCGGGCGTCGCGGCCTGGGCGGGCGCAGGAGAGGAAGGACAGAAACTATGCAACGTCGGTCGTTGTGATGTCGACACCCCCACGCGGCGACGTCAGGGATGATGGCCTGATGCGCTCGCCCACCAGCACGGACTCGCCCGCGACCGTGGAGCCACCGACCACCGCGACCCTGAGCACCGAGGTCGCCTGGCCCGGTGAGCACCAGCCACTGGGCGCGACCTGGAGCGAGGAGTCGACGAACTTCGCGGTCTTCGCGCCGGAGGCCACCGGGGTAGTGCTCTGCCTCCTCGACGAGCCCGCTGACCCGACGGACGGCGTCGCGGTCGGGACGGAGGTCGAGGCCCCCACAGAAACCTGCTTCCGGTTGACCGAGAAGACCTTGGGCATCTGGCAAGGCGCCGTACCGGGCGTCCCGGTGGGCCAGCTCTACGGCTACCGCGTCGAGGGCCCCTGGGACCCCGCCCGGGGCCGACGCTTCAACCCGGCCAAGCTCCTGGTGGACCCCTACGCCCGGGCGGTCAGCGGGCAGGTGCGGCACGACGCCGCGCTCTATCCCTACCTCCGGCCCGACGACGGCGTGCCCGACGACGCCCGGCTAGCCACGCGTGACGACCGGAACTCCTCCCCGTACGTCCCCCGCTCGGTGGTCGTGGACGACGACTTCGACTGGGGCACCGATCGGGCCCCCCGCGTGCGCTGGACCGACACCGTCATCTACGAGCTGCACGTCAAAGGCTTCACCCAACTGGACGATCGGGTGCCCGAGGGGCTCCGAGGGACCTACGCCGGCCTGGCCCAGCCCGCCGTCGTGGACTACCTGCGTGACCTCGGCGTGACCACCGTCGAGCTCCTGCCTGTCCAGCAGTTCGCCTCCGAGTCCCACGTGAGCTCGCTCGGCCTGAGCAACTACTGGGGCTACAACACGTTGGCCTTCTTCGCCCCGCACGGCGCCTACTCCGCCGCCGGGGACACCGGCGGTCAGGTCCGCGAGTTCAAGGAGATGGTCGCGGCCTTCCACGCGGCCGGCATCGAGGTCGTCCTCGACGTGGTCTACAACCACACCGCCGAGGGTGGCGCCGACGGCCCCTCGCTCTCCCTGCGCGGCCTCGACGACCACGGCTACTACAAGCGCGTCGAGCACGGACGCGACCCTTACTTCGACGTCACCGGCTGCGGCAACACCGTGGACACGACGTATCCTCCGGCCCTACGGATGATCCTCGACTCGCTGCGCTACTGGGTCACCGAGATGCACGTCGACGGCTTCCGCTTCGACCTCGCGCCGGCCCTGGCCCGCGACCGCACCGCGGTGGACCTGCGCGGCGCGTTCCTGACCGCGATGAGCCAGGACCCGGTGCTGCGCCACGTGAAGCTGGTCGCCGAGCCCTGGGACGCGACCGTGGAGGGCTACCAGGTCGGTCGGTTCCCACCGCCCTGGGTGGAGTGGAACGACCGCTACCGCGACGCCGTCCGCGACTTCTGGGGCGCCCGCTCGGAGGGCATCCGCGAGGTGGCCACCCGGCTGGCCGGCTCCTCGGACCTGTACGCCGACGACGGCCGCTCGCCGTACGCTTCGGTCAACTTCGTCACCGCCCACGACGGCTTCACCCTGCGCGACCTGGTCTCGTACGCGATCAAGCACAACGAGGAGAACGGCGAGGACAACCGGGACGGCACGGACAACAACCGCTCCCACAACCACGGCGTGGAGGGCGAGACCGACGACGCCGGGATCGTCGCGCTGCGGCGCCGCCAGGCGGGCAACCTCCTGGTCACCCTGTGCCTGTCGAACGGCGTGCCGATGATCACCGCCGGCGACGAGCGCGGGCGGACCCAAGGTGGCAACAACAACGCGTACTCCCAGGACAACGCCACCTCGTGGCTGGACTGGTCGGCCGAGGGCAGCTGGCCCGAGCTCCACACGCTGACCCGGGAGGCGCTCCGCCTCCGCCGTGCGCACCCCGCGCTGCGGCAACGACACTTCCTCGAGGGGCGCCCCACGGTCCGCGGCGGGCCGAAGGACCTGGCCTGGATCCATCCCGACGGGCGGGAGATGAGCGACCACGACTGGTACGACCGTGACCTCCGCACCCTGGGGATGTTCGTCTCCGGCGACCCCCTTCGGGCTCGCGGGCGCCAGGGAGAGCGTCTCTCGGACGCGTGCTTCCTGCTCTGGTTCCACGCGGCGGCCGAGCCTCGCTCGGCCACCCTGCCGGACAACGAGTGGGTCCGCGCCGGCGAGGTCGTGCTCAGCACCGACCCCGCACACGTCGTGGGCAAGAGGGTGCTGGCCGGTGGCACGCTCGAGCTGGCGGGCCGCTCGCTGCTGGTCATCCGCAAGCTCACCCCCTGACCCGCAAACCCACCGAGTCCCGAGCGCAGCCGGCGGACAACTACCTCGGGGCCCGCCTGAGCGGCGGGACGGGCACCGACCGCTCAGGCCGGTGTCGCGCTGGGGACGGTGATCCGCCCCAGCTCGGCCGGCCCGGCCAGGTGCTCGTTGCGAGGCAGAACCCGCGCGGTGTAGCCGAAGGCCCCGGTCGACCTCAGCGCGACCGTTCCCTCGTACCGGTGCCGTCCCGCCTCGTAGGTCTCGGCCAGCTCCAGCGACTCCGCCGTCACGTCGGCCAGGTCGTCGTCGGCCTTGATCCGACCGTGCACCACCTGGACGTCGACATCCTCGGGCGACAGCGACCCCAGCGAGACGAACACCCGGACCGACAGGGTGTCGCCCACCGACGCCGAGTCGGCCACCCCGCTGGACTCCACGTGGTCGATGGCCGCAGAGCCCCAGCCCGTACGGACGCGGTGCTTCCAGTCGGCGAGCGTCTGCGCCTCCGCGTGGTCGCCGGCCAGCGTGCGCGAGCTGAGGGCAGCAGGCGTGTAGAGGTTCCTCACGTAGTCGCGCACCATCCGGTCGGCCAGGACCTTGGGCCCGAGCGACTTCAGGGTGTGCCGGACCATCTCGATCCAGCGGTAGGGCACGCCCTCATCGTCGTTGTCGTAGAAGCGCGGTGCGACCTCCTTCTCGATCAGGTCGTACAGCGCGGTGGCCTCGATGTCGTCGCGACGGTCGGGGTCCTCGATGCCGTCCGCGGAGGGGATCGCCCAGCCGTTGTTGCCGTCGAACCACTCGTCCCACCACCCGTCGAGGATGGAGAGGTTGAGCCCGCCGTTGAGCGCGGCCTTCATCCCCGAGGTTCCGCAGGCCTCGTAGGGCCGCAGCGGGTTGTTCAGCCACACGTCGCAGCCGGGGTAGAGCGGCTGAGCCATGGCGATGTCGTAGTTGGGCAGGAAGACGATGCGGTGCCGGACCTCGGGGTCGTCGGCGAAGCGGACGATCTCCTGGATGAGCTTCTTGCCGCCCTCGTCGGCCGGGTGCGACTTGCCGGCGATGATCAGCTGGACCGGCCGCTCGGGGTCGAGCAGGAGTCGCTTGAGGCGGTCCGGCTCACGCAGCATCAGGGTCAGCCGCTTGTACGACGGGACGCGCCGCGCGAAGCCGATGGTGAGCACGTCGGGGTCGAGGGCGGAGTCGATCCAGGTCAGCTCGGCCGGGGCGGCGCCTCGCTGCTGCCACGACTTCGTGAGCCGCTTGCGGGCGTCGTGGACCAGGCGCTCACGCAGGAGGCGCTTGGTGGCCCAGATGTCGGTGCCGGACACCTCGTCGGCGATCTCGAAGACACGCTCGAGCGGGTCGGCGTCCGGGGAGGGACCCGGCGTGACGCCGTGCGCACGCACGAGGTCGAAGATCTCGCGCGCCACCCAGGTTGGCGCGTGCACGCCGTTGGTGATCGAGATGATCGGCCGCTCGCCGGCGTCGAAGTCGGGCCACAGTCCGCCGAACATGTCCCGGCTCACGACGCCGTGCAGGGCGGAGACCCCGTTGGCCCGCTGAGAGAGCCGGAAGCCCATCACGGCCATGTTGAACACCGACGGATCGCCGCCGGAGTAGTCCTCGGTGCCGAGCGCGAGGATCCGGTCGACGGGCACGCCGGCGTTCGCGTTCTCGCCGCCGAAGTACTGCGCGATCAGGTCGTGCGGGAAGCGGTCGATGCCGGCCGGCACCGGGGTGTGCGTGGTGAAGACGGTGCCCGCCCGGGAGACCTCGAGGGCGGCCTCGAAGGTGAGGTTCTCCGCCCCGAGGTCCTCGGTCAGCTCCCGGATGCGCTCGAGGCCCAGGAAGCCCGCGTGGCCCTCGTTGGTGTGGAAGACCTCCGGCGCGACGGCCCCGGTGATCCGGGAGTAGGCGCGCAGGGCCCGGACGCCTCCGATGCCCAGCAACATCTCCTGGCGCAGCCGGTGCTCGGTCGTTCCGCCGTAGAGGCGGTCGGTCACGTCGCGGATCACGTCGTTGTTGCTCTCCACGTCGGAGTCGAGCAGCAGCAGCGGCACGCGCCCGACGTGGGCGACCCAGATCCGCGCGGTGAAGGTGACCTGGTCGGGCAGGTCGATGGTGATGTGCGCGACCGATCCGTCGCTCTCCCGCAGCAGGGAGATCGGCAGCCCGTCGGGGTCGAGGACCGGGTAGGTCTCCTGCTGCCAGCCGTCGCGGGAGAGGAACTGGCGGAAGTAGCCGTGCCGGTAGAGCAGGCCCACGCCGGTGATCGGGACACCGAGGTCGCTGGCGGTTTTGAGGTGGTCGCCGGCCAGGATGCCCAGCCCGCCGGAGTACTGCGGGAGGACGGCGGCGATGCCGAACTCCGGGGAGAAGTAGCCGATGCCGCGCGGGGAGTCCGCCCCGGTGGACCTCTGGTACCACCGGTCGCCGGTGAGGTACTCCTCCAGGTCGCTGCGGGCCGCGGTCAGCCGGGCCAGGAACTCCTCGTCGGCAGCCAGGGCGTCGAGCCGCTCCGTGCTGAGCGCACCGAGCAACCGCACGGGGTCCTGCCCGACGCGCTCCCACTGCACGGGGTCCACGGACGCGAAGACGTCCTGGGTCTCCGGGTGCCAGGACCAGCGCAGGTTCGCGGCCAGCTCGCCCAGCGGGACGAGGGCCTCGGGGAGGACGGGGCGGACGGTGAAACGTCGGATTGCTCTCACGGGGGCACCGTAACCGATCACGACTTGATCGATCCAACCCTTGCCCGGCGTGGCTGCACGCCCCGCATCGACCCCGGGTTCTGCCGAGGTCCGTCCACGGTATGTTCGGGGCCATGGTCGGCCGAATTCCCATCATGAGCGTCTCGCCTCTCGCCCAGGGGGGTCGTTATCCCGTCAAGGCGTCCGTGGGCGAGCCGTTCGTGGTCAGCGCCGCGGTCTTCCGGGAGGGTCACGACCTCCTCGGGGCCGACGTGGTGCTCGTCGGACCGGACGGTGAGCGACGCCCGCCGGTGCGGATGAGCCCTCGTTCCATCGACGAGGTGGATCGCTGGGCGGCCACGGTCACCCCCGATGTGATGGGCGCCTGGACGTACGAGATCGAGGCCTGGAGCGACCCGGTCGGCACCTGGCGCCACAACGCCGAGATCAAGATCCCGGCCCGCATCGACGTCGAGCTGATGTTCACCGAGGGCGCGCAGCTCCTGGAGCGGGCGGCCTCGGCGATCGACTCCTCCTCGCCCGAGGCGACCACCCTGGCCGAGGCCCTGGTCGCGGTGCGCGACACCGACCGCCCCGATCAGGCCCGCTACGCCGCGGCGGTCTCCGCCGAGGTCGACGCCGTCCTGGCCGCGCACCCGCTGCGCGACCTGCTCACCACCGAGGGCCCGTTCCCGGTCTTCGTGGACCGCCAGCGCGCGCTCTACGGCAGCTGGTACGAGTTCTTCCCGCGCTCGGAGGGGGCGCACGTCGACGAGTCCGGCGCCATCGTGTCCGGCACGCTGCGCACTGCGGCGAAGCGCCTGGACGCGGTCGCCACGATGGGCTTCGACATCATCTACCTCCCGCCGATCCACCCGATCGGCGAGGTGAACCGCAAGGGCCGCAACAACACCCTCGACCCCGGCCCCGACGACGTCGGCTCGCCGTGGGCGATCGGCTCGAAGGACGGCGGGCACGACGCGGTTCACCCCGACCTCGGCACGATCGAGGACCTCGACGCCTTCGTCGCCCGCGCCGGCGAGCTGGGGCTGGAGGTCGCCCTGGACCTCGCGCTCCAGGCCGCGCCCGACCATCCCTGGACCACCGAGCATCCCGAGTGGTTCACCACGCGGGCCGACGGCACCATCGCCTACGCGGAGAACCCGCCGAAGAAGTACCAGGACATCTACCCGGTCAACTTCGACAACGACCCCGAGGGCATCTACGCCGAGGTGCTGCGCATCGTGCGGCTCTGGATGAGCCACGGCATCCGGGTCTTCCGGGTGGACAACCCGCACCCCAAGCCGCTGGAGTTCTGGGAATGGCTGCTCGGCGAGGTCCGTGCCTCCGACCCCGACGTGCTGTTCCTCTCCGAGGCCTTCACCCGGCCGCCGATGATGCACGGCCTGGGCACGGTGGGCTTCCACCAGTCCTACAACTACTTCACCTGGCGCACGGCGAAGTGGGAGCTCGAGGCCTATCTCACCGAGGTCTCCCACGCGAGCAGCCACCTGATGCGGCCGAACTTCTTCGTCAACACCCCCGACATCCTGCACGGGTTCCTCCAGTTCGGGGGGCCGGCCGCCTTCAAGATCAGGGCCGCGCTGGCCGCCACCGGCTCGCCGTCGTGGGGGGTCTACGCCGGGTACGAGCTCTACGAGCACGTCGCGGTCCGCCCCGGGAGCGAGGAGTATCTCGACACCGAGAAGTTCCAGATCCGGATCCGGGACTGGGACGCCGCCGAGGCCGAGGGGCACAGCCTGGCCCCGTATCTCACCCGCCTCAACGACGTACGCCGTCGGCACCCCGCCCTCCAACTGCTGCGCAACCTCACGCTGCACAGCTGCGACGACGAGTCGGTGCTGGTCTTCAGCAAGACCGCCCCGGCCACCGAGCCGGGGGGCGAAGAGGACACCGTCATCGTCGTGGTCAACCTGGACCCGCACAGCACCCGCGAGACGTCGGTGAACCTGAACATGCCGGCCCTCGGGCTGGACTGGCACGACCACATGGCGGTGCACGACGAGATCACCGGCCAGAGCTGGACCTGGGGCGAGCGCAACTACGTGCGCCTCGACCCGTACTACGAGCCCGCCCACATCCTCACCGTCCGGAGGCCGTCCGCCGTATGAGCTCCGACCTGCCGTCCACCCCGTCCCGCGCGTCCAGTTCGGCCAGCCCGGCGACGAGCACGGACCCCGCCGCAGTCGCCGTGAGCGAGCCCGCGGCAACTCAGCCCGACCTGCCGCCCACCGCCGAGGGGCTGCCGGACTCCCAGCCGGACTGGTTCAAGTCGGCGGTGTTCTACGAGGTGCTGGTCCGCTCGTTCAAGGACAGCGACGGCGACGGGTCCGGCGACTTCGCCGGGGTCGCCGAGAAGCTCGACTACCTCGACTGGCTCGGCATCGACTGCCTGTGGATTCCGCCGTTCTTCACCTCCCCGCTGCGAGACGGGGGCTACGACGTCGCCGACTACACCGGGGTCCTGCCCGAGGTCGGCACCATCGAGCAGTTCGCGGAGTTCCTGCGGCAGGCGCACGCGCGGGGCATGCGGGTGATCGTCGACTTCGTCATGAACCACACCTCCGACCAGCACCCGTGGTTCCAGGCCAGCCGGAGCGACCCCGACGGCCCATACGGCGACTTCTACGTCTGGTCCGACACCGACGAGCTCTACGAGAACGCTCGGATCATCTTCGTCGACACCGAGCCGTCGAACTGGACCTGGGACCCGGTGCGCCACCAGTACTTCTGGCACCGCTTCTACAGCCACCAGCCCGACCTGAACTTCGACAACCCCGCCGTGCACCAGGCGATGTTCGACGCGCTCAGCTTCTGGCTCGACATGGGCATCGACGGCTTCCGCCTCGACGCCGTTCCCTATCTCTACGAGCGCCCGAACACCAACGGGGAGAACCTTCCCGAGACCCACGAGTTCCTGCGGACGGTG
>JBBPYL010000061.1:0-11086 GCA_038199935.1 Propionibacteriales bacterium | reverse complement strand
TTCAAGGGCGAGCCCGGCACCCAGTTCTGGTGAACCCGCAGCCCTCGCTCAGCGACTGAGGTCGCCCATCGCCGTCGGGGCCGACCAGCCTCGCCGGATGGCCAGCAGACGCCACACCAGGCAGACCCCGGCCCCGGGGAAGACGACCACGATGTTCGGCAGTCCGGCCAGGCTGCCGCTTACCGCGATCCCGGCCCCGACCAGGGCCGGGATCGCGTAGAGCTCCCCGCGCAACACCACCGGCACCCGGCCGGCGAGTACGTCGCGGATGATCCCGCCACCGATCGCGGTCAGCAGCCCCATCAGGGCCGCAGGGAGAGGTCCGAGGTCGAAGGCGAGGGCCTTGAGCGCACCCGCCACGCAGAACAGGGCGAGCCCGAAGGCGTCCAGCACCGAGACCAGTCGCTCCTTGCGCCCCAGGGAGGGGTAGAAGCGGAAGGTGACCAGCCCGGCGACGACCGGGACAAGCAGGTAGCGCCAGTCCGCGAGCGCGGCGGGGGGCACCGCGCCGATGAGGACGTCGCGCAGGAAGCCGCCGCCGAGTCCGGTCGTCCCGGCGAGCACCATGACGCCGAAGATGTCCAGGCCCTTCCGGACGGCGACCAGTCCGCCGGAGAGGGCGAAGACGAAGATGCCGGCGAGGTCGAGGACCACGAGCACGACGCCGACCTCGACCGGAGCAGCGGCCGGGTCCATCCGGTCAGGCTAGGCCACCGGGCACGCGGAGCAGACACGGCATCGGCACGCGCGCCCTCGTCCGGCGGCGCGCTGGCGTAGGCTCGGCGCCGACCACGTCACGTTCGCACAAGGAGCAGGCCACAGCGATGAAGGACCGTGACCTCACGCTCGTGGGGATGACCGAGGATGGGTCGCGCCTGCTCCTGGTCGACGCCTCGGGTCAGGAGTTCACCCTCGCCGCCGACGCCTCGCTCCGGGCCGCACTCCGCGGAGACCACGCCCGACTCGGCCAGCTGGAGATCACCATGGAAAGCACACTTCGACCCCGCGACATCCAGGCGCGCATCCGCTTCGGCGAGTCCCCCGAGAGCGTGGCCGCCGCGGCGCAGACCACCGTGGACAAGATCATGGGCTTCGCCACCCCGGTGCTGGCCGAGCGCGCCCACATCGCCGACAAGGCCCAGCGCTCCTCGGTGCGCCGGAAGGCCGGGGAGGCGCCGCACCGCGTGCTCGGCGACGCGGTGACCGAGCGGCTGCGCGCGCGGGGGGTTGACCCTTCCTCCGTGGAGTGGGACGCCTGGCGGCGCGACGACGGCCGCTGGACGCTGGTGGCCGACTACCTCTCCGGGGAGAACCCGCGGCACGCGGAGTTCGTCTACGACGCCCCCGGCAAGTACGTGATGGCCGAGGACGACGAGGCCCGGTGGCTGGTCGGCGAGGCCAGCTCCAGCCACGGTCCCCAGCCCCGCGCCGGGGTGCCCGCGGGCCGGCGGCTCTCCTCGGTGCCGGCCGAGGACGAGCTGCCCCTGGGCGAGGACGCGATCGAGATGGTCAGCGAGCCCGCACGCCCGGCCGCCGACGTGGACTGGATCGCCGCCCAGACCGACCCGGGACACGCGGCCAGTGACGACACCGGCGACCGCGACGGCACCGGCGACCGCGACGGCACCGGCGACGCCGGGAGCACCGAGGGCAGCGACGCCCCCGAGGCGTCCGGCCGGGTCCTCGACGCCGGAGCGGGGACGGGGTACGACGAGGTCGCCACCGACCAGGCCCCCACCGACGCCGAGGAGCCCACCGAGCAGCGTCGCGCCCCGGAACCGGACGGACAGGGCAGACAGGACGACGCCGCTGCGTCTTCGCCCGGCGAGGCCGGGGAATCGGTCGAGGCCGGTGCCGGTGACGGCGACGAGGAGCCGGCACCGCGCCCGCGCAAGGGCCGGCGCCCCTCGGTGCCGAGCTGGGACGAGATCATGTTCGGTGGCGGCAAGCAGGAGTGACGATGTCGGTCTTCGTCACCGGAGCCACCGGCTTCCTGGGACGACATCTGGTCGCCGAGCTCCTGGAGCGCCACGACAGCCACGTCTACGTCCTGGTCCGACCGGGTAGCCGCTCGAAGCTCGAGGCCCTGCGTCACTCCTGGGGGCACCCGACCCGCGTCACCCCGGTCACCGGGGACCTGACCTCCACGCGTCTGGGGGTGAGCCGAGGATGGGCCGAGGCCCATCACGGAGAGATCGAGCACCTCTTCCACCTCGCGGCCGTCTACGATCTCACCGCCAGCGACGAGCTCAACGAGCAGCTCAACGTCGGCGGCACCGCTGCCGCGCTGCAGCTGGCCGAGGATCTCGCCGCCCAGACGTTCCACCTCGTCTCCTCGGTGGCCGTGGCCGGCGACTTCGAGGGCACCTACGACGAGACCATGTTCGACGTCGGGCAGGGCCTCCCGACCGCGTACCACCGCACCAAGTTCGAGGCCGAGCGTCTGGTTCGCGACCAGACGGCGGTCCCGTGGCGGATCTACCGGCCCTCCATCGTCGTGGGTCACTCCGAGACCGGGGCGATGGACAAGGTCGACGGTCCGGACTACTTCTTCCCCCTGTTCAAGCGGCTGCGCGACTCTCTGCCCAGCTGGGTTCCGCTGCTCGGCGTGGACCTCGGAGACACCAACCTCGTCCCGGTCGACCACGTGGCCCAGGCCCTGGACCACCTCGCCCACCTGCCCGGGCGGGACGGTGAGACCTTCCACCTCGTCCACCCCGAGCCCCAGCCCACCCTGGACGTGATCAACGCCTTCGGCACCGCCGCGCGGGCCCCTCGGTTCGTGGTCCCCGTGGACCGCAGCGTGACCGGGGTGCTGCCCAGCACGCTGCTCCCCCGCGCCCTTCGGCCCGCCGGACTGGTCAGCAGCTCGCTGCGGACGGCTCCGGCCCAGCTCGCCCTGCGTGCGACCATCGGTCGTCTCGGCATCCCCCCGGTCGTGCTCGAGCACGTCTCCTTCTCCGCCACCTTCGCCTCCCGGCGCACCGAGCAGGCTCTCGCCGGCTCCGGGTTGACCAGCCCCGAGCTGGAGACCTACGCGCTGGCGCTGTGGAACTACTGGGAGGAGCACCTCGACACCGACACCGCCCGGGACAAGGACCTCCGCGCCGCACTCGCAGGCCGGGTCGTGGTGGTCACCGGAGCCTCGTCGGGGATCGGCCGGGTGACCGCCCTCAAGGTGGCCCAGGCCGGCGGCGTGCCGCTCCTGGTCGCCCGCGGGAAGGACAAGCTGGAGGCCGCCCAGGACGAGATCCGGGCCCGAGGGGGGACGGCGTACGTCTATCCCTGCGACCTGGCCGACCTGGCGGCCGTCGACGCGCTCTGCCTCCAGATCATCGAGGAGCACCCCCGGGTCGACTACGTGGTGAACAGCGCCGGCCGCTCCATCCGCCGCTCGGTCAGCCTGAGCCACGACCGCTTCCACGACTTCGAGCGGACCATGCAGATCAACTACTTCGGCGCCGTCCGGCTGATCATGGGCCTCCTGCCCACTATGCGTGCCCAGCGCGCCGGGCACATCGTGAACATCAGCTCGATCGGGGTGCAGACCAGCCCGCCCCGGTTCAGCGCCTACGTGGCCTCGAAGGCCGCCCTGGACGCCTGGAGCAACGTGGTCAGCTCCGAGCTGCTCGGGGACGGCGTCAGCTTCACGACCATCCACATGCCTCTGGTCAAGACGCCGATGATCGCCCCGAGCCGCGTGTACGAGAAGTTCCCCACGATCTCGCCCGCGCAGGCGGCCGACCTGGTGCTGGGCGCGCTGTGCGACCGGCCGCGCGAGGTGAACACGCTGCTGGGCACCTTCGGCGCCGTGGTGCAGGCCCTCGCGCCCCGGACCGCCTCCCGGGTCCTGCACGTCGCCTTCCAGGCCTACCCGGACTCGCCGGCGGCTCGCGCCCACACCCCCGAGCAGCCGCCGGGGCAGCAGAAGCGGCTGGCCCGGATGCTCGCCGCCGTGCACTGGTGAGCCGCGCCCGCCGCGCCCCGTCGGCCCGACCAAGCCGCGTCGAGGAGGCTCAGGAGTACGGCAGGGTGTCCCCGATCATGGACACCGCCTGCGCCCGGTCCGCGGTCAGCCCACGCCGGTGGTGCTGGCGGCAGAGCACCTCGTAGCCGACCTCGGCGTCGTGCGGCCCGTCGTCCGCGCCGTCGACGTCGCCCACGACGATGACCTCGCCCTCGGTGGTCATCTCGCCGTTCTCCGTCCGCGCGTTGTGCGTGGCCCGCTTGCCGCACCAGCACAGCGCCTCGACCTGGAGGACGTTCATCCGGTCGGCCAGCTCGACCAACCGCGCGGACCCTGGGAACAGCACCGTCCGGAAGTCGGTGAGGATGCCGAAGGCGAACACGCCGATCTGGAGCTCGTCGACGATCCGGGCCAGCTGGTCGACCTGGGCGGGGTCGTAGAACTGGGCCTCGTCACAGATCAGGTAGTCCACCCGACCTCCGTGGGTCAGCGTGTCGACCACGAAGGCCCAGAAGTCGAAGTCGGGACCGACCTCGATCGCCGGGTGGGTCAGCCCCAGGCGACTGGACAGCGTGGCCGCGCCGGCACGGTCCTGGCTGGTGAAGATCCGGCCCCGACGGCCACGGGTGGCGTGGTTGTGGTTGGTCTGCAGGGCCAACGTCGACTTGCCCGAATCCATCGTCCCGGTTAAGAACTGGAGTTCGGCCACGAGGCGACATCCTGCCACGGTCGCCGCGCCGGTCCGAGCCCGGCTCAGAGCACGAGCAGGGGGACGAGCATCTCCGCGGAGGTCAGGGACCCGTGCAGACCGACCATCTTCGGCTCGTGCGGGAAGCCGTCGGTGCTCATCACGGCGAAGTCGTCGAGGCAGGCGACCACGACGTCACCGAGCCGCGGCAGGACCGCGTCGTCCACCGCGCCGAACCAGCCCTGGTGCACCGCCTCCTCGCGGGCGAGAACCACCGCCTCCTCACCCAGTGTCTGCTGCCAGGCGCGACGGGTGTCCTCGGCCGCCCCGGAGCGGCAGTAGAGGTGCCGCAACCGCGCCTCTCCCCCGACCAGGACCACGCCGTCGCTGAGCTCCGGGTGGTCCGCGACGTCGAGGCGCCGGTCGACCGGAGAGTCGACCATGCCGTGGTCGGCGACGACCACCACGCGGGTCCGGTCGGGCAGGCTCCCGCGCAGCTGCTCGGCCGCGGCGTCGATCATCACCAATTGCTGCTCCCAGTGCGGCGAGGCGACGCCGTACCGGTGACCGGTCCAGTCGAGGTCCCCGTCGTACATGTAGGTCAGCGACCGGGCCGCGGCCGAGAGCTGCTGCACGGCGGCCAGACGCTCACCGACGCGGTCCGCTCCGACGAAGCGGGCCCCCCGGTGACCCGCCACCGTCAACCCGGAGCCCTCGAAGTCCCGCTGGTTGACCAGCGTGGTCTGGACTCCGGCGTCCGCGAGCCGCTCGAAGGCGGTGGCGTGCGGCTGCCACACCAGCGGGTCGACCGCGGTGGGCCACGACAGCGCGTTGAGCAGGTCCTCGGTACCGGGGATGCGGCTGGTGTAGCCGACCACGCCGTGCTGCCCCGGGGGCCGGGCGGTGCCCAGCGAGGTCAGGCTGGTGGCGGTGGTGCTGGGCACCCCCACCGTGATCGGGTCCCCGAGGTAGCCGTGCAGGAACGGCGCCTCCTCCGGGTGGTCGCGCAGCAGCTCGTACCCGAGGCCGTCCACGAGGAAGACCACGTACGCCGGCGCCGGCGGGAGCTCGAGATTGCTGGTCGGCAGACCGACGTCGACGCCGAGCGCCCGGCCCACCGCGGGGATCACGTCCGAGAGGGACTGGTCACCGTAGGCGGGCAGGACGAACTCGGGGGACCCGCTCATCGAGAGGTGGCGAGGCTGCCGGTGCGGGCGGAAAGGACGTCCGCGAAGCGCAGCAGGTTGGCGACCGCCTCCGGACCCTCCGCGGCAGAGCTGACCCGCAGGGAGAAGTCGTCAGAGGAGACCACGCCCGTGTAGCCGTGGTCGGCCTCGCACTCGGGGTCGGCGCAGCCCGCGGGCTCCAGGTCCACCCGGGCCACCGCTCCCCACCCCACGGTCAGGACGGCCTCGTTCGCGCCCGGACGCGGCACCGAGCCTCCCCCGTAGGACGCCGGGTTGGCCACGACCCGGTTCACCACGACCGAGCGGACCGCGCTGATCGAGACCGCCTCGGTCGAGGTCGAGGTGTACGGCTCGGGGAGGAGGTCGTCGGGAGCACGCTCGTCGGTATGGGTCAAGATCAGCCGCGACGGAGTCAGGACCAGCACCGTCATGTGCCGACGCACCTCGTCGCGCTCGTCGATCGTCGGCTCGTGGTGGACCAGGTGACCCACCACGGCCTCTCCGGCCACGGCGGCCAGGACGGCATCGGTGACGACGACCGGGTAGTAGCCCGACTGGTCGATAGCGGCCCGAAGCTCGGCGGTGCGGTCGGTCATGGGCGTCAGTGTGTCACGGCCCTGCGCCCCGACCGGGAGACCCCGGCCGGGGCCCCAGCCGCCGTCAGCACCCTCAGTGCAGCGAGTCGCCGGCCTGGACGCTCAACCGGCGGGTGAACCAGTCCGAGCGGGCGTCGGAAACCCGGTCCACCCGACCGACCGCGTTGAGGACGGTGGCGCCCTGGGTCGCGACCAGGACGAGGGTCAGGTCCAGCGAGCTGAGCTGGGGGACGTCGTTCTTCAGTTGGGCCAGGCGCAGGAGCAGGTCCTCCACGGCCTCCATGTCGACCGGGCCGCTCCCGCGGTAGCCGAAGAGCAGCGGGGCGGACTTGATCTCGCGGACCATGTCGGCAACGTCCCCTCCGTGCATCGGCGGGATGCGGTAGGACCGGTCGCCGAGCAGTTCGGTGGCGACCCCGGTCACGCCGAAGGACACCACCGGACCGAACAGCGGGTCCTCGATGCCGCCCATGGTCACCGGGACGCCGGGGCTCGCGACCTTCTGGACGATGAAGCCGGCCTGGTCACTGGGACCGAGGAGCTTGCTCAGTCCCTGCCACGCGTCGCGCATCTCGGCCTCGTCGCCGATGTCACGACGCACGTGACTCAGGTCGGGGCGGTGCCGCAGGTGCTCCGCGGTGGCCTTGAGCACCACGTCGTACCCGAGATCCTCGCCCGCCCGCACCGCGGCGTCCTCCCCGTCGACGGGGACGCGGTCCCACAGGTCGATGCCGTAGGCCCCGAGTACGTCGTGCAGCTCGGCGAAGCTCAGCTCGCGTCCGCCGGGCGCCTCGGCCAGGGCCCGGTCCACCACGCGTCGGGCCCGAGGGAGGTCGACCTGCTCGGCGGCCACCAGCTCACCCTCTGGGTTGCGCCGCCACTCCGCGTAGTCCACCACGCGGGCCAGGGCCCGTACCGCTGCCTCCACCGCCGGATAGGACGGGACCGACCCACGTCCCGCGGTGTTGCCGGCGACGTCGGGGACCCGCAGCAGCTCGGGGATCCCCTCGGCGCCGAGGAAGGAGGACACCAGCGGTTTGTCGGACTGCTCGCCCACGGCGGCCAGGACGTGGGCGACCTCGGTGCCCGTGGTGTTGAGCGGGGGGATGTAGACCGCGACGACCGAGTCCACCTCCGGGTCGTCGATGGCCGCGTCGAGGGCGACCTCGAAGTCCTCCGCGGAGGCGTCCGAGCCCAGCGCGACCGGCTCCTGGGCCAGCAGCCCCACGGAGGCGGCGGCGTCCGCGGCCAGCAGTCCCAGCGCGTCGGAGTTGCCCACGACCGCGACCCGCCGTCCGCGCGGGAGCGGCTGGTGGGCCACGAGCTGGGCGACGTCGAAGAGCTCGTCGAGGTTGTCGACCTGGATCACGCCGGCCTGGCGGAACATCGCGTCCACCGCGGAGCGCGGCGCGGTCGTGGCCCGCACCGCATGTCCCATCGGCACACCCTGGAGCGTGCGTCCGGACCGCACGGCGATGACCGGCTTGCGCCGGGAGACCCGTCGCGCGATTCGGCTGAACTTGCGCGGGTTCCCGATCGACTCCAGGTAGAGAAGGACCACCTCGGTGGCGTCGTCCTCCTCCCAGTACTGGAGGAGGTCGTTGCCGGACACGTCGGCCCGGTTGCCGGCGCTGACGAAGCTGGACAGACCCAGGCCCCTGCGGCTGACCTTCTCCAGGATGGCCACGCCCAACGCCCCGGACTGGCAGAAGAAGCCGGCCCGCCCCCGGGCCGGCATTACCGGAGCCAGCGAGGCGTTCAGTGACAGGTCGGCGGCGGTGTTGATCAACCCCAGGCAGTTGGGCCCGACGATCCGCAGGCCGTAGCTGCGAGCCAGGCCGACCAGCCGTCGCTGGCTCAGGCGCCCCTCCTCGCCGGTCTCGCCGAAGCCGGCCGAGACGACGACCAGACCGTGCACGCCCTTGGCGGCGCAGTCGAGCACGACGTCGGGCACAGACTCGGCCGGGACGGCGACGATGGCGATGTCGACCTGGTCGGGGATGTCGCCCACCGAGGAGTACGAGGGCATCCCCGCCACCGACTCCGCCGCCGGGTTCACCACGTACACCCGGCCCTGGTAGTCGCCGAGCACCAGGTTGCGCACCAGCGTCTGGCCGATGGTGTCCTGACGCCGGGAGGCACCGATCACCGCAATCGACCGGGCCTCGAAGAACCGCTTGACCGAGACCGCCTCGGCGCGATGCTCACGCGACTGCATCACGCCCAGGGAGGTGTCGGTGGAGTCGATCGCGAAGTGCAGTCGCATCAGACCGTCGGTGAAGCCGCCCACAACCCGGTAGCCGGCCTCTCGGAAGATGGAGATCATCCGGGAGTTCTGCGGCAGCACCTCGGCCACGAAGGTGTCCACCCCGCGTTCCCGTCCCGCCTGGGCCAGGTGCTCGAGCAGGAGCTGGGCGATGCCGCGACCCTGGTAGAGGTCCTGGACCAGGAAGGCCACCTCGGCGGTGACCTCTGCGGGGGCCGGGAGAATCTTGTCGAAGCGCCCGACGGCGATGATCCTCTCCGCGATGGTCATCACCAGCGCGACCCGCTCGTCGTGGTCGACCCGGGTGAACCGGTCCACGTCGCGCTGCGAGAGACGGGGCATCGGGGCGAAGAAGCGCAGGTACTTCGACTCCGCGGAGACCTGGTCGTAGAACTTCAGGAGACCGTCGCGATCGGCGGCCAGGATCGGCCGGAGGTGGGCCACCCGCCCGTCGCGGAGCAGCACGTCGGCCTCCCAGTGGCGTGGATAGGCGCGCTGAGGTCCCGCCGCGATGCTCACGACGACAAATCTATCGTCTCCGCTCGGCTCCGTGGCCGGATCGCGGCGTGCCCGGCGCGGTCCGCTCGCCGAGTCAGGCGAGAATGACGCCATGGCCCGCCGCTCGACGACCACCCTGCCACCCGACGACTTCGAGGAGCACATCCTCGACATCGATGTCGGCGACGAGATGCGCGCCAGCGTCCTGGAATACGCCTACTCCGTGATCTACAGCCGGGCGCTGCCGGACGCCCGAGACGGGCTGAAGCCGGTCCAGCGCCGGATCCTCTACACGATGAACGACATGGGACTGCGCCCGGACCGCGGGCACGTCAAGTCCGCGCGCGTGGTCGGCGAGGTGATGGGCCGCCTCCACCCGCACGGAGACACTGCGATCTACGACGCGCTGGTCCGGATGGTCCAGTCCTGGTCGCTGCGCCTGCCCCTGGTCGACGGTCACGGCAACTTCGGCTCGCCGGACAACGTCCCGGCGGCCATGCGCTACACCGAGTGCCGGATGGCTCCGGCGGCCACGGAGATGACCGGTTCGATCGACGAGGACACGGTCCACTTCAAGCCGAACTACGACAGCCGCGAGCAGGAGCCGGCCGTGCTGCCCTCGGCCATCCCCAACCTGGTGGTCAACGGGGCGTCCGGGATCGCGGTCGGGATGGCCACCAACATGGCCCCGCACAACCTCGTCGAGGTGGTCCAGGCGCTCCGGCACCTCGTCGTGCACCCCCAGGCCACCCTGGAGGACCTGATGCGGTTCGTGCCGGGCCCGGACCTGCCCACCGGGGGGATGATCGTCGGCCTGGACGGCATCCGCGACGCCTACGAGACGGGTCGCGGCTCCTTCCGGATGCGGGCGACCGCGCGCGTGGAGAGCCTCAACCCTCGCCGCAAGGGCATCGTGGTGACCGAGCTGCCCTACGGCGTGGGCACCGAGAAGCTCATGGAGCGGATCAAGACGCTGGTCCAGGGCAAGAAGCTCCTGGGCATCTCCGACGTCAAGGACCTCACCGACCGCGAGAAGGGGCTGCGCCTGGTCATCGAGGTCAAGGGCGGCTTCGTGCCCGAGGCCCTCCTCGAGCAGCTCTACCGCCAGACCCCTCTAGAGGACTCCTTCGCGATCAACGCCGTCGCGCTGGTGGACGGGCAGCCGCGGACGCTCGGGCTCAAGGAGATGCTCGAGGTCTACCTCGCCCACCGGTACGACGTGGTCCGGCGCCGGACCGTCCACCGCCGGGACCGGGCCGCGGAGCGGCTGCACCTCGTTCTCGGCCTCCTCGTGGCCATCGTCGACATCGACGAGGTCATCCAGCTCATCCGCTCCAGCGACAACGCCGCCGAGGCCAAGAGTCGGCTGATCGAAGTCTTCGACCTCAGCGAGGTGCAGGCGACCTACATCCTCGACATGCCGCTGCGCCGGCTGACCCGCTTCTCCCGGCTCGAGCTGGAGACCGAGCAGGGCGAGCTCGAGACCACCATCGCCGGTCTGGAGGAGATCCTGGCCGACGAGTCCCGCCTGCGCAGCGTCGTCTCCGACGAGCTCGCCGCCGTCGCCCGGACGTACGGGACCCCCCGTCGGACTGTGCTGCTGGAGTCGGCCGGCCAGAGCGTGACCAGCACCGTGGCCCTGGAGGTGCCGGACGACCCGTGCCTGGTGCTGCTGTCCTCCTCCGGCCTCCTGGCCAGGAGCTCGGGCCCCGGCGACCTCGGCGCGGGGGGTGACCGGGCCGGCCACGACGTGGTCGTCTCCGCGGTCGCGACCACCGCCCGCGGTCAGGTCGGGGTGCTGACCAGCCGTGGCCGCGTCGTACGCCTCGACGTGCTCGACCTGCCCACGCTGCCGGCCACGGCCAACGCACCGCACCTCCAGGG
>JBBPYL010000060.1:0-79837 GCA_038199935.1 Propionibacteriales bacterium | reverse complement strand
GCCGGCGGCGGCGACCCGGGCGGCCGACGCGGCCGCGCGGAACAGCAGCGACGCGCGGGTCCGGGAGGTGAGCCGGCCTGGGCCCGATCCGTCGCTGCCGGGGTCGCCCACCGGCGCTCCCACCGGCTCTCCCACCGGCTCTCCTACTGGGTCCCTGCAGGAGGGACCCGGCGTCTGGGTCCAGGCGGCCCGACAGTCCCGGGCCACCCGGCCGGCGGCGCCGCTCACCTCGGTCCAGCTCGCTCTCGACCTCGACGACTCCCCGACCGACGGCGAGAGCAGCGGACTGCCGGAGATGACCGCGACCGAGCGGGTGCACGCCGAGCTCGAGGTGCTCGGCCTCGACGTGAGCAGCCACATCGTGGACCACTACGCCGACTTCCTCGACGAACTGGCGGTGACCCGGTCGGTGGACCTCCTCGACCGGCGCAGCCGCTCCGAGCTGCTGGTGGCCGGGGTGAAGGTGGCCACCCAGACCCCGCCGATCAGGTCGGGACGACGGGTCGTCTTCCTCACCCTCGACGACAGCACCGGCCCGGTGGACGCGACCTTCTTCGAGGACGCCCAGGGGCCCTACGCCGCCACGGTCTTCCACTCCTGGCTGCTGGTGGTCCGGGGCGTGCTGCGCCGGACCGGTCACCGCGGGGTCTCGCTGCGCGCCACCGGGTGCTGGGAGCTGCCGGTCCTGCACGACCTGTGGCGTCAGGCCCCTCCGGACCGTCGGCTCCAGACGGTGCTGGACTTCATGGACCAGGTGCCCGAGGGCTTCGGGTCGGCCGACGGCGCCGAGGGGGCGGTGCAGGGAGCCGCGCAGAGCCGGTCGTCGCGACCGGTGGCCGCCCAGCCGCCCGGCAGCGCCACGGGTGGTCCCTCGGGCAGCCGGTCGCCGGGGGCGGCCGGGGGGATGGGACGACGCCGGGTGCTGGTGCACTCCAGCGGGTTCGCGCTCTCCCCCTACGCCGACGTCAAGCCGCCCGGCGAGGACGCGAAGCAGGCCCCTCGCAAGCTGTGGCACTCCTCCCCGGGGAGCTCGGGTGGCTGAGCGGTCGGGGGTGGTCCACGGTGGCCTAGGGTGGGCGCCATGTCGGGAGACCAGCAGCGCCCCGCGCCCCGTCCCCAGCAGTCCCGGACGGCGGCCCGTACCGCGGTGGTGTGGGAGGGTCTGCGCGACCTGGTGGATCCCAGCCGGAGCCAGCGGCACCCCGTCCCGGCCCGCGTGCTGGACATCGGCGGGGGCACCGGCGGCTTCGCTGTGCGGGTGGCCGAGCTCGGCCACGACGTCACGGTCGTCGACCCGAACCCCGACGCGCTGGCCATCCTGGGTCGGCGGGCCCGCGAGAGCCAGGTCGCGGACCGGGTCACTGCCCTCCAGGGCGACCTGGGCACGGTGGCCGACCTCGTCCCCGACGGCGCCGACGTGGTGCTGTGCCACGGCGTGCTGGAGATCGTCGAGGACCCGGCCGCGGCGCTGGCCGCGATCGCCGCGGTGCTCGTCCCGGGCGGCTCGCTCAGCCTGCTGGTCAACCAGCGGCACGCCGCGGTCCTGGCCCGGGCCATGGCCGGCCACTTCGCTCAGGCGCAGGCGCTGCTCGACCCCGAGCCGGACGGTGCGGCCGGGACGAGCACGGGCCGCCGCTTCACCGTCGAGGAGATCACCGGCGTGCTCGACGCCGCCGGGTTCGACACCGTCGCCCTGCACGCCGTCCGGGTGTTCGTCGACCTGGTGCCCAGCTCGCTGGTCGACCTCGAGCCCGGCTCGGCCGAGCGGCTCGTCGAGCTCGAGCAGGCGGTGTCCACCCGTCCCGAGTACCTCCCGCTCGGCACCCAGGTGCACGTGCTCGCCCGTCGCCGCTGACCCGCCCCGAGCGGGGCGGCCATGACCGCCGACCTGGACCGGCTCTCCGCCGACTGCCCCCTGCTGCACGTGGACATGGACGCCTTCTACGCCTCGGTGATGACCCGGGACCGTCCCGACCTCCAGGACGTGCCGGTGGTCGTCGGGGGTGGCCACCGCGGCGTCGTGCTCTCGGCGAACTACCTGGCCCGCAGGCACGGCATCAGCTCGGCGATGCCGATGACCCGGGCCCGACGCCGGTGCCCGCAGGCCGTGGTGGTCCAGCCGGACTACGCGGTCTTCAGTGCGGTCTCCGCCTCGGTGATGGAGACCTTCCGGCAGGTCACCCCGGTCGTGGAGGGGGTCTCCCTCGACGAGGCCTTCCTCGACGTCTCCGGCTCGGTACGCCGGCTGGGCTCGCCGTACTCCCTGGCCGAGCTGCTCCGCGCCCGGATCCACGACGAGCAGGGCATCACCTGCTCGGTCGGGCTGGCCGCCACGGTGGCGACGGCCAAGCTGGCCAGCCGCCGGGCCAAGCCGGACGGCGTACTGGTCGTGCCCCCGGACCGGGTCACCGCGTTCCTGCACCCGCTCGACGTCGGGGAGCTGTGGGGGGTGGGGGAGAAGACCGCCGCACTGCTCCACCGGCTGGGGCTGGTCACCGTCGGCGGCCTGGCCCACACCCCCCTACCGACCCTGCAGCGCGCGGTGGGACCCGCCTCGGCCCGTCACCTGCACGCGCTGGCCTGGGGCGCCGACCGTCGCATCCTCACCCCGACCCGGGGGGCCGACGAGCCCGACAAGAGCATCGGCGCGGACGAGACCTTCGCCCGTGACACCGACGATCCCGAGGCGATCCTGCGCGAGGTACTCCGGCTGACCGCCAAGGTCGCCGCCCGGATGCGGGGAGTCGAGGTTGCCGGTCGGACGGTGACCCTCAAGGTCCGGTTCGCCGACTTCACCACCCTGACCCGGAGCAGGACGCTGGGGGAGGCGACCGACGTGACCCAGGAGATCTACCAGGTGGCGGCCGCGCTGTTCGTGGGGCTGGGTCTCCAACGGGCCCGGATCCGTCTGGTCGGGGTCCGCGTGGAGGGGCTGATGCCGCGGGTGAGGGTGCATCACCAGCTGGTGCTGGGCGCCCGGGAGCGGGGCTGGTCCGATGCGGACCGGGCCGTGGACCGGGCCGCACGGCGCTTCGGGGATCACGCGCTGACCCCGGCCACCTTGCTGCGCCGGGGCTGAGCCGACCGGGAGCACGGGCCGGACATGCCAGCGGCCCCTGTCCGTCTCGAGAACGGACCGGGGCCGCCGTGCCGGGCACCGGGGGCTGATGCGCCGACTCCGTGATCAGCAGGGGGGGCTTGCTGGACACGGTGTGGGTAACGGGTGGAACTCGCCGTCCTCCCAGAGCGACGTGTTCCGCAATCACCTAGAGCATCGGGGCCGCAGAGGACTACCTTGATAGCCCAGATGGGCTATTTGCCCGAGGGGCAGGACGGCCACTTTGGCCGTTCATAGGTCCTGACAGGCGAAATGATGGAATTGTGCGGTCCACGCAGACACTGCGATCAACGCCACGGATCGGGGGCAAGCCGCAGACAATGAACAGATCCAGCGTGAGCACGCCCGATCCCGGCCTGCCCGGGATCGCGGAGCCGCCCGGGCCCTTCTCCGAACTCTCCCTCGACGGACTGCGCGCCTACCGCCACACGGTCGCCGCGGAGGCGGAGAAGGTGTCCTACTGGCGACGTCTAGTCCACGCCCGCATCGACGTCCTCCAAGCCGAGGCCCGGCAGGAGCGTCCGCTGACCGTCGCCGAGCTGATCCGCGTGCTGGGCGACACCGGGTCCGGACACCACCGCCGCGCGCTGGTCTCGGTCGAGGTGGCCGACTCGCTGCCCGCCCTGCCGGTCCTCGAGGACATGTGGGTCACCAACCTCGATCCCGAGGACCCGGTCGCCGTGGCCGAGGCGACCGAGAAGCTCCGGACCGCCGAGGTCCAGCTGACCGACTACCGCCGTGCGCTGCACGAGCGCCTGGACTTCTCCACCCGCGAGCTGATCGACCGCTACCGGCTCGACCCGGCCTCGGCCCTGATCGCCTTCGCGCGGCCGCACACCAAGACGGGCGGGGTCTCGTGAGCCCCCGGGACCGTGAGGACTCCGTCCTGATGATCTGGCAGGAGTTCCAGAAGACCCGGAATCCGGACCTCCGCAACCGGCTGGTCATGCAGTACGCCCCGCTGGTCAAGTACGTCGCGGGCCGCATCCGCACCCGGCTCCCCGAGTCGGTCGACCAGGACGACCTGGTCTCCGACGGCGTCCTGGGCCTGATGGACGCCATCGAGCGCTTCGACCCGGGCCGCGGGCTGACCTTCCAGACCTTCGCCGTGCCCCGGATCCGCGGTGCGATCATCGACGGGATGCGGGCGATGGACTTCGTGCCCCGGTCGGTGCGCGACAAGCTGCGGGTGATCACCCAGGCCCAGGTCAAGCTCGAGGCAGAGCTGGGCCGGATCGCCGAGGAGAGCGAGGTGGCCAAGGAGAGCGGCCTCCCCCTCCAGCAGGTGCGTGATCTGCTCAAGCAGACCTCGGGCAACCACGCGAACCTCGACGACTTCGACCTGGCCGACGAGCTGGCCACGGGCAACGACCACGCCCTCGAACAGGGCGACGTGAGCGACTCCCTGCGTCGGGTCGTCTCCGACCTCGCCGAGCGCGACCAGGTCGTGCTGGCCCTCTACTACTACGAGGGGCTGACCCTGGCCGAGATCGGCCGGGTCCTCGGAGTGACCGAGTCGCGGGTGAGCCAGCTGCACAGCCGGGCCACGGCGGCCCTGCGGATGAAGCTCGTAGCCCTCGAGAGCGCCTGAGCGACCGACGACGCGCCGTACCACCGGGTATTTTCTTGACACGCGGGTACCGCCGCTACCAAGTGCTGCCTAGACTGGCCGAATAGACGATCTTGGCGGAAGGAATGCTGTGCCGCTCTCAGAGGAAGAGCTTCGGCTGCTCGAGCAGATGGAGCGCGCGCTGGTCGCGGACGACCCCAAGCTTGCCTCCGCCATGCGGGGGACCTCGGTCCGTCGTCATGCGCGTCGCCGGGCCTACGTGGCCGCCGGAGCGTTCGGTGTCGGCGTCATCGTGATGATGACAGGTGCCGTGATGAGCCAGACCATCGTCGGGATCATCGGCTTCGTGGTCATGCTCGGCGCGGCGTACGTCGCCCTGAGCTCCTGGCGCGGCTCCTCGGCCCCGGTCGAGGACCCCACCGCCGGCGGAGATCCGCACGAACCCTTCACCCTCATCGAGGGTGGACGGGCCCGCAAGCCCAAGGCCCAACGGACCAAGAGCTCGGCGCAGTCCTCGTCCTTCATGGAGCGCTTCGAGGAGCGCTGGCGTCGCCGCCGCGACCAGAACGGCATGTGACTCCCCGCTCCTGAATCACCCGCGTGGTCCACGCTCTACCGTCCTGCGTGGTCCACGCCCAGCTCGTCCACGGCGTATCCGCCGCGGCGGGTACGCCGGCGGCTGGCGTCTCGACGCAGCACCGAGGCCGGCAGCCATTGGGCCCGTGAGCGGGCCCGGCCACTCGCCCCCGACTCCAAGGCCTCCACGCAGAGGGCGAGGTCGCTCTCCACGTCCTGTCGCTGGGCGGCTGAGGCCGTCACCGGCCGGGAGAAGCGGGCGATCTCCAACCGGCTGACGAGACGCTGGACGGCCTCCTGCGCCTCGGGGTTCGCCCCCAGCCCGCGACGGCCCCCGCGGGCCAGCGCGTCCACCGGGTCGTCGGGACTGCCGAAGGAGCGGACGAGCTCACGGGCCCGGGTCCGCAGGGTGACCGCATCGGACCAGCTGATCCCGAGGTCGACGGCGCTGTCGCGCAGCTCGAGCCAGGCGGTCTCGGCCAGGGCCGAGGGCGTGGTGGCCGCGGTCCAGCGCCGACGACGCCGCACCTGCCGGGCCAGTCGAGGGATGAGCGCGAGCGCCACGAGGACCAGCAGGCTCCCCAGCGTCGTGAGGACGGGGCCGGACAGCAAGCCACCGCCGGACGCGGCGGCATCCGCGGCGGCCTGGTCCTCGGGCCGGTCGAAGCGGTTGATCGACGGGGCGGCGGCGCCGGCCGAGGGCTGCTCGTCCTCCGGTCTCGTGTCGTCCTGCGCCGTACGGGTGTAGGCGGGCACGCCCCCGGTACGGATGCCGGGGGTGGGCTCGAAGCGGACCCACCCGGTGCCCTCGAAGTACAGCTCCGGCCAGGCGTGCAGGTCGAAGGAGCTGAACACGTAGCCCGTCGGCCCGTCGATCTCCGGCCGCAGGAAGCCGACGGCCACCCGGGCCGGGATGCCCAGGGAACGGCTCATCACCGCCATCGCGCCGGCGAACTGCTCGCAGTAGCCGACCCGCCCGTCTGGACTCTTCTCCAGGAACGTGGCCAGGTCATCGAACCCGTTGCCGCGCGTCTCGGCGCGGTCCAGGGAGTAGGTGAAGTCTCCGGTGGTGCGGAAGAAGTCCTGGAGGGCGACGGCTTCGGCGTACTTGTCATCAGCGCCGGCGGTCGCCTCCCGGGCCAGCCGGGAGACGACGTCGGGCACCCCGGCGGGCAGCTCGGTGCCCGGCCCGAACACCGTGGCGGGGGCGGGCGGGGAGTCGGCGAGCTGGGCTCGGGTCGGGGAGAGGTCCACGGCCTCGAGGTCGTAGGTCATCCCCGCACTGGACTGGTCGTCGACGGCGCTGTAGAAGTCCAGGGTCCGGCGGTCGTAGCGCCAGTCGCCGGTGGTCGTGATCGAGTAGACCGGGTAGGGCGCGGGAAGCCACCGGGACTCGAAGTCGTCGGAGATCCGAACGGTCCACGGCTCGGTCCGGCGTACGACGTCGGCATCCAGGCCCGGCGGGCGGGGCAGGAGCCCGGTGGCCCGCTGGTCGACCGGGATCTCGCGCTTGGAGGGACGCCAGGTCTCCCCGTCGTAGTCGTCGAGCACGCTGATCCGCAGGTACGCCGGGTTGCCCTCGGGCGAGTCGACCTCGACCAGGTCGACGTCCTCCTCCCGGAACAGGTCGCGCCGCATGTCGACGATCGGGTTCGACAACGAGACCGACGTCCCGTCACCCCCCGTCCCGTTCCCCCCACCGAAGAGCTCCAGGGACAGGGTCGGCACGATGATCGGCACCAGCACCGCGAGCCCGGTGGCACTGAGCCCGATGGTGCGCGCCGAGCTCCACACGGCCTGACCCGTGGCCAGGGGATCGGGTGGGGCGCCGGGACGACCCACCTGCTGGCCCCAGCGACTGATCCGGGCGGACTCCTGGGCGGCGATCACCAGCAGGAAGGCGAGGGCGGCAGCGGCGAACTTGAGCCACGAGACACCGCCGTCGACGATGCTGATCGGGGCGGTGTACGCCGCCAGCAGCGGCAGCCCGGCCACCGGGGCACGCCGCAGCCCGCAGGCCAGGAAGTCCACCAGCAGCGCCGTGCCCAACCCGGCGGCGATGAGCATCGGGGGGAACTCGGTCACGCTCTCGGGCACCGGGGCCCGGTAGGTCTGGGACGAGCTGACCGACGCGCTCAGCGTCCGGGCGACCTGGTCCAGCGACTCCGGGGTGGGCAGCCAACCCAGCGCCGCCAGGTCGCCGGCCCAGCGGTGGTGGAGCCACCCCGCGACCACGACCACCTGGACGAGCAGGACCCCGAGGGCGGGAAGCCGGCTGGTGCGCAGCAGCGCGCCGGCGACCGCGACCAGGGCGCAGCCGCCGAGCAGCGGCACCAGGTAGGACGAGGACCGGTCGGAGAACGGCGCCCAGGCCAGCAGGGTGATCCAGGTGGCCAGCGCGGCGGCCAGCGAGACCACCGTGGTGCCGGGCCAGTGCAGGCGGGTCGCGCTCACGAGGCCCCTTCCGGCGAGCCGGACGGCACGGGCGAGCCGGACGGGGCGGGCTGGCCGCGTCCGGAGACCGCGCGGCTGAGGCCGAGCTGCGTCCACACCGCCGGGATGGTGTCGCGGGGACCGGCGGAGATCGCCCGCCAGCCGTGCGCGGCCAGCCACCCTGTCGCGTCGTGGTGGCCCGAGGGCTCGCGGTTCCACTCGGCGACGTCGAGGTCGATAGCCATCGCACTGGCCGAGGCGTGGCGCATCCGGGTCAGGACCGGCCGGTCGCGCTCGGTGACCTGCCCCAGCACCGCGACCATGAGTCCGGCGTGGGTGCCGTCGCCGAGCCAGCGTCCGTCGATCTGCGTGTGCCGGGACTCGGTGAGCATGGCCAGCGACTCCAGGAGCGGACCGCTCTCCGCGACCAGCGAGCCGTGGTCGTGCCAGGACGGCAGGCCCTCGGCGCCCGCGGCCGCGACGAACCTGATGGTGAAGCCCCGCCGGATGAGGTGCGTCCCGATGGAGGCGGCGAGGCTGACGGCGTACTCCAGCGACGAGCCGGCGCCGGCCCCACGGTGCGAGCCGGCGCGGTTGTCCAAGAAGAGAGTGGCCCGAGACTGCCAGGGCTGCTCCTCGCGGCGGACCATCAGGTCGCCGGCGTGCGCGCTGCTGCGCCAGTGGACCCGGCGCAGGTCATCGCCGCGGCGGTACTCGCGGACCGTGACGTCCTCGGCGCTTCCGCTGGCGAAGGACCGGGGCCGGTTGTCGCCCGACCCGGTCCAGGCTCCTGAGAGCGGCACCACCGGCAGCTCGTGGACCCGCGGAGTCACCACCAGGGAGCTGGTGGTCTGAAAGTTGCGGTCGAGCTCGACCATGCCGAAGGGGTCCGAGAGCCGTACCTTCATCGGGCCGATGGTGAACTTGCCGCGCACCTCCGAACGGACCTGGTACTCCGCCTGGCGGCGCCAGCGCGGACCCATCCGGTCGATGACGAACCGGGGCCGGCTGCCCAGCACGTAGGGGATCTGGTCCTCGAGCAGCAGCAACCCGGTCGGCATCCGGCCGTCGTTGCTGAGGTCGAGGGTCACCCGCGTCGGCTGACCGGCCACCACCTGCTGGGGGGCGACGGTGCGGACCAGCCCGAGGCGGTAGCGGCTGCGGCCGAGGAAGAACGCCGTGGCCAGCGGGACGAACACCAGCAGGGCGCCGACCCGGACCAGCTCGTCGTAGCCGAGCCCGACCGCGCAGAGGAAGGCGGTCACCCCGGCGGCGAGGAAGGCCCGACCACGGGTGGTCAGGGCAGAGAGGGCCTCACGCATCGCGACCGGCCTCAGTGGTCGGCTCGTCGGCTCTCGGGCATGGCCACTCCGGCCACGATGCGACGCAGCGCGTCCTGCGGGGTTCGGCCGCTCATGGTCGCCTCGACCGTCGGCAGGAGCCGGTGGGAGAGGACCTGGACGGCCAGCCCCTGCACGTCGTCGGGGACGACGTAGTCCCGACCGGACAGGGCCGCGCTCGCCTTGGCCGCCCGGACCAGGTGCAGGGTGGCCCGCGGTGAGGCGCCCAGCAGGAGGTCGGGGGAGCGGCGGGTGGCGGTGGAGAGGGCCACCGCGTAGCGCTGCACCGACTCCGCGACAAAGACGTCGTGGACGACCGAGATCAGCTTGCGGACCTCGCCGGCGTCGGTGACCGGCTCGAGGTCGTCGAGCGGACTGCTGGACGTGTGCGAGCTGAGCATGGCGATCTCCGCGGCCTCGACCGGGTAGCCCATCGACACCCGGGCCATGAAGCGGTCCCGCTGGGCCTCGGGCAGGGCGTAGGTGCCCTCCATCTCGATCGGGTTCTGCGTGGCGATGACCATGAAGGGGGTCTCCAGGAAGTACGTCGTCCCGTCCACGGTGACCTGACGCTCCTCCATGCACTCCAGCAGCGCCGACTGCGTCTTGGGGGAGGCCCGGTTGATCTCGTCGCCGACCACGATGTTGGCGAACACCCCGCCGGGGCGGAACTCGAACTCGCGGGTGTCCTGGTTGAAGATCGAGACGCCGGTGACGTCCGAGGGCAGCAGGTCGGGGGTGAACTGCACCCGACGGACCGAGCAGTCGATGGAGCGGGCCAGGGCCTTGCTCAGCATCGTCTTGCCGACGCCGGGGACGTCCTCGACGAGCAGGTGACCCTCGGCGAGCAGGATGACCAGCGCGAGGCGGGCGATCTCGGGCTTGCCCTCGATGACCTTCTCGATGCTGCCCTGCACCCGGGTGGCGACGTCGGCCAACGTGTCGAGGTCCGCGCTGCCGCCGTCGGGCTCCGAAGGGCTCACGCGGTCTGCCTGCCTCTCTGGGGGTGCGTCCGGTCCTGCGACGTCGTGCGGTGCGGTTCCGGTGCGGACGCGGATTGGGCGCGCGCCGGGCGGCGCGTGTTCGCGTCTGACCAGTCAACCTCATCCGCCCAACACCTGTCACCGCAACGGGCACCCGCCGGGAGCGTCGCCGTACTCCGGCGGGGGTGGCGGGGCCCTCGGTCGCCGGGCAGCGAGGGGGACCCGGCCGCTGGGGAGAGCGGACCGGGAAACAGGGTCCGTATCGGGTGGAAATGGTTGACGGTGGAGTGATGTGGAGTAGAGTGGAGCACAGTGGAGGACAAGGGCCTCGAATCGTGCTGAGTCGGGAACGAGGTGGGTACCGGTGTTCTTCGGCACCTACACCCCGCGGCTCGACGACAAGGGCCGGTTGTTCCTCCCGGCGAAGTTCCGTGACGAACTGGCGGAGGGTCTCGTGGTGACCCGAGGGCAGGAACGGTGCCTCTACGTCTGGTCGCTCGAGGAGTTCGCCAAGATCACCGACCGGCTCCGTGAGGTGCCGGTGACCAACAAGGCGGCTCGGGACTACGTGCGGATGTTCTTCGCCGGCGCCTCGGACGAGACGCCGGACAAGCAGGGCCGGGTGACCATCCCGGCGATGCTGCGCGAGTACGCGTCGATCTCGCGTGACTGCGTGGTCATCGGCGCGATGAACCGGGTGGAGATCTGGGACAGCGGCTCGTGGACGACGTACTCGGAGTCCAAGGAGCAGGTGTTCGCCGATCTCTCCGAGGGTGTCTTCCCCGACCTGTGAGTGACCAGCACGACGGCAGCGAGGCGCAGCACAACTCCACAGGGGTCCACCAGTCGTAGGACGAGGTCTAGCGTCCGCTCGGTTCCACTGGTCATCTGGCGCACCTTCCCCGGTGCCAGACGGCGCGGCGGAGCAGCTCGAGCGGACGCCGGACCTGGTCAGGCGAAGGGCGGACCCCGCTCCTGCACCAGCACGGCAACGAGGGGTCGAGCCCAATGAGCATCACCACCACCGGAGCACACCCGGGGTCGGCCCCTGGGCGTCCGGTGCGCCGGGTCCGGCACGAGGTCCGCGACGGCCTGGCCGTCGTCGCCTTCTCCGCCGCCTCCTCCCTCACCCTGGCCGGGGTCATGCTCGTGCTCCTGCGCTGGGCGGCCTAGGCCCTGTGGACCAGCCTCGTCACGTCCCCGTCCTGCTGGACCGGGTCGTCGCGCTCGTCGCACCGCCCCTCCAGCACGAGGGCTCGGTGCTGGTCGACGCCACGCTGGGCCTGGGTGGTCACACCGAGGCGGTCCTGAACCGCTGCCAGGACACCCACGTGGTCGGGATCGACCGCGACCCGCATGCGCTCGAGCGCAGCCGCGAGCGGCTGGCGCCCTTCGCGGGTCGGGTCACCTTCGTGCACGCGGTGTACGACGCGCTGCCGGAGGTCCTGGACGATCTCGGGCTGAGCCGCGTCGACGGGGTGCTCTTCGACCTCGGCGTCTCCTCGATGCAGCTCGACGTCCGTGCCCGCGGGTTCGCCTACGCCGAGGACGCGCCGCTGGACATGCGGATGGACGACAGCACCGGGCCGACGGCCGCCGACGTGCTCAACGAGTACTCCGCGGCCGAGCTGGCCCGCATCCTGCGCCTCTACGGCGAGGAGCGCTTCGCCCGCCGGATCGCCGACCGGGTCGTGCGCGACCGGGCCGTGGAGCCGTTCAGCTCCTCGGCCCGCCTGGTCGACCTGATCCGCGAGGCCATTCCCGCTCCGGCCCGCCGCACCGGAGGGCACCCGGCCAAGCGGACCTTCCAGGCGCTGCGCATCGAGGTCAACGACGAGCTGTCCGGCCTGCGACGCGCCCTGCCCGCGGCCATCGAGGCCATCGGGGTCCGGGGTCGGGTGACGGTGATGTCCTACCACTCGCTCGAGGACCGGATCACCAAGCAGGCCTTCGCGGCCGTGACTCGCAGCGAGCTCCCTCCCGAGATGCCATTCGTGCCCGAGGGGAGCGACCCCGCCCTGCGGCTGGTCACCCGCGGGGCCGAGCAGGCCGACACGAGTGAGATCGAAGAGAACCCGCGCGCCGCCTCGGTCCGGCTGCGCGCGGTCGAGCGGCTGCGCGAGCGGACCGTGGCATGAGACCGCCCGAGCGCATCGACCCCCGCGGCGGGGCGACCCGCACCGACCACGTCGTACCCGGAGGAGAGCAGGCATGAGCGCACTGGTGAACCAGGCCCGGAGCAGGGTCCCGCAGATCGCCGAGGCGGCCATCGACCGAGCGCGCCTGCGCGTCGTCCCGCGCGGGCTCAACCGCGCCCCCCGGGTGCCGTTCGTGATGCTCGTGTCCCTCCTGATGGTGGCCGGCGTCGCGGGGCTGTTGGCCTTCAACACCTCGATGCAGCAGGCCTCGTTCACCGCGACGGCGATGGAACAGCAGGCCGGCGAGCTCGCTGCCCGCGAGCAGTCGCTCCAGATGGACCTCGAGCGGCTCCGCGACCCACAGCGGGTCGCTGAGGAGGCGCGGTCCTTCGGGATGGTCCCGCCCAGCAACCCGGTGTTCCTGCGGCTCTCCGACGGCAAGGTCCTCGGTGACCCGGTCCCCGCGGTCGCGGCCGACGGACTGCGGGTCATCGACCTGCCCGCGACCAAGCCTGCGCTGCTGAACCCGCCCGCGGTCCGGGTGCGCGAACGCTCCGGCCCGGCGAGCCCCACGACAAAGCCGGTCGACGACGGCGCGGCGGGGGCCGGCGCGGTCAATGGCGCTGATAGCAAGAGGCCCACAGACGGCACCGTCGACAGTGCGGGTGCGCAGGGAGGACAGGAGTGACGCAGGCCAGAGGACAGCGACCGAGACCTCGGGTCGCCCGGTCCCGGCGAGGGACCTCGCTGCTTCGCCTGCGGGTGGCCTTCGTGCTGATCGCCATGGTCGTCTCGGTCTTCGGCGTCCGCCTCTTCCAGATCCAGGGCATCGACGCCGCGGCCTACGTCGCCCGGGCCGAGGCCGAGGGCGTGGTGACCGTGGACCTGCCGGCCGAGCGCGGGTCGATCACCGACCGCAACGGGGTCCCGCTGGCCCAGAGCGTCGACGGACTGATGGTCGTCGCCGACCCCAAGCTGACCGTCGTCAACGCCAGCGAGATCGCCACGATCCTGGCCCGACGGCTCTCGGTGGACTACTTCGCCACACTGGCCCGGCTCCGCAAGCCCGACACCCGCTTCCAGTACCTCGCCCGCCGGGTGCCCTCGACGCTGGCCCGGGACGTCGTGGCCGAGATCGACACCGCCGGCTACGACGGCGTCGACACCCGCCGGGACCCGGTGCGCGACTACCCGGCCAAGGACGTTGGCGCCAACCTCGTCGGGTTTCTCAACGACGAGGGTGACGCCGCCGAGGGCGCCGAGCTGATGTTCGACCGGATCCTCTCCGGCACCCCCGGGTCCACGACCTACGAGGTCGGCGGGGGAAACCGGATCCCGCTGGGGGAGAACGAGATCGTGGCGCCGAAGCCCGGTCGCGACGTCGCCCTGACCATCGACCGCGACCTCCAGTGGTACGTCCAGCGCGTGCTCCGGACCACGGTGCAGAACGCCGGTGGAGCCTCCGGCTCGGCGATCGTGCTCGACACCGACACCGGCGAGGCGCTGGCACTGGCCGACTACCCCTCCTTCGACCCCAACGACCCCGGACTGACCTCGGACGAGACGCTGTTCTCCTCGGCCTCGCTGCGCGACGCCTACGAGCCCGGCTCGGTGCAGAAGGTGCTGACCATGGCCGCGCTGCTCGACCAGGGCGCGGTGACCCCGCGGACCCGGCTCGTCGTGCCGCCCCAGCTCGAGCGGTACGGGGAGGTCATCCACGACTACTACGAGCACCCCAGGCTCCGGCTGACGCTGACCGGCGTGGTGGCCAAGTCCTCCAACATCGGCACCGTCGAGGCGGCCGACGAGATCTCCTCGCGAGCCCTGCACCGCTACCTGCGGTCCTTCGGGCTGGGGTCCCCCACGGGGGTCGGGCTGGACGGTGAGTCGGCCGGGGTCCTGACGCCGTGGCGGTCCTGGATCCCGATCAACAAGGACACCATCTCCTTCGGTCAGGGCGTGGCGGTCAGCGCGCTGCAGATGGCCGCCGCGGTCAACACCGTGGCCAACGGCGGCGTCTACGTGCAGCCCAGCATCGTTCAGGGCACGCACACCACCTCCGGCGGAGCGGTCATCGGCTCCGCCGAGGCCGAGACCCACCGGGTGATCAGCGAGAAGGCCGCACGCCAGACCACCACGATGATGGAGGCGGTCACCGACGCGGACGAGGGCACGGCACCCTCGGCCGGCATCGCCGGCTACCGGGTGGCGGGCAAGACCGGGACGGCCCAGCGGGTGGACAACGAGTGCGGGTGCTACGACGACACCACCACGGTCTCCTTCGCCGGCTTCGCCCCGGCCGACGACCCCCAGTTCGCCGTCTACGTGGTCGTCCAGGACCCGCGCAAGGGCAGCGGCGGCGGCAGCGTCGGGGGACCGGCGTTCCGCAAGATCATGAGCCACCTGCTCCAGCAGTACGCCGTGCCCCCCACCGGGTCGGTCGCCCCCACGCCGCACATCGAGTGGTGAGCGCCGGTAGCCTCACGCCCGTGCCCGACCCGATCCCCAGCCGCCCCGACCACGCTCCGGGTGCCTCGTGGGACGCGGTGGTCGGGCTTCTGGGCGACATCCTCCTCGAGGTGCGCGGTCCCGGCCCGTCCGAGTCGTCCGAAGTCACAGGCACCCGTCCGCGGCTGGGCGGGCTGACGATCAGCTCGCAGCGGGTCCGCGCCGGAGACCTGTACGCCGCCCCGGCCGGGGCGCGCGCCCACGGCGCGAGCTACGCCGCCGCCGCGGTCGAGGCCGGCGCCGTGGCCGTCCTCACCGACCTGGCCGGAGCCGAGATGTGTGCCGACCTCGCCGTGCCGGTGCTGGTGGTGGCCCGTCCCCGCGAGGTGCTGGGCACGGTCGCCGCCCTCGTCTACGGGGCCCCCGCGACGCGGTTGCGGCTCCTCGCGGTCACCGGCACCCAGGGCAAGACGACCACGACCCGGCTGGCCGAGGGTGCGCTGACCCGGGCCGGGGTGAGCGCCGGCGTCGTCGGCACCGTGGGGACCCGGATCGCCGGCCAGGACGTCGGCTCGTCCCTGACCACGCCCGAGGCGCCGGACCTGCACGCGCTGTTCGCGGTGATGCTCGAGCAGGGCGTGCACGCCTGCGCGATGGAGGTCTCCAGCCACGCCCTGGTGATGGGGCGGGTCGACGGGGTGGTCTTCGACGTCGCCTGCTTCACCAACCTGGGCCGCGACCACCTCGACTTCCACCGCGACGAGGAGGACTACTTCGCCGCCAAGGCCTCGCTGTTCACCCCGGAGCGGGCGCGACGTGGCCTGGTCAACGTCGACGACCCCTACGGCCGCCGCCTTCGTGACCGGCCCCTGATCCCGACCAGCACCTTCTCGGCCGCCGGCGCCGAGGCGGACTGGCGGGCCACCGACGTCGAGCTGGAGCCGACCGGGTCGCGGCTCGTCGTGCACCCGCCCACCGGCGAGCCGTTCGAGGCCCGGGTGCCGCTTCCGGGCGGGTTCAACGTGGCCAACGCGCTGGGCGCCGTGGCCGGGCTGGCCGAGCTCGGCTTCGACCCGCGCGCCGTCGCCGCGGGGCTCGCCGAGTCCGGAGGGGTGCCGGGCCGCCTGGAGCGCGTCGAGGGCGGGCAGGACTTCCTGGCCGTCGTCGACTACGCGCACAAGCCGGACGCCGTCGAGGCCGCCCTGGCGGCGTTGCGTCCGCACACCCACGGCCGGGTGATCGCGGTGCTGGGGGCAGGGGGCGACCGCGACCGGGGGAAGCGGCCGGTGATGGGTGCGATCGCGGCACACCTGGCCGACGTTGTGGTGGTCACCGACGACAACCCGCGCACCGAGGACCCCGCGAGCATCCGGGCCGCCGTGGCCGAAGGCTGCGGTGAGGTCCACGGCGCCGAGCGAGCCGTGCTGCACGTCGTGGGCGACCGGCGTCGAGCCATCGCCCTGGCCGTGTCGCTGGCCCGGGCCGGCGACGTCGTCGCGGTGCTGGGCAAGGGACACGAGCGGGGCCAGGAGATCGACGGGGTGGTGCACCCCTTCGACGACCGTGCGGTGCTGCTCGAGGAGCTGAGCTCCCGATGATCGCGATGACCCTGGCCGAGATCGCGACGGTGGTGGGGGGCGTGGTGGACCCCGCCGGCTCACCAGAGGTCCGCGTCAGCGGGGCCGCCTTCGTCGACAGCCGGGCGGCTCAGCCCGGGGGCCTGTTCGTCGCCGTGGTGGGCGAGCGGGTCGACGGCCACGACTTCGTGGCCCAGGCCCTCGAGGCCGGCGCGGCCGCCGTCCTGGCCAGCCGACCGGTCGGCGCGCCCGCCGTGCTGGTCACCGACGTGCTCGGCGCGCTGGGACTGCTGGCCCGGCACGTCGTGGAGCAGCTGGCGGACCTGCGCGTGGTCGCGCTGACCGGATCGCAGGGCAAGACCAGCACCAAGGACCTCGTCGGGGGCCTGCTGGCGACCCACGCGCCGACCGTGGTCACCCGCGGCTCGTTCAACAACGAGCTCGGCCTGCCGCTGACCGTGCTGCGCGCCGACGTCGACACCCGTTTCCTGGTCCTGGAGATGGGGGCACGGGGCATCGGGCACATCGCGGCGCTGTGCCGGACCGCCCCGCCGGTGATCGGCGCGGTGCTCAACGTCGGGACCGCTCACGTCGGGGAGTTCGGCAGCCGGGACGCGATCGCGGTGGCCAAGGGCGAGCTGGTCGAGGCGCTGCCCGCGACCGGGACCGCGGTGCTCAACGCCGACGACCCCCTGGTCGCGGCGATGTCCCCCCGGACCGCCGCGCGGGTGCTCACCTTCGGCGAGACCGACGGCGCCGACGTACGCCTCGACGCGCTGAGCCTCGACGCTGACGGCTGCCCCGGCTTCACGCTGCACCACGCCGGGCAGAGCGCGGACGTCCAGCTGCACCTGCTCGGGGAGCACCAGGCCGCCAACGCGGCCGCGGCCGCCGCGGTGGCGCTGAGCGCTGGGATGGGGCTCGGTGCCGTGGCCGCCGGCCTGTCCGAGGCCACCGCGCAGTCCCGGTGGCGGATGGAGGTCCGCGAGCGTGCCGACGGCGTCACCGTGGTCAACGACGCCTACAACGCCAACCCCGACTCGGTGCGGGCGGCCCTGAAGACCTTGGTCTCCCTCGGCCGCAGCCGCGACGCGCGGACCGTGGCCGTCCTCGGCGAGATGCGCGAGCTGGGCGCGTCGAGCCTCACCGAGCACGACGCAGTGGGCAGACTCGTCGTGCGTCTGGACATCGCCCAGCTTCTCGTGGTGGGCGAGGCTGCGCGACCGATGCATCTGGGTGCCTGCCTGGAGGGGTCCTGGGGTGAGGAGTCGGTGTTCGTGCCCGACAACGCGACCGCCCTGGCCTGGCTGAGAGACTTCGTCCGTCCCGGTGACGTGGTGCTGGTCAAGGCCTCACGCGCTGCCGCCCTGGACGAGGTCGCGGCCGGACTGCTGGAGGAGGAGCCCCGATGAGAGCCATCCTCCTGGCCGGTGGGCTGTCGCTGATCTTCACGCTGCTCGGCACACGGGTGGCCATCCGGATCCTCGTCCGCAAGGGCTACGGCCAGCTGATCCGCGACGACGGTCCCACCACGCACCACACCAAGCGGGGCACGCCGACGATGGGCGGCCTGGTCATCATCGCCTCGGTGGTGCTGGCGTACGCGCTGGCCAAGGTGATCACCCGGGACCTGCCGTCCTGGTCCGGGGTGCTGCTGCTGGGGCTGTTCGTGGGCTTGGGCAGCGTGGGCTTCCTCGACGACTACATCAAGGTGGCCAAGCAGCGCAGCCTCGGCCTGCGCAGCAAGGCCAAGATGGCCGGGCAGACCCTGGTGGCGATCGGCTTCGGCTCGCTGGCCCTCACCCGGCCCGACGAGCGGGGCAACACCCCCGCGTCGGCCGCGATCTCCTTCACCCGGGACATGGAGCAGTGGACGCTGCCCGCCGTGCTCGTCATCGTGCTCATCCTGGTGATGATCGCCGGAGCGAGCAACGCGGTGAACCTCACCGACGGTCTCGACGGGCTGGCCACCGGAGCATCGACGATGGTCTTCGGGGCGTACACGCTGGTCAACATCTGGCAGAACAACCAGAACTGCGCCTTCGTGCCCGGGCCGCAGTGCTATGAGGTGCGCGACCCGCTGGACCTCGCGGTCGTCGCCTCGGCCCTGACCGGGGCCTGCTTCGGCTTCTTGTGGTGGAACGCCTCGCCGGCCAAGATCTTCATGGGCGACACCGGCTCGCTCTCGCTCGGCGGGGCCCTGGCCGGTCTGGCCATCCTGACCCGCACGGAGTTCCTGCTCGCGATCCTCGGCGGGCTCTTCGTGATGATCACGATGTCGGTGATCGTGCAGGTGGGCTACTTCAAGCTCAGCGGCGGGAAGCGGATCTTCCGGATGGCGCCGCTCCAGCACCACTTCGAGCTGAAGGGCTGGGCGGAGATCACCATCGTGATCCGCTTCTGGATCATCACCGGGCTGTGCGTGGCCACCGGGCTCGGTGTGTTCTACGCCGAGTGGGTCTCGGGCGCATGAGCGGCCGCGACCCCGCCGCGCTGGGCCGCCACGACTCCTGGGACGGCGTCCGCGCCGTCGTCGTCGGTCTCGGCTCCTCCGGCTTCGCCGCCGCGGACACGCTGCTGCACCTGGGAGCCCAGGTCGAGGTCGTCGCCGGGTCCTCGACCGCGGCCCAGGAGGAGAAGGCCACCCTGCTGGAGATCCTCGGGGCGCAGGTCCGGGTCGGCCCCGGTGCCTCCGGGGACCTGCCCGGCGACCTCGACCTGGTCGTCACCTCGCCTGGGGTGCCGCCGACGGCGCCGGCGCTGGTCGCCGCCGGAGCGCGGTCGGTGCCGGTCTGGGGCGAGGTCGAGCTGGCCTGGCGGCTGCGGGACATCGAGCACCCGGCGCCCTGGCTGTGCGTGACCGGGACCAACGGCAAGACGACCACGGTGCAGATGCTGCACGCGATCCTCACCGCCCATGGGTTCTCCTCGGTCGCCTGCGGCAACGTGGGCCTGCCGCTGGTGGAGGCGGTGATGGATCCCGCGCCCTACGAGGTGTACGCCGTCGAGCTGAGCAGCTTCCAGCTGCACTACACGCACACGATGTCCGCCGAGTCGGCCGCCGTGCTCAACCTCGCCGAGGACCACCTCGACTGGTACGCCGGCGCGCAGGAGACGACCGGCTACGCCGCAGACAAGGCCCGGATCTACGAGCGCGTCGCGGCGGCCTGCGTCTACAACGTGGCTGACCCGGCCACCGAGCAGATGGTCCGCGACGCCGAGGTCCGCGAGGGGGCCCGCGCCGTGGGCTTCACCCTGGGCACGCCGGGCGTGGGCATGGTGGGGCTGGTCGAGGACGTGCTCGCGGACCGGGCCTTCGTCGAGGAACGGGAAACCGCCGCCGCCGAGCTCTGCACGCTGGCCGACCTCGCCTCACCGGCCCCGCACTTCGTGGCCAACGCCCTGGCCGCGGCGGCGCTGGCCCGGTCGGCGGGGGTGGCGACGACGGCGGTGCGCGACGGGCTGAGCGGCTTCGCTCCCGACGGCCACCGCATCGAGGAGCTCGCGGTCCGCGACGGCGTGCGCTGGGTGGACGACTCGAAGGCCACCAACCCGCACGCGGCGCGGTCCTCGCTCCAGGCCTACGACTCCGTGGTCTGGGTGGCCGGTGGTCTGGCCAAGGGCGCCACCTTCGACGACCTGGTCCGCTCGGCCCGCGGGCGCCTGCGCGGCGTGGTCCTGCTCGGCCGCGACCGGGACGTCATCGCGGCCTCGCTCGCCCGGCACGCCCCCGAGGTGCCCGTGCACCAGGTCGAGGACACCGGTCCCGGCGCCATGCAGGTCGTGGTCGAGGCCGCGGCGGCGATGGCCCGCTCCGGCGACACCGTGCTGCTGGCGCCCGGCTGCGCCTCGATGGACATGTTCTCCCACTACGGCGCCCGGGGCGACGCGTTCGCCGAAGCGGTCCGCGCGACCCTGTCCTGAGCGCGCCCCGCCGTGCCCCCGGCCCGGGGCCGACACGCGCGCCGAGGTCCGGGGCATCGGGTGGCCCGGGCGGGACACTGGGCGTCGGCGTGCTCTCGGGGCGTGCCCACCGGTTCATCGCGGCCCTCGGGTCTGCGCGAGAGGGAGGCGTCGGCGTTGACCACCACGGCACAGAGGCCGCCCACCCCGGCGGGCTCCCGCCCCCGGGGTCCTGGTTCCGGGCGGTCCGGCTCGGGGCTGTCGGCCTGGTCGGCCTCACTCAAGGCCTCGCTCGACCGGCCGCTCACCTCGTACTACCTGCTGCTGGGCTCCTCGGGACTGCTGCTGACCATCGGGCTGATGATGGTGCTCAGCGCCTCCAGCGTGTACTCGTTCACCCGCTTCGACAACAGCTACTACATCTTCCAGCGCCAGCTCACCTGGGTGCTGCTCGCCCTGCCCCTGGCCTTCGTGGTCTCCCGGCTCCCGCACCGGGTGATCCGGCTGCTCGCCTGGCCCGGCATGCTCGCCGCGCTGGCCACGCTCTACCTGACCTCGACCTCGCTCGGCGTCGAGGTCAACGGCAACAAGAACTGGCTCGCCCTGGGGCCGTTCCGCCTCCAGCCTTCCGAGCCGGCCAAGCTCGCGGTGATCCTGTGGTGCTCGGACCTCTACGCCCGCAAGGAGAAGCTGCTCGGCGACTGGCGGCACATGCTGGTGCCGATGGTCCCGGTCACCGCCGTCGTGGTCGGCCTCGTCCTCCACCAGGGAGACCTCGGCACCGCCCTGGTCCTGTTCGCCATCGTGCTCGGCATGCTCTGGGTCGTGGGAGCGCCGGCCCGGCTGTTCATGCTGGGGTTGAGCATGGTCGGGGTCCTGGCTCTGTGGCTGGCCACCACGAGCGCCGAGCGGCTCGACCGCCTGACCAACTTCGCGGACCCCTTCAAGGACTACGAGGGCGCCGGCTGGCAACCGGCCCACGGGCTCTTCGCCATGTCCAGCGGCGGCATTTTCGGCAAGGGCATCTCCGGCAGCCAGCAGAAGTGGGGCAACCTCCCCGCAGCGCACACCGACTTCATCTACGCCGTTCTCGGCGAAGAGCTCGGTCTGGTCGGCACCCTCCTCGTCCTCGCCCTGTTTCTGACCCTGGCCTACGCCGGCGTCAGGGTCGCGGTCCGGACCACCGATCCCTTCGTGCGCTACATGTCCGCCGGGGTGACCATCTGGCTCACGGTGCAGATGATGATCAACGTGGGCATGGTGCTGGCCCTCCTGCCAGTGATCGGCATCCCGATGCCGCTGGTCTCCTACGGCGGGTCGGCCCTGCTGCCGTCCCTGGTCGCCCTCGGCCTTCTGGTCTCCTTCGCCCGCTCCGAGCCCGGGGCCCAGGCGGCGCTGAATGCGCGCCGTCGGCGGCGTCACCCGGCCGGGGTCACCGCCCGGACCGGCGCGTCGCGGACGCGCCGATGAGCGGACCGGACCGCATCCGGGTGCTGCTCGCCGGCGGCGGGACGGCCGGGCACACGTCCCCGCTGCTGGCCACCGCGGACGCCCTGCGCAGGCTCGACGACCGGGTCGAGGTCACCGCCCTGGGGACCCCCCGGGGGATCGAGACGCGTGTCGTCCCCGCGGCCGGCTATCCCCTCGAACTGGTCGACCCCGTCCCGCTGCCGCGTCGCCTCGGCGTCGACCTGGCCCGGGTGCCGCTGCGCCTGCGCGCCTCGGTGCGGGCCGCCGTCGCCGTGATCGACCGCGTCGAGCCCGACGTGGTCGTCGGCTTCGGAGGCTACGCGTGCGTCCCGGCCTACCTCGCCGCCCGGCGGCGCGGGGTCCCGGTCGTGGTCCACGAGGGCAACGCGCTGCCCGGCATCGCCAACCGGCTGGGGGCCCGCTGGGCCCGCCGGGTCGCCGGCAGCTTCCCGGACACGCGCCTGAGGCATGCGGAGTACGTGGGGCTCCCGATCCGTCGGATGATCTCCACCCTCGACCGGGAGGCGACCCGGGCCGAGGCGAGGGCCAGCTTCGGCCTGGACCCGGACCGCCCCACGCTGCTGGTCACCGGCGGTTCCCAGGGCGCCCGCCGGATCAACGCGTCGATCTCCGGTGCGGCACCGGCGCTGGCCTCGGGCGGCGTCCAGGTCCTGCACGTGGTCGGCGGAACGGGCGAGGCGCATCCGGAGCGGGCCGACGGGGCGCCGCCGTACGTCGTGCTCAGCTACGTCGACCGGATGGACCTGGCCTATGCGGCGGCTGACCTGACGGTGTGTCGAGCCGGCGCCAACAGCGTCACCGAGGCCGCGGCCGTGGGCCTGCCGGCCGTGTTCGTGCCCCTGCCCATCGGCAACGGCGAGCAGGCGCGCAACGCCCGTCCCGTGGTCGAGGCCGGGGGTGGGCTGCTCGTCGACGACGCGGCCTTCACCCCCGAGTGGGTGGCGGCCACGGTGCCCGGCCTGGTCTGCGACGCCGAGCGACTGCGCTCAATGGCGCAGGCGGCCGCGGCACTGATCCCCCGGGACGCCGACGAGGCGCTGGCCCGGATGGTGCTCGACGTGGTCCGCTCCCGCCGGGACGCCTCGTGATCGTGCCCGTCCCCGAGGTCCTGCTCCCGGCCGACCAGCTCGGCCGCGTCCACTTCGTCGGCATCGGCGGAGCCGGGCTGTCGGGGATCGCGCGGATCATGCTGGCGCGCGGCATCCCCGTCACCGGCAGCGACGCGCGGGAGACCCCGACCATCGCCGCGCTGCGGATGCTCGGTGCCCGCGCCCACGTCGGTCACCTCGCCGCACAGGTGGACGACGCCGACACCGTCGTGGTCTCCACCGCAGTTCGCGAGGACAACCCCGAGGTCGTCGCCGCCCGGGCGCGCGGCCTGCGGCTGCTGCCGCGCTCGGCGGCGCTGGACGCGGTGATGCAGGGCCGTCGCAGCGTCGCGGTGGCCGGCACACACGGGAAGACGACGACCACCTCACTGCTCACGGTCGCGCTCCAGCACTGCGGCGCCGACCCGTCCTTCGCCATCGGCGGCGACCTCAACGAGTCGGGCTCCAACGCCCACGACGGCAGCGGCGAGATCTTCGTGGCCGAGGCCGACGAGAGCGACGGCGCCTTCCTGGTCTACTCGCCCTACGGCGCGGTGGTGACCAACGTCGAGGCCGACCACCTGGACAACTACGGCACCGAGGAGGCGTACCGGGCCGCCTTCGACCTCTTCCTCGAGCGGATCGACCCCGAGGGCTTCCTGGTCGTCGTGGTCGACGACCCCGGCGCCGCCGACCTGCGGGAGCGGGCGCTGGAGCGGGGCCTGCGGGTGCGCGCCGTGGGGGAGTCAGCCACGGCCGACGTCCGGGCCGAAGGGCTGGTCTTCGCCGGGTCCACCTCACGCTTCACCGTGGTCGAGGACGGTCGCCGGCTGGGCGAGATCACGCTGAGGATCCCCGGTCGTCACTACGTGCTCGACGCACTGGCCGCCCTAGCGGCCGGCCGCGAGCTCGGCTTCGCCTTCAAGGACCTGCGCCGTGGCCTTGAGGCGTTCTCCGGGACCCGTCGCCGGATGGAGGCCAAGGGCGAGGCCGCCGGGGTCCGGGTCTTCGACAGCTACGCCCACCACCCCAACGAGATCGCCGGCGACCTCCAGGCGGCGCGCTCGGTGGCGGGGGAGGGGCGGGTCGTGGTGGCCTTCCAGCCGCACCTGGTCTCGCGCACCCGAATCTTCGGGCCGGCGATGGGCGAGGCGCTCGGCGCGGCCGACGAGGTCGTCGTGATGGACGTCTACGTCGCGCGTGAGGACGCCGAGCCCGGCGTCAACGGCGCACTGGTGGCCCGGCACGTGCCGCTGCCCGCCGAGCGGGTGCACTTCGAGCGGTCCTGGTCGGCGGTCCCCGCGGAGCTCGTGGCGCGGGCCCGCCCCGGTGACCTGGTGCTGACCCTGGGTGCGGGCGACGTGACGCTGGTCGGTCCCGAGGTGCTCGCGCTGCTGCGTGAGGCCGAGAGCGCGGGAGGGGAGGGCGTCCGTGCCGACGAGGACTGAGCCGCGTCCGGACTCCGCCCAGGAGCGCCGGCTCGACCTGGCTCGCCGCCGCTTCGCGCGGCGTCAGTGGGCTCGGCGCTGGCTGGCCTGGCGGGTGGTGCTGTCGGTCGTCATGGTCGTGACCCTGGTCGGCGGCGGAGTCTGGCTGATCTTCTTCTCGGCGGCCCTGGCAGTGACCGGGGCCCAGGTCGAGGGCACCGCCGTGCTCAGCCAGTCCGAGGTCCGGTCGCGGGCCGCGGTGCCGATCGGCTCGCCACTGGCGACTCTCGACCTGGACGCGATCGCCGCCCGGGTGGAGCGGCTCGTGCCGGTCAAGGACGTGGACGTCACCCGAGCCTGGCCCGACCGGGTGCGCATCGACGTCACCGAGCGGGTACCGGTGGCCGTGGTCGAGCAGGACGGGTCGGTCCAGGGCGTGGACGAGGACGGAGTGGTGTTCCGCGACTACCCCGGCCGACCGGGGGACCTTCCCCTGCTGCGGGTCGAGGAGTCCACCAGCGCCGCGGCCCTGGCCGAGGCGGCCCAGGTGGTCGAGGTCCTGCCGGCGGCGCTGGCCCCGAAGGTTGACTACGTGGAGGTCCGGACGGTCGACGAGATCACCCTGCGGCTCCGGGACGGTCGCACGGTGCTGTGGGGGAGCGCGGACCAGTCGGCGGACAAGGCCGCCGTGCTCGAGGTGCTGCTGGCGCAGAAGGGCTCGACCTACGACGTGAGCGTGCCCGGCCGCCCCGTCCTCCGCCCCTGACCGACGACCCCGGCCGCACCGTTGTGGTCGGACGTGGGGTCGGACGTGGGGTCGGACGTGGGTGGGCGGGGCAAGTCTCACCCTGCGGTGGAGGTTCGCCCCGTGTCTCCGGCCGCGAAAAGAAATATCGACATGTCGGCGGCGTGTCGCGGCGTGCCTGACGACCCCTACCGCTGGCAGGTCCTAACGTCGTTCTCACGCACGAGGTTGACATAACTATAACCCTCTACTTCAGGGTTAGGGTTCATCGACACCCCAGGCGCTTCCCCACCGACGCACACCCTGGTCGACCGGTCCCGGTCGGGCAACCCGAGCAGCGAGAGGCACCCGCCGTGGCAGCACCGCAGAACTACCTGGCCGTCATCAAGGTCGTGGGTATCGGTGGAGGTGGAGTCAACGCCGTGAACCGGATGATCGAGGTCGGTCTCAAGGGCGTCGAGTTCATCGCGATCAATACCGACGCCCAAGCCCTTCTGATGAGCGACGCCGACGTCAAGCTCGACATCGGCCGTGAGCTGACCCGGGGCCTCGGCGCCGGGGCCAACCCGGACGTGGGCGGCCAGGCCGCCGAAGACCCCGCCGACGAGATCGAGGTGGGGGTCTAGGGCGCTGACCAGGTGGTCGTCACCGCCGGCGAGGGTGGTGGCACCGGTACCGGCGGCGCCCCCGTCGTGGCCCGCATCGCGCGGTCCCTCGGCGCCCTGACCATCGGTGTGGTCACCCGACCATTCGCCTTCGAGGGTCGCCGCCGCGCCAACCAGGCCGAGGAGGGGATCTCCGGGCTCCGTGAGGAGGTCGACACCCTCATCGTCATCCCCAACGACCGGCTGCTGTCGATCAGCGACCGCAACGTCTCCATCCTCGACGCCTTCAAGCAGGCTGACCAGGTGCTCCTCCAGGGCGTCTCGGGCATCACCGACCTGATCACCACCCCGGGCCTGATCAACCTGGACTTCGCGGACGTGAAGTCCGTGATGGCCAACGCCGGCTCCGCCCTGATGGGCATCGGGTCGGCCCGGGGAGAGGACCGGGCCGTGGCTGCGGCGGAGGTAGCGGTGTCCAGCCCCCTGCTGGAGGCCTCCATCGACGGCGCGCATGGCGTCCTGCTCTCCATCGCCGGTGGCTCCGACCTGGGTCTGTTCGAGATCAACGAGGCGGCTGCGCTCGTCTCCCAGGCGGCCCACGCCGAGGCCAACATCATCTTCGGTGCCGTCATCGACGACGCCCTCGGTGACGAGGTCCGGGTCACGGTGATCGCCGCCGGATTCGACGGGGGAATGCCCAAGCGGCGGGAGAACGGCACGGTGCTTCGGCGCGAGCCGGTGGCCCAGGCTGCGCCCGTCGAGCAGCGGAGCACCACCCCCGCGCGCACGCCGGAGTACGCCGGAAGCTCCGCCTCGACCGGATCGGCCCCGCGCTCGCAGCAGGGTTCGAGCAGCACGCCCGCCTCGGCCGGCCAGCAGAACCCGGCCGGATCCTCGGCCCCGGCCGCACCGGCCCGGCAGCCGCGGCAGGTCCAGTTCGAGGACGACCTCGACGTCCCGGACTTCCTGAAGTAGCGAGAGGGCCTCGACGCGGTGTTCGCCTTCCAGGATGCGCGCGGTGACGTCGAGGTCGCGTTCACGGACCGCCACGGAGGAATCAGTGGCGGTCCGTTCGCGTCCCTGAACCTCGCCGGTCAGCGGCCACCCGACGGTTCCGCCGGGCCCCCAGGGGCCGGCGCCGGCGGGGACGACCTGGCCGCGGTGGCCGAGAACCGCGCGCGGGTGATGAGCGCCTTCACGAGCCGACCCGACGAGAACTCTGCTTCGGCGGCGCCAGTGCTGGCGATGATGAGTCAGGTGCACGGGGCGCAGGTCGCGCTGGTCGGCGCGGACCGGCCCGAGGAGCCCCCCGTCGCCGACGCGCTGGTGACCCGGACGCCGGGGGTGGTTCTGATGGTCCGCGTCGCCGACTGCGTGCCGGTACTGCTCGCCGACCCGGCCGCCCGGGTCGTCGGTGCGGTGCACGCAGGTCGTCCCGGGCTGGCCGCCGGCGTCGTGCCCGCGGCCGTGGCCCGGCTGCGCGAGGCCGGCGCCGAGGCGCTGACAGCGTGGGTCGGCCCGCACGTCTGCGGCGCCTGCTACGAGGTGCCCGACGAGCTGCGGGCCGAGGTGAGCCGGCGGGTGCCGCAGGCGTACGCGGTCACCTCCTGGGGCACTCCTGCCCTGGACATCGGCGCGGGCGTCCAGGCCCAGCTGGAGGCGGAGGGAGTCGAGGTGCTGACCACCGGGGCGTGCACGCGGGAGGACGAGGACCTCTTCTCCTACCGACGCCAGGGTGCTCGTTCGGGACGGCTGGCCGGACTGGTCTGGGTGCGCCCGTGAGCGCGCGCGCCGAGCAGCTCGCCGCCAACCTGGCCGAGGTCCGGCAGCGGATCGCCGGGGCGTGCGCCGAGGCGGGGCGCCAGAGCGAGGACGTCACACTCGTCGTGGTCACGAAGTTCTTTCCCGTCTCCGACGTACGGCTGCTGGCCGAGCTCGGCGTCCGCGACGTGGGGGAGAACCGGCACCAGGAGGCCGAGGCCAAGGCGGCCGAGTGCGCCGACCTCGACCTGCGGTGGCACTTCGTCGGGGGGCTGCAAAGCAACAAGGCGGCCGCAGTGGCGGCCTACAGCGAGGTCGTCGAGTCGGTGGACCGCGCCAAGCTGCTCGGTGGCCTGGCTCGCGGGGCGATCGAGCGCGGCCGGGACCTCGACTGCCTGGTCCAGGTCAACCTTGACGCCGTCGGCACGCAGGACCAGGAGCACGGCGACCCGGACCGGGCGGGGACGAGCCGCGGTGGCGTTCACCCGCAGGGTGCCGCCGACCTGGCCGCCCGGATCGCCGGGACCGACGGACTCCGGCTGCGCGGGGTGATGGCGGTGGCTCCCCCCGGGGTGGACCCCCGGCCGGCCTTCGCCGTCCTGGCCGATCTGGCCGCCGACGTACGCCGCACCGACCCCGCCGCGTCGTGGATCTCGGCCGGGATGAGCGGGGACCTGGAGGCGGCCGTGAACTCGGGCGCGACACACGTCCGAATCGGCTCTGCGGTCCTCGGGCCGAGGCCGTCGCTCGGGTAGTGTCAAGCCCATCGTAGCCGCCCCCTCCCGGGAGCGCCGATGCAGTGGAAGGGCAAGAGTCATGGGCAGCGCGATGCGCAAGATGGGTGTCTACCTGGGCTTGCTCGAGGACAGCGAGCGCTACGACGAGTACGACGGGCACGACGAGGAGTACGACGAGCGCAGCGCTCGTCGCCCGGAGCCCGCCGAGCGTCCCGCCGGCCGACCGGCGCCGGTCTCCAGCATCGCCGACCGCCGCCCGTCGTCCGCTCCGGTCGGCACGGTCGCCGAGCTCTCACGGATCACCACGCTGCACCCGCGGACCTACAACGAGGCCCGGACGATAGGCGAGAACTTCCGCGACGGCACCCCGGTGATCATGAACCTCTCCGAGATGGACGACTCCGACGCCAAGCGCTTGGTCGACTTCTCCGCCGGACTGGTCTTCGCCAGCCGCGGCACCATCGAGCGGATCACCAACAAGGTTTTCCTGCTCTCCCCGGCCAACGTCACCGTGGCCGCCGAGGACAAGCAGCGCATCGCCGAGGGCGGCTTCTTCAACCAGTCCTGAGCCGCGACCCCCGGCCGGTCCGTCCTGATCGGCGAGCCACGCAGGAGGGCGTCGGGGGTACGTCGATAGACTCTCGCATCATGGCCACCGTCGGCAGTCTGCTCCTCCTCGTCCTCCAGCTGTTCTTCTGGCTCATGCTGATCCGGCTGGTCTTCGACTGGGTGCAGGTCTTCGCGCGATCGTGGGCGCCCTCGGGGCCGATCCTGGTCGTGCTCGAGGTGGTCTACTCGATCACCGACCCACCGATCATGTTCATCCGGCGCTTCGTGCCGCCGCTGCGTCTGGGCAGCATCGCGATCGACACCAGCTTCATCATCGTCCTGGTCATCATCATCCTGCTCCAGTCCCTGGTCGGCCGGATCTTCTTCTAGGCCGTCGGCTCGACGGGGGCGCGCACACCGGCTCACGTCGGCGGTACGGTGGCGTCCACGCGGCTGATCGCCGCGGTCCGTGCCGCCGCGGCGGCAACAGAACGAGGCAAAGGGTGGGTCATGCCGCTGACACCTGAGGACGTGAGTAACAAGCGATTCACTCCCGTACGGCTCCGCGAGGGGTACGACATGGGAGAGGTCGACTCGTTCCTCGACGAGGTCGAGGCGGAGCTGATCCGGCTGACCCAGGAGAACGAGCAGCTGCGCAGCGGAGCGTCCGGGACGGAGTCCTCGGCAACGCCCAGCCCGATCCACGAGGCCGAGGAGAGCGAGAGGGCTGCCGAGCACGCCGACACCGACACCGAGGCCTCCGAGGAGCACGCCCCCGTCGGGGTCGTCTCCACCCCCGAGGCCGCCGCACCGGTGCCCCCGGCCGAGCAGCTCACCGTGACCACGGTGGCCGACGCCTCGTCTGCCGCGGTCCGTCTGCTCGAGCTGGCCACCCAGAACGCCGACCAACTCGTCAGTGAGGCCCAGGTCGAGGCCGACCGGATCCGCACCGACGCCCAGGCCGACGCCGAGCGGCTGGAAGCCGACGTCAAGGCCCGCGCCGGCCGCGCGGAGTCCGACGCCCGGACCCGCTCGGAGATGCTCGACTCGGAGACCTCCGAGCGTCGTGAGCAGCTCTTCGGCGGTCTGGAGGAGGAGCGCGTCAGACTCAACGCCGAGGTGGACAACCTGCGGATGTTCGAGCGAGAGTACCGCAGTCGCCTCAAGGCCTACTTCTCCGAGCAGCTGGCCAGCCTCGAGGACGTCGGGGCCGACGGGGCGGGCACCGGCGAGCGCAGCTCGACCCAGCTCCGCTCGCTGCTCAGCGAGGACCCGGAGCCCGAGCCGACGAACCACTCCGAGTCCGACCAGGTCGTCGACCCTGACGGCAACCCCGGGACGAACGGCGACACCGAGGGCGACACCGACCGGGGCAGCCACTCCGCGTACTGAGCCTCCGGCCCACCCCGCAGGGGGTGGGCCGGCTCAGGTCGGGAGCCTCAGGCGCGCTGCACGCGCAGCGCGAGGTCGAGGTCCGCCTCGCGGACCACGTCCGGTCCCGCGCCCAGCGCGTCCGGGTCGACCTCGTCGGTCCGCACGGCCAGGACCTCCTCGGCCAGCAGCCCCGCGTGCTCGCGCAGCGCGGCCGCGGTATCCGGGCCGGCCGCCCAGGTCAGCACGATGCGGTCGCTGACGTCGAAGCCGCTTGCCTTGCGGGCCTCCTGGACCAGACGCACCACCTCACGGGCCACGCCGGCCCGCAGCAGCGCAGGGTCGAGCTCGAGGTCGAGGGCGACGGTCTCCCCGTGCTCGTTGGCCACCGACCACCCCTCCCGGGGTCGTTCGGAGATGATCACCTCCTCGGCGGAGACCTCGGTCTCCACCCCCTCCACGGTGAGGGTGGCGCGGCCCTCGCGGGCGAGGTCGGCCGCCAGCCGGGCGGCGTCAGCCTCCGCGACGGCGGCGGCCACCAGCGGGGTGGACCGGCCGAAGCGGCGACCCAGCGCCCGGAAGTTGCCCTTGGCGGAGAAGTCGACCAGACCGTCCCCGGCGGCCGAGAGTGGCTCCAGGGTGCCCACGTTCAGCTCCTGGGCCACCTCGACCCGCAGCTCCTCATCCAGCCGCGCCCAGGCCGAGGAGGCGACCAGCGCCCGCCGCAGCGGCTGCCGGGTGCGCACCGACGCGTCGACGCGCGCTGCCCGCCCCAGGTCGACCAGCCGTCGCGACAGCGCCACCGCAGCGCTGAGGTCCTCGTCGACCGCGTTGGGATCGCTCGTCGGCCAGGTGGACAGGTGGACCGAGGCGGCGGCGTCGGGGTCCACCGGACGGACCAGGTCCTGCCAGACCCGTTCGGTGATGAAGGGCGTCAGCGGTGCCATCAGCCGGGTCAGTACCTCCAAGGTGTCGTGCAGCGTGGCCAGCGCGGCGGGGTCCCCGGCCCAGAACCGGCGTCGGGAGCGCCGTACGTACCAGTTGGACAGGTCGTCGACGAAGCCCGCCACCAGCGAGCCCGCCCGCTGGGTGTCGAAGACCTCCAGAGCCGCGGTGACCTCGAGGACCAGCCGGGCCGTCTCGGCGTGCAGCCAGCGGTCCAGCACCGGACGGGCGGAGACCTCGGGGGCCCCACCGACCTCCGGTGACCAGGACGAGGCGCGCGCGTAGAGGACGTGGAAGGAGGCCGTGTTCCAGTAGGTCAGCAGCACCTTGCGCACGGTCTCCTGGATGGCCGCGTGACCGACCCGGCGCGCCGACCACGGTGACCCGGAGGCGGCCATGAACCAGCGCACGGCGTCGGCGCCGTGCTGCTCCATCAAGCCGATCGGCTCGAGGATGTTGCCCAGGTGCTTGGACATCTTCCGACCGTCCTCGGCCAGGATGTGCCCCAGGCAGAGCACGGAGCGGTACGGCGACTCCTCGAAGACGAGCGTGCCGATCGCCATCAGCGTGTAGAACCAGCCGCGCGTCTGGTCGATCGCCTCGCAGATGAAGTCGGCCGGGTAGGACTTCTCCAGCTGCTCGACGGACCCGGGACGGTGCGGGTAGCCCCACTGGGCGAACGGCATCGACCCGCTGTCGAACCAGGCGTCGACGACCTCGGGCACGCGCCGCGACTCCTGGCCGCAGGGCTGCGTGCCGCCGGCGTCCGCAGGCTGGGGGCAGGGGAAAGTCACGGCGTCGACGTACGGTCGGTGCGGGTCGAGGTCGCTCTGGTCGGTGCCGGTGAGCTCGGAGAGCTCGACCAGAGAGCCGACGACGCTCTGGTGCCCGCTCTCGCAGCGCCAGATCGGCAGCGGGGTGCCCCAGTAGCGGCTGCGCGAGACGGCCCAGTCGATGTTGTTGTGCAGCCAGTCGCCGTAGCGGCCCCACTGCACGTTCTCCGGGTACCAGCTTGTCCGGGCGTTCTCGGCCAGCAGCGCGTCCTTGACCGCGGTGGTGCGGATGTACCACGAGGGCTGGGCGTAGTAGAGCAGCGCGGTGTGGCAGCGCCAGCAGTGCGGGTAGGAGTGCTCGTAGGCGACGTGGCGGAAGAGCACCCCGTGTCGCGCGAGGTCCTCGACCAGCGCGGTGTCCGCGTGCTTGAAGAACTGGCCGCCGACCAGCGGCACGGACTCCTCGAAGTGCCCGTCGGAGCGCACCGGGTTGACCACCGGCAGGCCGTAGGCGCGGGCCACGGCCATGTCCTCCTCACCGAAGGCGGGGGACTGGTGCACCAGCCCGGTGCCGTCCTCGGTGGTCACGTACTCGGCCAGCACGACCAGGTGCGCCGGCACGTCCTGGGGGAAGTCGATGAGGTCGAAGGGGCGGCGGTAGGTCCAGCCCTCCATGTCCTGGCCGCTGACCCGCGAGGTCACCGTCCAGCCCTCGCCCAGGGCCTGGGCCAGCAGCGGCTCGGCCACGACCAGGGTCTGCGTGCCGTCGGTGGCGACGACGTAGTCCACGCCGGGGTGCACGGCCACGGCGGTGTTCGAGACCAGCGTCCACGGCGTCGTGGTCCACACCAGCAGCGCGGCCCCGGAGTCACCGGTGCCCTCGGTGGCCAACGGCCCGGAGGTCAGCGGGAAGCGGACGTAGACCGACGGTTCGGTCACCGTCTCGTAGCCCTGGGCCAGCTCGTGGTCCGAGAGCCCGGTGCCGCAGCGCGGGCAGTACGGGGCGACCCGGAAGTCCTCGACGAGGAGGCCCTTGGCGTGGATCTGCTTCAGGGCCCACCACACCGACTCGACGTACTGCGGCTGCATGGTCACGTAGGGGTCCTCGGTGTCCACCCAGAAGCCCATCCGCTCCGACATCTGCTCGAAGGCGCCCACGTGCCGCAGCACCGACTCCCGGCAGCGCTGGTTGAACTCCGCGACGCCGTACTCCTCGATGTCGTTCTTGCCGGAGAAGCCGAGCTCCTTCTCCACGGCCAGCTCGACGGGGAGCCCGTGGCAGTCCCAGCCGGCCTTCCGGTCGACCCGGTAGCCCTGCATCGTCTTGAACCGCGGGAACACGTCCTTGAACACCCGCGCCTCGACGTGGTGCGTGCCGGGCATGCCGTTCGCGGTCGGCGGGCCCTCGTAGAAGGTCCACCGCGGCCGGTCGGCCGAGAGCTCCAGGGACGCCTCGAAGGTGCCGTGCTGGGTCCACAGGTCCAGCACGCCGTGCTCGAGCGCGGGCAGGTCGACCTGCGGGGGGAGGGGGGTGTACTCGCTCACTGGGTGGCCCTTCGTCGGTTGCGGCTCCCCACCGAATCCGTCGGGGGACGGCAGGTGGAGCGGCGTCTGCACCGAAGGGACGAGGACGCCGGCTGCCCGGACGCTCCCGCGGTACCACCCTTCTTGGCACCCCCAGGCTGCGGCGTGCCCCCTCGTCGGTCACCGCGGTCGGGTCTACCCGGGTGCCACGAGGGCACTCGCTCTTCCGACGGCTCGGGGTGATCTTCGCTCCGGACAACACCCCTGGGCTCACACCGTCCCCAGGTCGCTTCCGGCTGTGCTCGGAGCTACTCGTCCCGTCCATGCCTTGCGGTGGCACCAGTCTGCCAGATCTCGCCCCCGGCTCTCGCCGCCGGGCCGGACCAGCAGCGGACCCAATAGTTACCGGGATGTGCCGTGCCGTTGGTTGTCTGGGCCCTCAGCCGGGCATATCCTCACCGCACCGCACGGCTCGACGTCGTGCGTCTTTGTGGGTCGTGGTCCGCCGCGGCACCCGTCTTCTCAGTGGGGGTAGCGACAAACATGGCCCGGGCGACCCCAGCGAAGAAGGCCCCCGCGAAGAAGGCAGCGGCGACGAAGGCTCCGGAAAAGAAAGCTCCGAAAAAGAAGGCCCCGGCGAAGACGAGGGCGAAGGCCGCCAGCACGTTCGCGGTCAAAGGCAACGAGAAGCCGTGGTCCAAGGCCGAGCTCGACGAGGTCCGTGCCGAGCTCAACGCCGACCGGAACCGGCTGAGGTCGGAGCTCAACCTGGCCGAGCACGACCTGCACGACCTGATGCGCGATGCCGGGGACGGGGCCGGGAACGACCAGGCCGACGTCGGGTCGGCCACCTTCGAGCGTGACCACGAGATGACGCTGGCCAACAACGCGCGCGACATGCTCGCCCAGACCGAGCGGGCGCTCGCGCGGATCGAGGACGGCAGCTACGGGGTCTGCGAGGAGTGCGGTGAGCCCATCGGCAAGATGCGGGTGATGGCCTACCCGCGTGCGACACTGTGCCTGCCATGCAAGCAGCGAGCAGAGCGTCGCTGAACGACGACGACGCGTCCCCCCGGCCGGGTGCCCGCATGCCTCGGGGACGGGCGCTGAGCCTGTTCTTCTCGGTCGCGGCGATCGGCTACGCCGTGGACTTGGCCACCAAGCAGCTGGCGGTGACCCGGCTCGAGACCGGCGACTACCACCCTGTGGTCGGCCAGTGGTTCGGCCTGCTGCTCACCTCCAACAGCGGCGCCGCCTTCAGCCTGGGTACGTCGTACACGCTGGTGCTGACCGTGGTCGCCGCCGTTGCCGCGGTGGTCACGCTCACCGTGGCCCTGCGTCGGCTGCGCAGCACCGGCTGGGCGTGGGGCCTGGGCTTTCTGCTGGCCGGGATCCTGGGCAACCTGACCGACCGCCTGGTGCGTGAGCCCGAGCCGTTCCGGGGTCACGTGGTGGACTTCCTGCGCTTCCCGAACTTCCCGGTGTTCAACGTTGCCGACGTGTGCATCAACGCAGCCGCCGCCTTCATCATCATCCAGTCCGTGCGCGGGATGCGCGTCGACGGCCGCCCCAGCGACCCGCCCAGCCCGGCACCCGCCCCCGCCCCCGCCTCGGACTCCGAGGGATGAGTGACCCCGCAGGTCTGAGTCAGCGCACGGTCACCGTCCCCGAGAGCCTGGCTGGAGAGCGGCTCGACGCCATCCTGGCCCGGATGTTCGGCTTCTCCCGCTCCCGTGCCGCGGACCTGATCGCGGCCGGCCACGTCCTGCTCGACGGCGAGACGGTCGCGAAGTCCGAGCGCGTGCACCCGGGCACCCACCTCGACGTCTTGGTGCCGCCCGTGGTCGACCCGGTGGCCGTCGTCCCGCAGGTGGTCGAGGGGATCTCGATCATCCACGACGACGACGCCCTGGTGGTCATCGACAAGCCGGTCGGCGTCGCGGTCCACCCCAGCCCCGGGTGGGCCGGTCCCACCGTGGTGGGCCACCTGGCCGCGGCCGGCTTCCGGATCGCCACCAGCGGGGCCTCGGAGCGGCAGGGGATCGTGCAGCGGCTCGACGTCGGCACGTCGGGGGTGATGGTGATCGCCAAGTCGGAGTACGCGTACTCACGACTGAAGAACGCCTTCCGGCGGCGCGCGGTGGAGAAGATGTACCACGCGCTCGTCCAGGGGCACCCGGACCCGTTGCGCGGCACCGTCGACGCGCCCATCGGCCGGCACCCCAAGCACGACTACAAGTTCGCGGTGATGGCCGACGGCAAGCACAGCGTCACCCACTACGACACCCTCGAGGCGCACCGGTTCGCCAGCCTGCTCGAAGTGCGCCTGGAGACCGGGCGCACCCACCAGATCCGGGTTCACATGGCGGCGCTGAAACATCCCTGTGTGGGGGACCCGACCTACGGCGGCGACCCCGTCCTGGCCCGCCGGGTCGGCCTCGAGCGTCAGTGGCTCCACGCGGTAGGTCTGGGCTTCGAGCACCCCGAGTCCGGGGAGTACGTGGAGTACCGCTCGCCGTACCCCGCGGACCTCGAGCGTGCGCTCGAGGCCATCCGCGATGCCCACTGACCTGCTCCTGCGCCCGGGCACCCGCGAGGACCTGCCTGCGGTGGCCGACCTGTACGTGCGGGCCCGGGACGCCGCCGTGCCGTCGATGCCCCCGCGGGTCCACGACGTGGAGGCCGTCGCGTCCTGGGTGGTCGGCTGGGACCTGGTCTCACGCGAGCTGTGGGTCGCCGAGCGCGAGGACGGGGTGCTGGGCTACGCCGTCCTGGAGGACGCCTGGCTCAGCCACCTCTATGTCGACCCCGACCACCAGGGTTACGGGGTGGGGGCGGCGCTGCTCGAGCTCGTCCAGGCGTTGCGCCCCCACGGTTTCGGCCTGTGGGTCTTCCTCAGCAACCATCCCGCGCGCCGCTTCTACGCCGCCCACGGGCTGATCGACGGTGCGGCCACCGACGGCTCCCAGAACGAGGAGGGAGCGCCGGACCTGACGATGACCTGGCCCGGGTCCGGGGCCACCGGCAGCCGTCGGTGGGTCATGCCAGGATCTTCTCCAGGGGTCGCGTAGTCTGACTCCTCTTCCCCCACACCGCAGGACACCGGCCCTCCAGGACGGCATTGTTCGTCGCGCTCGCAGACCGGAAGGGGCAGCTCCCGCCCATGGCACCAGCGCCCGGAGACGACTCGTTCGTTCATCTGCATGTGCACACCGAGTACTCGATGCTCGACGGGGCGGCACGACTCTCGGGGCTCGTCGAGCGCACCGCGGAGCTCGGCATGAGCGCCATCGCGATGACCGACCACGGCAACGTGTTCGGGGCCCACGACTTCTACTCCCAGGCCACCAAGGCCGGGGTGAAGCCGATCATCGGCATGGAGGCGTACCTCACGCCCAACACGTCCCGGTTCGAGCGCAAGCGGATCCGGTGGAACAGCGGTGGCGACGACGACGTGTCCGGATCGGGGGCCTACACACACATGACCCTGCTGGCCGAGACCACGGCCGGGATGCACAACCTGTTCAAGCTCTCCTCCCGCTCCTTCATCGAGGGCTTCTTCTACAAGCCGCGCGCCGACCGGGAGCTGCTCGCCGAGCACGCCGCGGGCCTGATCGGCACCACCGGGTGCCCGTCGGGGGAGATCCAGACCTGGCTGCGGATCGGCGACTACGACAAGGCCCGCGAGGCCGCGGGCGAGTTCCAGGACATCTTCGGCCGGGACAGCTTCTTCCTCGAGCTGATGGACCACGGCCTCTCGATCGAGACTCGGGTCCGTGAGGGCCTGCTGCGGCTCTCCGCGGACCTCGGCATCCCCCCGGTGGCCACCAACGACTCGCACTACGTGCACGCCGCGGACGCCTCGGCCCACGAGCACCTGCTCTGCGTCTCCTCGGGCAGCACGATGGCCGACCCGAAGCGGTTCAAGTTCAACGGGGACTCCTACTACATCAAGTCGCCGGCCGAGATGCGTGACCTCTGGGCCGTGCGCAACGGGCTGCCCGAGGCCTGCGACAACACCCTGCTCATCGCCGAGCGCTGCGAGGTCGAGTTCGACGAGCGGGCCAACTTCATGCCCCGCTTCCCCGTGCCCGACGGCGAGACCGAGGACTCCTGGTTCGTCAAGGAGGTCGAGCGGGGGCTGCGGTACCGCTACCCCGAGGGCATCCCCGAGGCGGTCCGCATGCAGGCCGACTTCGAGATCGGCGTGATCACCTCGATGGGCTTCCCGGGCTACTTCCTGGTCGTTGCCGACTTCATCACCTGGGCCAAGGACAACGGCATCCGGGTCGGGCCGGGCCGTGGCTCGGGTGCGGGCTCGATGGCGGCGTACGCGATGCGGATCACCGACCTCGACCCGCTCGTGCACGGGCTGATCTTCGAGCGCTTCCTCAACCCCGACCGGGTCTCGATGCCCGACTTCGACATCGACTTCGACGAGCGCCGCCGCGGCGAGGTGATCCGCTACGTCACCGAGAAGTACGGCGACGACCGGGTCTCGATGATCGTCACCTACGGCACGATCAAGGCCAAGCAGGCGGTCAAGGACTCCTCCCGCATCCTGGGCTACCCCTTCGCGATGGGGGACCGGATCACCAAGGCGATGCCGGCTGCGGTGATGGGCAAGGACGTCCCGCTGACCCAGATCTTCGACTCCACGCACAAGCGCTACGGCGAGGGCGGCGAGTTCCGCGGCCTCTACGAGGGCGACCCGGACGTGAAGAAGGTCGTCGACACCGCCATCGGGATCGAGGGGCTCAAACGGCAGTGGGGCGTGCACGCGGCCGGGGTGATCATGTCCAGCGAGCCGCTGCAGAACGTGATCCCCGTGCTGCGCCGCGAGCAGGACGGCGCGATCATCACCCAGTTCGACTACCCGACCTGCGAGAAGCTCGGGCTGATCAAGATGGACTTCCTGGGGCTGCGCAACCTCACCATCCTCGACGACGCGCTGATCAACATCGAGCACAACCGTCAGGAGAAGATCGTCCTCGAGGAGCTGACCCTCGACGACCCGGCGACCTTCGCGCTCCTCTCCCGTGGCGACACCCTGGGCGTCTTCCAGCTCGACGGGGGTCCGATGCGCGCGCTGCTGCGGAGCATGCGTCCCGACACCTTCGAGGACATCTCCGCGGTTGGAGCCCTCTACCGTCCGGGCCCGAGGGGCGCGGACTCGCACAACAAGTACGCCCGACGCAAGAACGGCCGGGAGGCGCTCGACCCGATCCACCCCGAGCTCGCCGAGCCGCTGGCCGACATCCTGGGCGAGACCTACGGGCTGATCGTCTACCAGGAGCAGGTGATGGCGATCGCCCAGAAGCTCGCCGGCTACTCCCTGGGTCAAGCCGACCTGCTGCGGCGCGCGATGAGCAAGAAGAAGAAGGAGGAGCTCGACAAGCAGTTCGAGGCGTTCTCCACCGGGATGCGCGAGCGCGGCTACTCCGCCGAGGCCGTGCAGACGCTGTGGGACATCCTGCTGCCGTTCTCCGACTACGCCTTCAACAAGGCGCACTCCGCCGCGTACGGCCTGGTGTCCTACTGGACGGCCTTCCTCAAGGCCAACTACGCCTGCGAGTACATGGCCGCCGTCCTGACCTCGGTCAAGGACGACAAGGACAAGATGGCCATCTACCTCAACGAGTGCCGCCGGATGAAGATCCAGGTCCTCCCGCCCGACGTCAACGAGTCCGAGGCCACCTTCACCCCGGTCGGCACCGACATCCGCTTCGGGCTCTCGGCCATCCGCAACGTCGGCGCCAACGTGGTCGGCAAGGTCGTCCAGGCCCGACGTGAGCAGGGCGCCTACACCGACTTCAACGACTTCATGACCAAGGTCGACGCGCTGGTCTGCAACAAGCGGATGATCGAGTCGCTGGCCAAGGCCGGCGCCTTCGACTCGCTCGGGCACCGGCGCCGGGCGCTGGTCAGCGTGCACGAGGAGGCCGTCGACCGCTACGCCACGATCAAGAAGGACGCCTCGGGGGGCCAGGACTCCCTCTTCGACGGTTTGGAGGAGACCTCCGAGGCCGCCTTCAGCCTGGCCGTCGACGTGCCCGACCAGATCGCCGAGTGGGACAAGCAGACGCTGCTCGGGCACGAGCGGGACATGCTCGGCCTCTACGTCTCCGACCACCCCCTGCTGGGCCTCAAGCACCTCCTCTCGGTCGGCACCGACACCACGATCGGGGCGCTCCTGCTCGACGAGGAGCGCGCCGACGGCAGCCACGTCACCGTCAGTGGCCTGCTGACCTCGGTGCAGCGCAAGATCACCAAGCGCGGTGACGCCTGGGCGATCATCACCGTGGAGGACCTCGAGGGCGCCGTGGACGTCCTGCTGTTCCCCAGCACCTACCAGCTGGCCAGCACGATGCTCAACGAGGACGCCATCGTCACGGTCAAGGGGCGTGTCTCGCGGTCCAAGGACCAGCTCGAGCTGCACGGCCTCGAGGTCAGCCAGCCCGACCTGTCCGACGCGCCGTCCGGCCCCGTTGTTGTCTCGCTGCCCTCGACCCGGTGCACCCCGCCGGTGGTCGAGCAGCTCAAGGACGTGCTGGGCACGCACCCCGGCGTCACCGAAGTACGGTTGCGCCTGATGACCAAGACCGCGACCACCGTGCTCAAGCTCGACGACCGCCTGCGGGTCTCGCCGAGCCCGGCGCTCTTCGCCGACCTCAAGGCGCTGCTCGGACCGCACTGCCTCGGTGGGGTATGAGCGAGCCCGGCGTGCTGGTCGGCGGGACCGACCGGGGCTCCGGGGCGGTGCGTGACGTGGTCGCCGTGCTCGGCGTCTTCGCCGTGGCCGGGGTCGCGGCCGGTGTGCTCTGGTGGTTGCTGGTCGACCCGGCGATGTTCACCACCGGGAGTGGCGGTGGCCTGGGCATGGGCGAGGACGAGCTGGGCAAGCAGTTCGACGACGACGGCTGGTTCGCCGTCCTGGGCGCGGGGCTCGGCCTCCTCACCGGGGGCGTGGTCACCTGGTGGCGCTCGCGAGATCCGCTGCTGACCGCCGGGCTGGTGCTGGTCGGGGCGGTCCTGGCCAGCCTGCTCGCCGTCCGGGTCGGTGGGCTGCTCGGCCCACCACCCCCGGCGCAGGTCGCGGGCGGTCTCGCTCCGGGCACCATGGTCCCCACCGAGCTCGTGGTCACCGGGCGGGTGCTCTACCTGGTCTGGCCGGTGATGGCGATGCTGGGCACCCTGGTCGTGCTCTGGGCACCGGTCCCCGAGCCCGGCCCGGAGGATGCCTCCCCCTCGGACCGCATCATCGTCTAGTCTTCTCCCACCGCGGCTCGGGCCGGAGCAGCATTCGCACGCTAAAGCACGGTCCGTCTTCGGACCCGACCACGGGGGTGGCCACCATGACCGACGACGACTTTCGCGAGCCGGAGTACCTCGGGCCGGGCCAGCCCGCCCCCCGGACAGGCTGGTCGACCGGTCGCTGGGCTGCGGTCGGCGGAGCGTCGGTGGCCGTGCTGGCCGCGACCGGCGTGGGGGCCTGGGCCGTCCTCCAGCTGATGTCGACCGGAGCAGCTCCCTCGGCCGCCGTCCCCGCGGCGGCGATCGGCTACGTCAGTGTCGACCTCGACCCGTCCGCGTCGCAGAAGATCAACGCGCTGCGCACGCTGAAGAAGTTCCCCGCCGCGGACGACCTCGGGATGGGCGCGCAGGACGACGTGCTGCGGACCCTGGTCGAGCAGGCCCAGGACGACTCGACCTGCCCGGACCTGGACTACGACCGGGACGTCGCGCCCTGGCTGGGGAACCGCTTCGCGCTCGCCGTGGTGGAGAACCGGGGCGAGCTGGTTCCGTTCGGGGTCGTCCAGGTCACCGACCGGGCGGCGGCCCGGACGGGCATCGCCGCCCTCGCCGCGTGCGGGGACGCGGCGCCCGCGCCCCGGGGGGCGAAGGCCCCGGCCACGACGCCGGGTCCGGCCGTGTCCTTCGTCGACGACTACGCCCTCGTCGGCGAGGACCCGCTGGTGATGGACATGATGGCCGCCCAGGCCGAGGTCTCCTCGCTCGAGGACGACCCCGAGTTCACCTCCTGGATGGCCGAGGTCGGCGACCCCGGAATCATCACCGCCTACGCCTCCGCCGAGGCCCCCCAGGCGGCCTCGCGGGCGATGGGTGAGGCGGGGGCCGGGGTGGTCGCACCACGTCTGGACGCGCTCTACGCCGACTTCACCGGTGCGGCGATGACGGTCCGGTTCGGCGACGGCACGGTCGAGGCCGAGACCGCCTCGGGAGGGCTCCCGGGCTTCCTCGGCGCGCCGGGCGGCGAGTCCGGGACCGTCGACCTCGCCTCCCTGCCGGAGACCACCGCCTTCGCCCTGGGCGTGGCTGTGCCCTCGGGCTGGGCGTCGTCGTACGCCGACACGATGAGCCAGGCCCTCGGGGACGACGTCACCCCCGAGACGATGTGGCGCGGCGCGGAGAAGGCCACCGGCCTGAGCCTGCCCGAGGATCTCGACACCCTCCTCGGCGAGGGGGTGACGTTCTCCGTCGACTCCTCGCTCGACGTCTCGACCCTGGACACCCCCCGAGGACTCTCCGCGGCGCCGGCCGGCCTGCGGATCTCGGGCGACCCCGAGGCGATCAGCCGGGTGGTCGAGAAGCTCCGGACCTCGCTGCGCCGGGAGGTGGGGCCCGATGTCGACCGGCTGATCGTGACCCGCGACGACGACGGCGTCGTGCTGGGGCTGAGCCGGGACTACCTCGACATTCTGGTCGCGGACGGCGGCGCTGGGGATCTCGATGGGCTGGAGAGCTTCGAGCGCGTGCTGCCCGAGGCCGACAAGGCCTCCGCTGCCGTCTTCGTCAACTTCGACGCCGGCCAGGGGTGGCTCGACAGCGTGCTCGAGGGGGCCGACGCCGACCGCGAGGTGGCCTCGAACCTCGCCGTGCTGGACGCGGTCGGGATCAGCAGCTGGGTCGAGGACGAGACCGCACACGGACTCATGATGCTCACCACCGACTGAGCCCGACCGGTGGTAGCCTGAGCGAACCGATTGCGTATCGCGAAACGAGTTCCTTCATGCGCAACAAAGTCCCGCCTGGAATCGTGGCCGCGCTCGTCACGTCGGCGCGCTACGAGGTGCTGCCCACGCCGAGCATCGAGGAGAAGCTGCTCGCCCACGTGCCGCGCGAGCGCACGCTGACCGTCACCGCGTCGCCGGCCAAGGGCATCGAGGAGACGGTCGCGCTGGCCGAGCGGCTGAGTCGGCACGGGTACGACGCGGTGCCGCACCTGGCCGCGCGGATAATCTCCGGACGCGCCGAGCTGGAGGAGCTGGTCTCCCGGCTGCGGGAGGCCGGCGTGAGCACCGTCTTCGTGCCTGGGGGGGACCAGGACCCCCCGGCCGGTGACTACGCCTGCGCGCTGGACCTGCTCGAGGACCTGACCTCGATGGGGACTCCGTTCGCCGAGGTCGGGATCACCGGCTACCCCGAGTCGCACCCCACCATCAGCGACGACCTGACCGTGCAGTCGATGTGGGACAAGCGTCGTCACGCCACCCAGCTGGTCAGCAACCTGTCCTTCGACCCCGAGGTCATCGAGGGGTGGGTGGAGCGGCTGCGCTCCCGGGGGATCGCCCTGCCGATGCTGCTCGGAGTGCCGGGTCCGGTGGAGCGGACGAAGCTGCTGACCATGGCCACCCGGATCGGCGTCGGCGACTCGACCCGGTTCCTGGCCAAGCACAAGGGCACGCTGGCGCGCCTGGCCGCCCCCGGCGGCTTCACCGGCGAGCGCTTCATCGAGGCCTGTGTCGCCCGGATGGCGGTCCGGGACAGCCTGCTGGCCGGCCTGCACGTCTATACCTTCAACCAGGTCGCGGAGACCGAGGCCTGGCGCACGGACTACCTCCAGCGACTCTCGGTCCTCGGGGCCCCGCGCTAGTCCGGCCGCTCGTCCTGCCGGTCGACCCAGGGTCGCGTCTCAGTCCGGCTGCGGGAGGCCGAGCAGCCGCGCTAGCGCCGCCTCCAGTCGCAGGTCCCCGGTCTCAACCACCCTCAGCGGCAGACCGATCCGATCGGCCGCGGCCTGCGCCAGTCGACGTAGTCCGTCGTCCGGCTCCTGGGCCAGCCACACCACGCGAGTGTAGTGGCCGAAGTAGTCCTCGAGCAGCTCGGGGTGCCGGTCCAGCCCGAGCTCGGCGATCACGGTCCGGGGGAAGGAGCGGACCAGGAAGTCGGTGAGCACGTAGGTGCCGGGCTCCCGGTCGAAGAGGCGACGTACCTCGTCCTGGCCCGCGAAGAGGTCGTAGCAGTGCAGGCCCGCCAGGCGGGAGAGGCCCAGCCGGGCGCAGACCTCGTCCAGAGCGCCGTAGGTCCCGCAGTCGGCGTACCCGACCGCGACCCGGTGGCCGCATGCCAGCAGCGCACGCGCCGTGGCCTCGACCTCGCCGGCGATCCGGTGCGGGCTGTTGTGCAGCAGCGGAGGCAGCGGCAGCACCTCGACCGTCCAGCCCCGCCGCTGGACCACCCGCTGGCAGGGCGCCGCGATCGCACCGCAGGCGATCACCGTCCACGGGTCAGCCGGGGAAGGAGAGCAGCTCGATGAAGCGGTCGTTGAAGTCGGTGCGGTCGGAGAGCTCGACATAGGTCACCTCCTGCGTCAGCGCCTGGGCCCCGGCGCGCTCACGGCGGCTGAGCAGGCTCATCTTGGCGCCCTCGCCGGCGACGTTGCCGGCCGAGACGATGCGCAGCACGGGGACCTTGGGCACCAGGCCGATCCTGATCGCGGCCGCGGGGGAGAGGTAGCTGCCGAACGAGCCGGCCAGCAGCACCTGCTGGACGTCGGAGTGCTCGAGCCCGAGACCCTCGAGCAGCAGGGTCCAGCCGGTGGCGATCGCGCCCTTGGCGAACTGGAGCTCCCGGACGTCGCGCTGGGAGAGGTAGACGCACTCCGCGGTGGGGGACCCCGCGTCGGGGCGGTGCAGGACGAAGACCCGCTCGGCTCCCTCCAGGGTCAGGCGGTCGGCCAGGTGGGGCGCGACCGCGCGGGCCTGGTCGTCGCTGACGAAGCGTCCGTCCGGCGCCAGCAGCCCGGCGCGCAGCATCTCCGAGACGGCGTCGACCAGCCCCGAGCCGCACAGGCCCGCGGGTACGGCGTCCCCGATGACGCCCAGCGTCACGCCGTCGTTCGCCGCCGACTCACCCGGCTCCGGCGCCGGCTCCAGACGTACGGTCTCGATCGCTCCGTCCGCGGCGCGCATCCCGCACCGGATGGCGCCGCCCTCGAAGGCCGGCCCGGCGGGCGCCGCCGTGGCCAGGATGGTGTCGCCGTCGCTGAGCACGATCTCGCAGTTGGTGCCCACGTCGATGAACAACCGCGTGCGCTTGTCCCGGTCCATCCCCGAGGCCAGCATCCCGGCTACGATGTCCCCCCCGACGTACGCGCCCAGCGCCGGGAAGAGGTACGCCCGCGCTCCCGGGTGCAGAGACAGCCCCAGCTCCGAGGCCGGCACGACGGGAGGCGCCGCGCTGGTCATCACGAAGGGGGCCACGCCCAGGGGCTCGGGGTCGATGCCCAGGACCAGGGCGGTCATCGTCGCGTTGCCCGCCAGCGCCACCTCGTAGACCTCCTCGGCAGACACCCCGCCCTCGTCTAGGACCTCGGCGACCAGCTCGGCCAGGGTGTCCTGGGCCAAACCGCGCAGCCGGGGCAGCGCCTCGGGATCCATCATCGCCGCGCTGATCCGGGTGATCACGTCGGCGCCGAAGGGCTGCTGCTTGTTGAGCATCGACGCCACCGCGAGCGGGGTGCCGGTGCCGACATCGAGGAGGGTGGCCACGACCGTGGTCGTGCCCAGGTCGAAGGCCACCGCGAAGCGTCGCTCGGTGGTGTCCCCGGCCTCGACGTCGACCAGGGCCTCGTCGACCACCACGGCGGTGACCTTGAAGTCCGCCTCGCGCAGCACGACCGGCAGCCGCCGCAGCAGGTGCAGGTCGGCGGTGAGGTCGAGGTCGGGGATCGCGTCGAGGACCCGTTGCAGGTCGGTGCGCTGGTCGGCGAGCGACGGCTCCTCGACCTCGACGTACCGCTTCTGCAGTGCGGGGCGCAGGATCACCTGACGACCGACCCCGACCGTGGCCGCCTTGGGCCGCGTGGTCAGCGGCGGGACGTCGACCGTGAGATCGCCGACGGCCTGGGCCAGGCAGGCCAGCCGCCAGCCCGCGTCGAGCTCCTCGGTGCTGAAGGTGCGCTGGTCGAGCCGGTGCACCGGCACCGAGCCCCCGGTGATCTGGACCTTGCACTTCTTGCAGGTGCCGTGCCCGCCGCAGGTCGAGTCGATGGCCAGGCCGTTCCAGCTCGCGGCGTCGAAGACGGTGACCCCCGGTGGGACCCGGACCTCACGACCCGAGGGGCTGAAGGACAGCCCGACCCGGCCCGAGCCGTCGTGCGTGGTCGGCGTCGGCCCGTCCGGCGGGGGGAGGAGGCCCTCGCGGTGCAGAGCGTCGAGTGCGATCGCCGAGGCCTCGAAGGGCAGCTCGTCCATCAGGCGGTGGCGGCCTGCCTCTTGCGGTGGGCCGCGATCCAGCTCGAGCCCCACTCGTCGCGGTCCATCAACAGGTCCGCGGCCTTGACCGCCGCGACGATCTGCGGGCTGCGGGTGTCCATGATGGCGCTGGTCAGCCCGGCGGTCATCGCCATCGGGAGGAAGGCCGCACCCAGGGCGTGCCGCTCGGGCATCCCGAACGAGACGTTCGACGCACCGCAGGTCATGTTCAGGCCGTAGGTGTCGCGAATGCCACGCATGGTTTCCATCGTGGTGGTCACCACCGAGGTGTCCGAGCCGATCGGCATGGCCAGCGGGTCGATGACGATGTCGGCCAGGGCGATGCCGTACTCGGTGGTGGCGACCTCGACGATGTGGTCGACCAGCTCGAGGCGTCGCCCGGCCTCCATCGGGATCTCCTCCTCGTCGTTGGGCAGCGCGATGATCGCCGCGTCGTACTTCTTGACCAGGGGCAGGATCAGCGCCATCCGCTCGTCCTCGGCCGTGACCGAGTTGACCAGGGCCCGGCCCTGATAGGCCGCCAGCCCGGCTTCGAGGGCCTCGACCACCGAGGAGTCGATGCACACCGGCAGGTCGGTCAGCCTCTGGACCAGGGTGACGGCCCGGCCGAGGAGGTCGGGCTCGTCGGTGAGCGGGACGCCCATGTTCACGTCGAGGACGTCGGCCCCGCCCTCGACCTGGGCGCGGACGTCGCGCTCGATCGCGGACAGGTCGCCGGCGCGGAGCTGCTCCTGGAAGATCCGCCGTCCGGTGGGGTTGATCCGCTCCCCGATGAGGCAGAACCGCCGACGGCTCGACAGCACGACCTCAGCGGTGGCCGAGCGGAGGACGGTCTCCTGGGGGGTGCTCACGCCTCCACCAGGGCGCGACGCTTCTTCAGCAGGTCCTTCGCGCGCTTGACGGTGGCCGAGGCGTCGGAGGCGTAGCCGTCGGCCCCGACCGCGTCGGCGTACTCCTGGGTGACCGGCGCGCCCCCGACCATCACGATGACCTGGTCGCGGACCCCGGCCTTGGTCAGCGCGTTCATGTTCGCCTTGAACATCGGCATCGTGGTGGTCAGGAAGGCGGAGAAGCCGACGATGTCGGGTTCGTGCTCGAGGATCTTTTCCACGAACTTCTCCGGCGCCACCTGCACGCCGAGGTCGATGACTTCGAATCCCGCGCCCTCGAGCATGATGTTCACCAGGTTCTTACCGATGTCGTGCACGTCGCCCTTCACCGTCCCCATCAGGAACTTGCCCACGGTCTGCACCCCGGTGTCGGCCAGCAGCGGCCGGAGCACCTCCATCGCCCCGGACATGGCCCGGCCGGCGATGAGCATCTCGGGCACGAAGAAGTCGCCTCGCTCGAAGCGCGCCCCGACCTCCTCCAGGGAGGGGATCAGCGCGTCGAAGAGCAGGCTCTGCGGCTCCATGTCCTGGGCCAGGGCGGTATGGGTGAGGTCGAGGACCTCGGGGGCGTTGCCGACCAGCGTCTCGTCGTAGAGACGCTGGAGGATCTCCTCGGGGGTCATGCTGCGCCTTCCTGGTGGGGGTGCTTCTGCCGCAGGTGCGTGGTGAGCCGCTCGGCCTCGACGAGGACCAGGCGGGAGATCTCCTCGAGCGACTCGTCGAGGCGCTGCGTCGGCCCGGAGACGCCGAGGGCGGCGATCACCCGACCGTCGGCCCCACGGACCGGGGCGGCCAGGCCGGAGAGGCCGGCCTCGAGCTCGTCGCGGGTGCGGGCCACGTGTCGCCGACGTACCTCGACGAGCTGGCGCTCGAGCGCGACGTGGTCCAGCGAGTGCTCGGTCGGCCGGACCAGCACCGAGGGGAGCGGCAGCGCGCCGAAGGCGTAGAAGACCTTGCCCAGTGCGCTGCAGTGCGCAGGCACGTCGACCTGGTTCCAGTCGCGGGCGGCCAACAGGAACCGGGAGTCGACCTGGGCGATGTGCACGACCCGGGCGTTGCGGGGGACGCCGAGGTGGACCGTCTCGCCGCACTGGTCGCTGATCTCCTGGAGGACCGGCTGGGCCAGGCGCACCACCTGGGGCCAGGGGTCGTGCAGGGCGGCGTGCAGCGCGAAGAGCTGGCCCCCGACGTAGCCGCCCTCGGGCTCGCGCTCGAGCAGCTCGGTGCGCTCGAGGGCGGCGAGCAGGCGCGAGGTGGTCGAGCGGGCCAGGCCGGTCTGGTCGCTGAGCTCGGTGAAGCTCAGCGGACGCTCGGAACGGATGACCAGGTCGATCAGGGCGGCGGCGCGGTCCACGGCCTGGGTGCCCGGTGCGGGGCGGCCTGGCGCGGGGCGGTCTGGTGTTGGGCGGTCTGGAGGCGCGCTCGCGGCCGGAGCCGGGGCGCTGTCGTCCCGGCTCCGATGTTTCATATTGTGGAACCGCGTGCCCATATGATGAGGTTAGAATGTCGCCCAGCCGAGGTCAAGCACCTCGCGGTGTCCCATACGGAGAGGTCCTTCATGTTTCGCAACACGATGCCCCGCTACGAGATCCTCAGCCAGGACGCGATGGCCACCCTGGACGCCGCCTGGCGTCGGCTGGTCAGGGAGATCGGGGTCGAGTTCGACAGCGAGACCGCGCTCGACCTGTTTCGCGCCGCGGGGCAGAAGGTCGAGGGCCAGACCGTCTTCCTGGACCCGGAGTTCCTCCTCGCGCAGGTGGCCAAGGCGCCGAAGGAGTTCGACATCGCCGCGCGGAACCCGGCGCACTCGGTGCACATCGGCGGGGACGCGATGGCCTTCGGGGCCGTCTACGGTCCTCCGTTCGTACGGGAGGGCGACGTGCGCCGCGACGCGACCATGGACGACTTCGAGCGCTTCGCCAAGCTCTCCCAGAGTTTCTCGGTCCTCGACTCCGCCGGGGGCGTGGTCTGCGAGCCGAACGACGCCCCGCTGGACTCGCGGCACCTGGACATGACCTACGCGCTGGCCACGCTGACCGACAAGATCTTCATGGGCAACGTCGTCTCCGGCACCAACGCCGCGGACACGATCGCGATGAGCTCCATCCTCTTCGGCGGGCGCGAGGTGATCGAGGCCAGCCCGGTGACCATCTCGCTGATCAACTGCAACTCCCCGCTGCGCTGGGACGAGCGGATGATCGAGTCGCTGCTGGCCTACTCCGCGGCCGCCCAGCCGATCGTGCTCACCCCGTTCATCTTGATGGGGGCGATGTCGCCGGTGACCATTCCCGCGGCGCTGGTCCAGCAGATCGCCGAGGCGCTCTCGGGTATCGCGCTGGCCCAGCTCAACCGGCCGGGGTGCCCGGTGGTCTTCGGGTCGTTCCTGTCCAACATCGACATGCAGTCGGGGTCGCCGTCCTTCGGCACCCCCGAGTCGGGCATCGGGCTGCTCTGCACGGGCCAGATCGCCCGGCACTTCGGACTGCCCTTCCGCTCCGGTGGGGCGATGACGTCCTCGCAGGTGCCCGACGCGCAGGCCGGCTACGAGGCGCTGATGACGCTGCTGCCGACGTTCCTGGCCGGGGCGAACTGGGTGATGCACTCGGCCGGCTGGCTCGAGGGCGGTCTGGTCGCCTGCTTCGAGAAGTTCGTGATGGACGTCGAGCTGATTCAGATGCTCCAGGCCGAGTTCACCCCGTTGGAGATCGACGAGGGCTCGATCGCCTTCGACGCCCACACCGAGGTCGGCCACGGTGGTCACTTCCTGGGGGCGGCGCACACGATGGACCGCTTCCGGACCTGCTTCTACCGGCCGATGCTGTCCTCCTCGGAGAACTTCGAGCGGTGGAGCCGCAACGGCGGGGTGGACGCGGCCGGACGGATGACCAAGATCTTCCACAAGACGCTCGAGTCCTACGAGCAGCCGCCCCTCGACGAGGCGATCCGCCTCGAGCTCGAGGAGTACGTCGTACGCCGCCGCGCCGAGCTCGGCGACTGAGGAAGTTTCCCAGGGTATGCAGGATTTCTGCTGCTCCCCATGGTGAATTCACCATGGGTAGCAGCAGTTCTCCGTGGGGAGTACGCCGCCGGCCGGCGCTGACCGTCGCGGCGTACGGCGTGCACTAGCGCCGACTCGGCGGGGTGGGGGAGGGTCAGCGGAAGACGACGGTCTTGTGGCCGTTGCGCAGGACCCGACTCTCGGCATGCCACCGCACCGCCCGCGAGAGCACCTGGCACTCGACGTCCCGCCCGGCCGCGACGAGCTCGGTGGCCGAGAGCCGGTGGTCGACCCGCAGCACGTCCTGCTCGATGATCGGCCCCTCGTCGAGGTCGGCGGTCACGTAGTGCGCGGTGGCGCCGACCAGTTTCACCCCTCGGTCGAAGGCCTGGTGGTAGGGCCGGGCGCCCTTGAAGCTGGGCAGGAACGAGTGGTGGATGTTGATCGTCCGCCCCTCCAGGGCCCGGCAGGTCTCGTCGGAGAGCACCTGCATGTAGCGCGCGAGCACGACCAGGTCGATGTCGAGCTCGCCGACGAGCTCGAGCAACCGCGCCTCGGCAGCGGGCTTGGTCTCCGCGCTCACCGGGACGTGGTGGAAGGGGACCCCGTAGGACTCCACCAGCGCCTGGCAGGTCGCGTGGTTCGACACCACGCCGGCCACGTCGACGTTCAGCGCCTGGTTGCTCCAGCGGAACAGCAGGTCGTTGAGGCAGTGGCTGAACGAGGAGACCAGGATCAGCGTCCGGTACGGCGCCGCCGCGTCCCATAGCTCCCAGGTCATCGCGAACTGCTGGGCCACCACGGCGAGGTCGCCGCGGATGTCCTCCAGACCGCCCCGCTCGGCGGGGGCGGTGAACAGCACGCGCAAGAAGAACCGACCCTCGTCGAGGTCGTCGAACTGCTGGCTCTCCACGATGTTGCCCTGCCGGGTCAGCAGCGCCCCGGTCACGGCGTGCACGATGCCGGGCCGGTCCGGGCAGTCCAGGGTGAGCACGTAGCGCGGGTCGCTGACTGCGGAGGCCTCGCGCTCCGTCGCGAGGTCGGCGGCCTGGACGGAGGGGGTGGGCGGCACGAGCAAGGACCTTTCGTTGCGCGGAGGACAACCAAGTGTGCGATACGCAACAACGGGTGCGCTAGCGTCCAGCCTGTGCCGACCGACACGCCTCCAACCACCGCCGTGCAGTCCGTGGACCGCGCGCTCACCGTGCTCGGAATACTCTCACGCGTCGGCGAGGCCGGGGTGACCCAGATCGCGGCGGAGCTCGGGGTGCACAAGAGCACCGCTTTCCGGCTGGTCGCGACCCTGGAGCAGCACGGCATGGTCGAGCAGCACGAGGAGCGCGGCAAGTACCGCCTCGGCGTCGGCCTCGTCCGGCTGGCCGCGGCGAGCACGGCCCGCCTCGACGTGGTCACCGAGGCGCGACCGGTCGTCCGCGAGCTCGCCGCGCGTACGGGGGAGACGGTGAACATCGCGGTGCTCTCCGAAGAGGCCGCGCTCTACGTCGACCAGGTGGCCGGGGCCTCGGCGCTCCAGTCGCACAACTGGGTCGGCCAACGGATCCCGCTGCACGCGACGTCCAACGGCAAGGTGCTGCTCAGCGCACTGTCGGCCGCCGAGATCCAGCGCCGCCTGACCGGGCTGAAGGCCTACACCCCGGCCACCGTGGTCAGTCGTCCGCGGCTGCGCGAGACGCTGGCCGAGGTCCGCGCGCAGGGGTACGCCGTCGCGGTCGACGAGTTCGAGCCCGGCCTGACCGCGCTGGCGGCGCCGATCCGCGACGTGCACGGCGACGTCATCGCCTCGCTGAGCGTCTCGGGACCGTCGTTGCGGATGGACGCCGAGAGCCTGGTCGTGCTGGAGCCCCTGGTGCGCGAGGCGGCGGACCGGATCTCGACCCGGCTCGGGGCGGCCGGCTGAGCCGGCACGACCGCCCGACCCCACTCAGGGATCGAGCCCACTCAGGGATCGAGCCCGCTCAGGGATCAAGCCCGCTCGGAGATCAAGCCCGCTCAGAGATCAAGCCCAGCACCGTCGTGCGGGGCCAGGGTCCGCTTCACGCGGCCGAGGACCCGAGGCTGGTTGACCGACAGTACCGCTCTCGGTGCGCCGTCAGCCCGGAAGAGCACCGTGAAGGCGTCGGAGCCCAGGTCGCCGTCCACGACCTCCATCACGTCGTGATCGCCCCGGTGGCCCGCGTAGAGCAGGTGCGCGTCGTACTGGTCGGACCACACGGTCGGCGGAGCGGTGGGCGCCACGGGCTGGCCGCCGAGCAGCGCCGCGACGGCCAGCGCGGGCTGGGACATCGCGTGCCCCCAGTGCTCGATGCGGACCGTTGCGCCCACGAACGCGTGCGGAGCGCGGGTGACGTCGCCGACGGCGACGACATCGGGCAGGCCGGTCCTCCCCACCGCGTCGCACAGCACGCCGTCCTCGAGCCGTAGCCCCGACCCGGCCAGCCACTCGGTGTTCGGCGTGGCCCCGACGGCGAGGAGGACCGCGTCCGCGGCGAGGCTGCGCCCGTCGCGCAGGCGGACCCCGATGAGCCTGCCGTGCCGCCGCTCGACCGAGGCGAGGCCGACGCCGGTGCTCACCGTGACGCCGTTCCGGCGGTGCAGGTCGAGCCAGACCGGCGACAGCTCGGGCCCGAACTGGCGACGGAGCAGCGCGGTGTCCGCCTCGACGAGCTCCACGGACACGCCCCGGGCTCGCGCGGTCGCGGCCACCTCGGCGCCGATGAAGCCGCCCCCGACCACGACGAGGCGAGCGCCGGGGACCAGGTCGGCGCGCAGCGCGTCGGCGTCCGCGCGTGTGCGCAGCACGTGGACTCCCGCGCCGGACCCCGTCGGGTCGAGGATCGAGGCCGGCAGCGTGCGACCACGAGCGCCGGTGGCGATGACCAGACCGTCGGCGCTCAGCCGGCTCCCGTCGTCGAGCAGCACCGACCGGCTGCCGGGCTCGAGGGCGACCGCGCGCCGGCCGAGGTGCCACTCGGCGTCCCAGGCCTGGAGGCGGTCGGGCTGCTCGAGCATCAGGTCCTCGCGGGCGACCTCGCCGGCGAGGTAGCCCTTGGACAGCGGCGGGCGGTCGTACGGGGTCTCGTCCTCCTCCCCGACGACGAGCACCCGCCCGTCGAAACCCTGGCGACGTAGGGCACGGACCGAGGCGATCCCGGCCACCGAGGCGCCGACGACGAGGACGCTCCTCATGAGGCGGCGGCCTGGGCCAGCCCCTGGGCCATCAGCTGGAGCTGGGTCCGGGCCATCCGGGTCAGCATCCGCGCGGCCGGGCGGTGCCGCAGTCGCAGCTCGGGGGACCAGGAGAGGGTGAGCAGGCTGCCGGTGCCGGCGTCGGTCACGGTGACGCGGACGTGCTCGACGAAGCCGGTCCGGCACGTCATCCGCCAGGCCAGCACCGAGCCCTCGACGCGCTCCTCGATGGCGTACAGCGTGTGCAGGTCCGCCGCGCGACGCATCAGCCGCGGCGCGTCGCGGACCAGGCCCGGGACGGCGACGAACCCGTCGTCGGTCACCGAGGCGATGCTCGCCACGTCGTTGTCCCACGTCGGGCGCGTCCACGGGTCGTCGAGCACGGCCCACACCTGGGCAGGGGGGACGGCGACCTCGCGGACGCAGGTGGCCCACCCGGTGACCCCTCCACCGACCCCCCCGATGACCGGGGCCACCATCGAGCCGCCCTCGGACGTGCTCACCGGGTCCGGCAGCGCGTGCTCGGCCAGGATCCGGGCCGCCGGCCCTCCGCCCGCGGCGAGCGCCCGCAGGAACGCGGGCTCGTCGTAGGGCCTCAGTGCCTTGGCGGCGGCCTTGGCTCGGGGGGTGAGGGGAAGGGAGCCGGTTTCGCGGGCGTAGCCGTCGGGAGGGGTCGCGCCCGGATCTACCGCATCCGCCAGGCCCACCGCGGCCAGGTCTGCGCGGTCCAGCTCGGCGCTGGCCCGGCGCACTCCGGCCAGGTCGAGCCCGGCTGTGCGCAGCCGCTGGGCCGCGGGCCCGCCGGTGACGAGGAGGGCGGCGAGGAGGTGATCGGTGTCCACGGCGGCGTGGCCCAGTCGGGTGGCCTCCTGGGTCGCCGCGGCCTGGAGCAGCCACAGCCGCTCGGCCTGGTCGATGCGCTCGCGAAGACGGGTCATCTCGGCTCCTCGGGTCGACGTACTCGGCGGTGGTACTTCTGGTGGACGGCTTGACGGCTGACCCCGAGCTCCTCGGCGATCGCGGCCCAGGTGTGTCCGGCGTCGAGCGCGGCCTGGACCTGGCGGTGCTCGAGCTGGTCGGCGAGCCGGCGCAGGGCCACCACGGCGCGCAGCCCGGCGCGGGGATCGTCGGTGCGCGAGGCGGCCCGTGCTGTGGTCTGGGCTGTCGACTGGTTGCGGTGAGCGGCCTCGGAACCCACGCACTCGCTCACGACGTCAATCTAGATTGACGCACCGCGAATGTCAACTTTCATTGACACCGTATTGCCGATCGGGGGGGATCGGCGGCATGGTCATGTCATCAGAAACCCTCGGCCGGCCCCACCGGACGGACGAGAGCCGTTCCCGGCCTTTCGGGCCTAGCCGAGGAGAGCGATGTCCACCACCGCAGAACCAGATCGCACCACGGATCCGCAGGACACCGCCGAGCACCACGGCGCGTCGGTCGACCCCGTCGTCTTCGGTGTCGGGCTCGCCCTGGTCGTCGCCTTCGCCCTGTGGGGCGTGATCAACCCCGACAACCTGGCCACGACCGCAGACGCCGCCCTCGGCTACGTCACGGACACCACGGGGTGGCTCTTCATCCTTGCCGGTGCCGGCTTTTGCGCGCTGGTCCTCGTGCTGGCCTTCAGTCGCTACGGCCGGATCCGGCTGGGGGAGGACGACGAGCGTCCCGAGTTCTCCACCCCCTCGTGGTTCGCGATGATGTTCGCGGCCGGGATGGGCATCGGGCTGGTCTTCTTCGGCGCCGCCGAGCCGCTCTCGCACTTCGGCACCCCGCCGATGGGGATGGCCGAGCCGGGCTCGGAGGAGGCGGCCAGCCTGGCCATGCAGTACACGATCTTCCACTGGGGCCTGCACCCCTGGGCGCTCTACGCCGTGGTCGGTCTGGCCCTGGCCTACGGCAGCTTCCGCAAGGGCCGCCCCAACCTGCTGAGCTCGATCGTGCTTCCGCACCAGCCGGTCGAGTCCCCGGCCCGTCGGACGGTCGACACCTTCGGCATCTTCATCACCGTCTTCGGTGCGGCGACGTCCCTGGGGCTGGGGGCGCTGCAGATCAACAGCGGCCTGAGCAGCGCGTACGGCGTCCCGAACAACAACACGGTCTCGATCATCGTCATCGTCGTCCTGGCCGGCATCTTCGGGCTCTCCGCGGTCAGCGGCGTGGGCAAGGGCATCAAGTACATCTCCAACATCAACATGGGCCTGGCCGGCCTGCTGGCCCTGTTCGTGCTGGTACTCGGCCCCACGCTGATTATCGTGAACACGTTCGTGGAGATGCTGGGCAGCTACACCACCAACATCATCCCGATGAGCTTCCGGACCGGCATCTACGGTGGCAGCGACTGGCTCTCGGGCTGGACGCTCTTCTACTGGGCCTGGTGGATGTCCTGGTCGCCCTTCGTGGGGACCTTCATCGCCCGGATCTCCCGCGGCCGCACCATCCGGCAGTTCGTTGTGTGCGTCCTGCTCGTGCCGACGCTGGTCAGCTCGGTGTGGTTCTCGATCCTCGGCGGCACGGCGATCTGGATGGAGCAGAACGGCGTCGCCCTGAGCGAGGCCAACGCCAGGGGGCCCGAGACAGTGCTGTTCACGCTGCTCGACCAGTTCCCGTTGGCCTCGATCGCGGCCACCCTGGTCGTCCTGCTCATCACGTTCTTCTTCGTCTCGAGTGCGGACTCCGCCTCGGTGGTGCTCGGCATGCTGTCCTCGAAGGGCAACATCGACCCGCACAAGGCGATCGTGGTGACGTGGGGGGCGATGATCGCCGTGACGGCGATCGTGCTGCTGCTCGCCGGCGGGCTGGAGGCGATCCAGACGGCCGCGATCGTGATCGCGGTGCCGTTCCTGGCCCTGATGCTGGTGATCTGCTTCCAGCTGGTCAAGGAGCTCCGAGGAGAGCCGGTGGTGACCACGGTGCCCGAGGGGGTCCGCACGCTGGTCCGCCAGAAGATGGCCGACCAGTCGCCGGACGCCCAGATCACCGCCGGGCAGAACGGCGACCGGCGTCCCACCCGCGAGGAAGAGTCGACCCGCTCCTGACGTGGGCCGGCCCGACGTGGGTCGCACCCGGTCCAGTCGGTCGCCCGGCACCGCCCGCGCTCGTCGTGGTGCGGTGTCGGGCGTTTCGGTGTTGACACTCCGCCGACCCCCAGGGATGCTGGACTTGTGCCGCATTGTGCACAGCGTTGCGCCATATGCAACGCAATCGCCCAGCAGAGAAGGTACGCATGGCCTCGGTCCCGCAGTCCGCCCGCGTCGTCGTGATCGGCGCTGGCATCGTCGGCAACAGCATCGTGGTCCACCTGGCCCGCCTCGGCTGGCGCGACATCGTCCAGATCGACAAGGGACCGCTGCCCAACCCCGGCGGCTCCACCGGCCACGCCTCGAACTTCATCTTCCCCGTCGACCACTCGCGCGAGATCACCGACCTGACCCTGGACAGCGTCCGGCAGTACCAGGAGATGGGGGTCTTCACCCAGTCCGGCGGGTTCGAGGTGGCTCGTACCGAGGAGCGGATGGAGGAGCTGCGTCGGCGGATGTCCTCGGCCCGGGCCTGGGGCATCGACTCCGAGCTCGTCACCCCCGCCCAGGTCGCCGAGAAGGTGCCCTTCCTGGACCCGGACCAGATCATCGGGGCGTTCTGGACTCCTTCGGTCGGCGTGGTGGACTCGCTGCGGGCCGGCACGATCATGCGTGAGGAGGCGCTCGCTCTGGGGGCGTTGAGCGTCGTCCCCACCGTGGAGGTCACCGGGCTCGACGTCCTCGACGGACGGATCCGCGCCGTCGAGACGTCCGAGGGCACGATCGGGACCGACACCGTGGTCATCGCCTGCGGGGTGTGGAGCCCCAAGCTCGGCGACATGGCCGGGATCAGCATCCCGCTCACTCCTGCGGTGCACCAGATGATCAGCGTCGGCCCCTGCCCGCAGCTGGCCGGGACCGAGGGTGAGATCTCCTTCCCGATCGTGCGGGACATGGACACCTACTGCTACGAGCGCCAGCACGGGGCTGACATGGAGGTCGGGTCCTACGCCCACCGCGCGATCCTGCACGAGCCCGAGGAGATCCCCTCGATCGAGCAGGCCAAGCTCTCCCCGACCGAGATGCCCTTCACCTCCGACGACTTCGACCCCCAGCTCGAGCAGGCCTACGAGCTGATGCCCGAGCTGCTCGGCGCTGAGGGGGCCGAGATCCGCTACGCCATCAACGGCCTGCTCTCGCTGACCTGTGACGGCAATCCGATCCTGGGTGAGAGCGAGGTCGACGGGCTCTGGACCGCGGCGGCGGTCTGGATCAAGGAGGGGCCGGGCGTGGGCCGCGCGGTGGCCGAGCAGATGAACCACGGTCACAGCGAGATCGACGTCCACCACAGCGACATCTCCCGCTTCTACCCCCACCAGCAGCGGCGCGAGCACACCCGGTTGCGCACCACCGAGTCGTTCATCAAGACCTACGGCATCGTGCACCCGGCCGAGCAGTACGAGTCCGACCGCGACCAGCGACTCTCGCCGATGCACGACTCCCAGACCAAGCTCGGCGCCCGGTTCTTCGAGGCCGTCGGCTGGGAGCGGCCGCAGTGGTACGAGTCGAACGCGGACCTGCTCGAGGCGTACGGCGCGGCGGTGCTGCCTCGGGATAACGAGTGGGACACCCGCTGGTGGAGCCCGATCGCCAACGCTGAGCACCTGCGGATGCGGGAGGCGGCCGGGATCTTCGACCTCACCGCCTTCGCGGTCTTCGACGTCACCGGCCCGGGAGCCCTCAACGCCGTGCAGCGCACCTGCGTTGCGCAGTGCGACGTCGCCGTGGGCAAGGTGATCTACACGCCGGTGCTTGAGTCCAGCGGCGGCTTCCGCTCGGACCTGACCGTGATGCGGTTGGGTGAGGAGCACTTCCGGGTGGTCACGGGCGGCGCCCACGGGATGGCCGACCGCAAGTGGTTCCGCGACCGGTTGCCCAAGGACGGGTCCGCTCGGTTGAGCGACCTCACCGAGGAGGTCTCCACGATCGGGGTGTGGGGCCCGCGAGCCCGCGACATCCTGACCGGCCTGAGCTCCGACGACCTGTCTGCGGACGGCTTCGGCTTCCTCACCTGCCGTGAGATCACCGTCGCCGACACCACCGTCCTCTCCTCCCGGATCTCCTACGTCGGCGAGCTCGGCTGGGAGCTCTACGTGCCGATGGGCCAGGCGGCCGCGCTGTGGGACGCGCTGCTCGAGGCCGGGGCCGAGCACGGCGCCCGCCCGGTGGGCATGGGGGTCTACGGCACCACCGGGCGGCTGGAGAAGGGCTACCGCGCCTACGGCGCCGAACTCGACGGCGAGCGCAGCATCGTCGAGGCCGGGATGGCCCGGCCCAAGGTCAAGACCGCGGACTTCGTCGGCCGGGAGGCCTACGTCGCCCAGCGCTCCCAGGAGCCGGCCTCGGTGCTGTGCACCCTGGTCGTCGAGGACCACACCTCCGCCTCGGGGCAGGCGCGCTACATGCTCGGCGGCGAGCCGATCCTGACCCGGGACGGCGCCCCGCTCACCGACGGCCACGGCCACCATCCCTACGTGACCTCGGCCGGGTCGGCCCCGTCGCTGGGCGTGCACGTGCTGCTGGCCTACCTCCCGTCCGAGGAGGCCGAGCTGGGTCGCGAGCTCAGCGTCTCCTACATGGAGGAGCTCTACCCGGTCACGGTGCGCTCGGTGGACAGCACGCCCCTGTTCGACCCCGAGAACGCGCGGATCCGCTGATGACCGACGTGCTGGTCTGCATCAAGCGGGTTCCCGACCTGGGCAGCGAGATCCGGCTGACCCCGGACCAGATGGCCGTCGACGACACTGCGCTCGGCTCCACGGTCAGCCCGCACGAGGAGTGCGCGGTCGAGCTGGCCATCCGGGTTGCCAACGCCACCGCCGGGACGGCCACCGTGCTGACCCTGGGAGCCGCCGAGGCCACCGAGCAGCTTCGCCACGCGCTGGCCCTGGGCTGCACGGCGGCGGTCCTGGTCGAGGCCGACCCGGCCTCCTTCGGACCGGCCGACGTGGCCGCCGCGATCGCCCAGGTGGTCCGGGCGCACGCCGAGGCCGGGACGGCGTACGACCTGGTGCTGCTGGGCAACGACGCCTCGGACACCGGAGACTTCCAGGTCGGCATCCGGCTCTCCTACCTGCTGGAGCGGCCGGTGGTGACCGGGGTGTCCACCCTCGAGGTGGACGGTGACACGGTCCGGGCCCGCGGCGGGTCGCCGGACGGCGGCACGGAGGTCTTCGAGCTGGCCCTGCCTGCGGTGCTCACCGTCTCCGAGGGCGGGGTGGAGCCCCGCTACCCCTCGATCCCGGGACGGATGAAGGCCAAGAAGGTGCCCGTCGAGCAGCTCGTCTTCGACGGCGAGCCCGCCGGCGCCGGTCGCCGCAGGCTGAGCGTGCCGGCCGCACCACCGAGCCAGGTGGAGATCCTCGGCGAGGGGGCGGCCGCCGCGCCCGCCGTGGTGGACCTGATGGAGAAGCTGGGAATGCTGCGATGAGCCGGGTGCTGGTGCTGGTCGAGACCGACGCCACCGGGGCCGTCGAGGTCTCCCGTGAGACGCTGACCTTCGTGCGCAGGCTCGGCGGGCCCGGCGGGGGGGAGGTCGAGGCGCTCCTCGTCGGCGATGTTGCTCCGGGCCTGGTCGACCAGCTCGGGGCGTACGGGGTGAGCGTAGTCCACCACGCTGACGGCGACGTCTTCGGGTCCTACGCTGCCGCTGCCTGGGCCGCAGCCCTCGTGGCGTGCGCCGAGGGCGTGGCCGTCCTCACCGCCGCGGGCACCCCGCGGGGCAACGAGGTCCTGGCCCACGTGGCCTGTCGGCTCGGGGTCCGGATGGCCGCCAACGTCGTCGAGGTGGGCTCGGCCGAGCCGCTGGTCCTCTCCCGCCAGGTCCTGGGAGGCGTGGCGTGGGAGGAGACCTGCCTCGACGAGCAGGTCGCGGTCTTCAGCGTGGCCGGGCACGCCTGCGAGCCCGAGGAGTCCGAGACCGCGTCCGCGCCGCAGGTCCGTCCCGTCGACGTCGAGGTCTCGGCCGCCGACCTCCGCGCCCAGGTGGTGCGCACCGAGCCCGGCGAGCCCGACGAGTCCTCGGGGCTGACCTCGGCCCGGGTGGTCGTGGGTGCGGGACGTGGCGCGGGCGGCCCCGACGGGTTCGGGGACCTGCTCGAGCTGACGGCCCTGCTCGACGGCTCGCTGGGGGTGTCCCGGGTGGTGACCAGTCTCGGCTGGCGTCCCCACCACGAGCAGGTCGGCCAGACCGGCAGCCGGGTCTCCCCGGACCTCTACGTCGCCTGCGGGATCAGTGGCGCCATCCAGCACTGGGCTGGGATGTCGAGCTCCAAGACCATCCTGGCCATCAACACCGACGCGGACTCGCCGATGGTGACCAAGGCCCACTACGCGGTCATCGGCGACCTGCACGAGGTCGTGCCCGCGGTCAACGAGGAGATCCGCCGGCGCCGGGCCGGCTGAGCGGCTGACGGCGTACGGCGGCCCGGTGACCTACCGTGGTGACATGTCCGGGGAGAGCAGCGACGGCACCGCCGAGGACGGCGCCCGCACGGCGCCGTGGCGCGACCACACCCGGCGAACCCTGTGGCGCCTGGTCGTCTCCACGGTGGGGACGTGCTTCCGCAACCGGGTGACCGGGCTGGCGGCCGAGGCGGCGTTCTTCGCCCTGCTCTCACTGCCGCCGCTGCTGTTCGGCCTCGCCGGCTCGATCGGCTACGTCTTCTCCAGCTTCTCCCCGGCCCAGACCGACCAGATCCGCAGCAGCATCCTCGAGCTGTCCTCGCGCGCGCTGACCCAGCCCACCGTGGACACCATCGTCGGTCCGACCCTGGACGACGTCTTCACCTCCGGTCGCTTCGACATCATCTCGATCGGGTTCATCCTGGCCCTCTGGTCGGGCTCACGGGCGCTCAACGTCTTCGTCGACACCATCACGATCATGTACGGCCTCGGCGGTCATCGCGGGGTGGTGCGGACTCGGGTGCTGTCCTTCGCGCTGTACGTGATGGGGCTGCTCACCGGGGTGGTGACCATCCCGCTGGTGGTGGCCGGGCCGCGGCTGGTGGACCGGCTGGTCCCGCCGCAGGCCGACGCCCTGACCCGGCTGTACTGGCCGGTGGTCATCGTGATGTGCATCTGCTTCCTGGCCACGCTCTACCACGTGTCGGTGCCGGTGCGGACCTCGTGGCGCTACAACATCCCGGGCGCGGCGCTGACCATGGCCCTGTGGATCCTCGGCTCCTTCGTGCTGCGCGCGGTGCTCACGGTGACCGCAGGCCGGTCGACGTCGATCTACGGGCCGTTGGCGGCACCGATCGTCGTCCTGCTCTGGCTCTACCTGCTCTCGATCGCAGTGCTGATCGGCGCGGCGGTCAACGCGTCCTTCGACCGGGTCTGGCCGGAGAAGGAGACCGCGAAGGCTCGGATGGAGGTGGTCCGTACGCTCCGGCTGCGGTCGATGATGAGCCGGCTGCGTCGCGACCAGGAGGAGCAGGAGCGGTTTCCCGACGAGTCGGAGGAGACCGTCCAGCTCGCGACCCTCGACGCGAGCACCTTCGACGAGGGTCAGGAGTACGACACCCAGACCGCCGCCCTCACCGCCGAGGTCGACGCCGGAGCCGAGGCCGACGACGCGGAGGCGCGGGACGTGCCGCACCCCCGTCGGGCGGACAGCACGCCGACGCGACGTCCCTGAGTCGTCGAACTGCGGACGAACACCGTAAAATCCGCATCATGGCCAACGTGACGATGCCGACCCCGGTGGCACTCACCGGCGGCGCCCTGCTTCTGCTCGGGGGCTACCTGCTCGGGGCGGTGACGACCTCCCAGGGGACGGCACGAGCCATGGGGACGGTGCAGAGCTACGACTCGGAGAGTCGGACCCTGTGTCTGAGCGGGGACGACGTGGCCGACATGGAGGGCGTCGGGGACGACGGGGTGCTCTGCGGGGTGTGGCGCCGCTCCCAGGGGATCGGGACGGTGCCCGAACCCGGTGAGGAGTTCCGCTTCGTGTCGCTGAGCGCGGGGAGCGCGGTGGGCCCCGGGGGCGAACGAGCCACCACGGTGATCTACGGCGACGTCGTCAGCTAGTCCGCACTGCGGTGCCGTAGATTCTCAGCGTGCCCGACCAGGAGATCCACGACGATCGCGGCCGGGTCCGGCTTCCCGCGATCGTCCGGTCGCCGTGGTGGGAGCTGACCCGTCGGCTGCTGCTGGCCTTCGCGATCCTCGGCTTCACCGTCGCGCTGGTCTGGTTCGACCGGGACAACTACCGCGACAACTCCGACCCGCCGAATTACGGCGTCGACCTGGTGGACGCGATCTACTACACGACGGTGACGTTGAGCACGACCGGCTACGGCGACATCGCCCCGGTCTCGTCAGGGGCCAGGCTGATCAACGCGTTCGTGGTCACCCCGTTGCGCATCGCCTTCCTGGTCCTGCTGATCGGCACGACCATCGAGGTGCTCGCCACCCAGGGTCGCGAAATGTTCCGGGTCGCCCGGTGGAGGAAGAACATGGATGAGCACGTCGTCGTCATCGGCTACGGCACCAAGGGCCGCAGCGCCATCGAGACGCTGCTGAACAACGGCTTCAGCAAGGAGTCGGTGGTCGTGGTCGATCCCTCCAGCACCGCGCTGGGGGAGGCGCACGCCGACGGCCTGGCCGTGGTCACCGGGGACGCCACCCGACGCGAGGTGCTCCGACGTGCCGGGGTGGCCCGGGCCAGCCAGGTCATCATCACCACCGACCGGGACGACTCCACGGTGCTGTCCACGCTCAACGTCCGCCAGCTCAACCCCGACTGCTACGTGGTGGCCGCGGTCAGGGAGTCCGACAACGTCGCCCTGGTCCGTCAGTCCGGGGCCGACTCCGTGGTCACCTCCTCCGACGCGGTGGGCCGGCTGCTCGGGCTCTCCACGCTCAGTCCCACCCTCGGCTCGGTGATGGAGGACCTGCTGACCTACGGCGAGGGCCTCGAGGTGGCCGAGCGCGAGCTGCTGGTCCCGGAGGTCGGTCAGCAGCCGCAGAAGCTGCCCGACCAGGTGATCGCCGTCGTCCGCGACGGGACCGTGCACCGCTACTTCGACCCGGCGGTGACCCAGCTGGTCCGCGGCGACAAGCTGATCGTCGTGCGTCCCGCCGAGGAGCTGCCCTGGGCGCCGCGGCCGGGCACGCACGGTGAGGCGACCAGCGAGGACGAGGACTGAGATCTTTCGCTCCCGGTGCCCCCCAGACGACCGGCTGTGCGCGTCGTAGGGGGTGAGGAGGCACGATGAGAGACACGGGCATGGGTTCGGCCGAGGCGGCGTTCACGGCGTTCGTCACCGCACGGACGGCCGCGCTCTCGCGCACCGCCTACCTCCTCACCGGCGACCACCACCTCGCGGAGGACCTCGTGCAGACCGCTCTGTTCAAGACAGCCAAGGCGTGGGATCGCATCGAGGGTGACCCCGAGCCCTACGTGCGCCGCATCCTCTACACCGAGAACATCTCCTGGTGGCGACGGCGGCGGCACGTCGTCGAGACCGCGCTCCCGGCCCACGACTCGGGCTTCGACGCCTATCCGGGGGGGTCGTACGGCGGGACGTTCCGTGGGGGCCGGCCCCAGCCGGACGCCGACCTGCGAATGGCCCTGGAGACCGCACTCGCCCAGCTGACCGCCAAGCAGCGCACGGTCCTGGTGCTCCGCTTCTTCGAGGACCTCACCGAGGTGCAGGCCGCGGCCACGCTCGGAATCAGCGTCGGTACCGTGAAGTCCACCACCCGCCAGGCACTGACCCGGCTTCGGACCGTCGCGCCGCACCTCGGCGCGCTGCTGGAGGTGACCCGATGACGCGCGACCTGCAGGACCTCCTGCACCGGGTCGGCGAGGCCGTCGAGCCGGTCTCCGTGCCCAAGGACACCTGGCGGCGTGGGCGCCGGGCCCGGACCCGTGACCGCGTCGTGTGGCCGGCCGCCGGCGCCCTGCTGGTGCTCGGCCTCGTCGCCGGCGTGCTCCAGCCGGGCTGGCTGCCCCACGCGGTGGTGCTGCCCGCCGGCACCTCGGCGAGCGGGGACGGCGCCGTCCCCGAGCACATCTACGACGTGCCCGAGTCCGTGGACGCCCAGCGTGGCGACGGCAGTCGTGTCACCCCCCTGGAGCCGGTCGCAAACCTCGCGGGCACGCGGGCCTCGGCCGCCTTCGTCACCCGGAGCGGCGTCGTCGTGCTGGTCACCGCCGCCGACGGGGTGCACCACCGGGTCGCGCTGCCCGGCTTCTCCGCGACGATGTCCTGGATCTCGGGCGAGGTGCCGGTTGCCGTCGCTCCCGACGGCCGGTCCCTGGCCTACGCGTGGCGCGAACTGCCGCGTCCGGCCGGGAACCGCTGGCCCAGCGGCATCGCCGTGCTCGACCTGGACCGGCCCGCGAGCCCGAGGGTCCAGCGCATCGACGCCGGTGCCGGGGTACGGGTCTCGAACCTCGTCTGGTCCCCCGGCGGCGGCTACCTGGCCTACCAGGTGGGGGTGGCCAGGGAGATGACCGAGCAGTCCTTCGCCAGCAAGGGCTACTACGTCGAGCGTCTCGACGTCGCCACCGGTGAGCGGACGCGGGTGCCGGGGACCGGCAGCGCCGCGCCGGCCGCAGTGGCCGACGACGGCCGGGTCGCCTACACCCGCGGCGACCTGCGGGTGTGGTCACCCGACGCCGCCGGCGCGCAGCGGATCCCCCTGGATCGCACCCTGCTCGACATCGGCGCCTGGGCCCCGGACGGCGGACGGATCGCACTGGGCGCCTTCGACGCCTACGACGTGCTCGCCACCGTGGACCTGACCGACCAGTCGGTGCGCGACGGCGGTCGCAGCGAGGTGCCGAGCGACGGCGCGGTGCTGGGCTGGGCCGGTGCCGACAGCGTCGTGATGCTGCGCCACCCCTCGGAGTCCTGGGACCACCAGTCGCTGCTGCTCGTCGACGCCCGCACCGGCGCGACCCGGCAGGTCGGCACCGTCGACAACCAGGCCGCGCTGACCCTGAGCCTGGCCGCCGGCCTGATGAGCGCCCAGCAGCCGACCGTCGACTTCGCCGCTCCGTCGTGGGCCGGCGGGACGCCCTGGGGGTGGTGGGCCGCCGGTGCGGTCCTCCTGGTCGCCGCGGCGGCCTGGTGGGGCCGCAGCCGCAGGGCCTCCCGGTTCCTGTGACCGAACGGCTGGTCGGACCGTCTGAAGGGGCTATGGGGAACCGCCCCAGGTCGGGCTAAAGTGGGCGTCGCCGGCCACCGGGGGTGCGTGGGGGGGTTCACGTACGGTCCCCGGGGGGAGCACGACGAGATGGGGACCAGATGACGGACGCGGTCGAGACGACCACGACCTGCCTGCACGAGGACCGAGACACCTACCAAGGCGTGCTGGCCTGGGAGTGCCCGTCCTGCGGCGCGGTGGAGACCCGGATGCCGGGTCAGCGCCATGACCGGATGGAGGCTCGGCTCGACGCCAGCCAGCGCTTCGTGCGTCAGCGCGAGCGTCGCGAGTCGCCGCCACTCTGAGCATGCGCGCCACGCTCCACGACGTCGGTTAGCCTGGCGTCCACATCGTGCTCGGCCCCCGCACCGCGGGGCCGGGCGGACCGGAGAAGGGCGCCATGGCCACCGACGCGACGACCACGCCGCAGCCAGCGACCCCGCCGCCGGCTCCGCGGCTGGACCGCCGGTCGTTCACCTACTCGATCGTGGTCCCCGTCTTCAACAGCGAGGGTGTCGTCGGACGCACCGTGGACGAGATCGTCGTCGTCTTCGAGGGGGCCGGGTTGGACTACCAGCTGGTCCTGGTCAACGACGGCAGCAGCGACCAGAGCTGGCCGGTGATCGCGGAGAAGGCTCGCGCCAACCCGCACGTGCTGGCGGTGAACCTGCTGCAGAACTACGGCCAGCATCACGCGAACCTGGCCGGCTTCCGCGAGGCCACCGGTGACTACGTGATCACCATGGACGACGACCTGCAGAACCCGCCCGACCAGGCGCTGGTCCTGATCGAGGAGGCGATGGGCGGGGCCGAGGTCGTCTTCGGCCGCTTCGGCCGCAAGTCGGCGCCCGGGTACCGCCGGATCGGCACCAAGCTGATCAGCGTGATAAACCGCAAGGTGTTCGCCCAGCCCCCAGACCTCGCGGTCTCCAACTTCCGGATCCTGCGCCGCGACGTGGTGAACCGGATCTGCGCCTCGCGCACCGCCCATCCCTACATCACCGGCCAGGCGCTGCTCTACTCCAGCCGCCGCTCCGACGTGGAGGTGCGCCACGACCCCCGCCCGGTCGGCAAGAGCAACTACGGACTGACCCGGATCCTGCGTCTGGTCTTCGCCATCCTGTTCAGCTACTCCTCCTTCCCGCTCCGGGCGGCGGCCTCGGCCGGCTTCATGGTCGCGCTGCTCAGCTTCGTCCTGGGCGGCTTCTACCTGGTCCGGGCCCTGTTCGTGGACAGTCCCGTTCCCGGCTGGACGACGATCGCGGTGCTGCTGGCCTTCTTCAACGGCGTCACGATCGCGCTGCTCTCGATGCTGGGGGAGTACGTCGTCCGCACCCTGAACACCGTCAGCAGCCAGGACACCTACCACGTGGTCGACCGGGTCTCCGGTTGAGCCGGCACCTCCTGGTCATCGGTGCTCAGCGCTGCGGCACGACGTACCTGCACACGCTGCTCGAGGCGCACCCGCAGGTGACGATGGCCCGACCGGCCCGCCCCGAGCCCAAGGTCTTCTGCTCCGAGACCGACAGCGCTCGCGGCGTGGAGTGGTACGACGCGACGTACTTCGCGCACGCCACGACCCAGGACGTGTGGGGGGAGAAGAGCACCAGCTACCTGGAGGACCCGCACGCCGCCCAGCGAGCCCGGGCCGTGCTCGGCGACCCGCTGGTGCTGGTCTTGCTCCGCGACCCGGTAGCCCGCGCGGTGTCGAACTGGAGGTTCAGCCGCGACCACGGCTTGGAGGACCGGCCGCTGGAGACCGCCTTCCGCGACGAGCTCGCCGGGCACGAGCCCGCCTGGGACCGGTCGCGGACCTCGGTCTCGCCGTTCGCCTACCTGGCCCGCGGGCGCTTCGCGGACTACCTCGAGCCCTGGCTCGCGGTCTTCCCCGACCTCGCGGTGCACCTGCTCGCCGACCTGGTCGGGCACGACGACGCGCTGGGCCGTCTCTACGCCGGGCTGGGCGTGGACGCCACGGTCCGACCGGTCGCGCGGCACGAGAAAGTCAACGCCAGCAGCCCCGGGACGGGCGGCCCCGAGGACCTCGACGGCGGCCTGCCGCCCCTGCCCGAGGACCTGCGCGCCGACCTGGCAGGCTGGTTCGCCGAGAGCGACGCCGCCCTGGCCGACCTCCTCGGACGTCCGCTCCCTTGGCGGGCCCCCACCACAGCAGAGAGCAGCCGATGACCGACGCCCCCGCCGACGGCCCCGTGATCCCCTTCAACAAGACCACGGTCGAGGGTGACGAGCTGGCCTACGTCCAGGAGTCGATCCAGAGCGGCCGGCCCGCTGCCGGGGGCGCGTTCTCGGCGCGGACCGCGACCCTGCTGGCCGAGGCGACCGGCGCCGAGGAGGTGCTGCTCACCACCTCGTGCACCGCGGCGCTCGAGCTGTCCGCGATGATGCTCGACCTCGGGCCCGAGGACATCGCGATCGTCCCGTCCTTCACCTTCACCAGCACCGCGCTGGCCTTCGCCCGGCAGGGGGCCCGGCTGGTGTTCTGCGACATCGAGCCGCGCACGCTGGGGCTGGACCCGGCGCACCTGGCCACGTTGATGGACGAGCGGGTCAAGGCGGTGGTGATGGTCCACTACGCGGGCATCGCCTGCGACGTGGAGGGCATCCGGGCGGTACTGGCGGACTGGCCCGAGGTCAGCCTGGTCGAGGACAACGCCCACGGCCTCTTCGGTCGGTGGGAGGACCAGCCGCTGGGCAGCCTGGGCCGCTTCGCCGCGCAGAGCTTCCACGAGACGAAGAACTTCGTCTGCGGCGAGGGCGGCGCCCTGCTGCTCAACGACCCGACCGACGTGGACCGGGCCCGGGTGCTCTACGACAAGGGCACCAACCGGCGCGCCTTCATGCTCGGCCAGGTCGACAAGTACACGTGGAAGGACACCGGTTCCTCCTTCGGCCTGGCCGACGTGCTGGCGGCGTACCTGCTGGCCCAGCTCGAGCAGCGCGACTCCATCCAGACGCGGCGCCGGGCGCTGACCGAGGCCTACCTCGACCGACTCGCCCCGCACGCCGGAGAGTCGTTCACCCTGCCCGACCCACCGGCGGGCCGGGAGTCGGCGTACCACATGTTCTACCTGATGCTGCCGGAGCGTGACCGGCGGAACGCGGTGCTCACGACGATGCGCGAGCACGGCGTGCAGGCGACCTTCCACTACGTGCCGTTGCACAGCTCCGACGCCGGGAAGGCCTTTGCGGCCTACCCGACCCAGTGCCCGGTGACCGAGGACGTCAGCGGACGGCTGCTGCGGCTGCCCTACTTCAACGACCTCGGCCTCGACGGGGTGGACCGGGTGGTCGAGACGTTCCTCGGAGCGCTGCGGTGAGCGTCCCGGTCCAGCCCGGGTCCTCCTCGCTGCGTCAGCCCGACTACTGGTGGTACGACGCGCGGGCCGAGCTGCTCGAGGTCGTCCTCGGGCCGCACCTGGGCCGCCCCCGCCGCGTCCTGGACGTGGGCAGCGCCGACGGACCGAGCGTGGGCTGGATGGCCGGCGCCGGACACCGGATCACGCTCGACATCTTTCCCGACGGGCTCCGGCCCGGCGAGGGCGTCTGCGGCTCGGCGACCGCGCTGCCCTTCGCCGACGAGGCCTTCGAGGTGGTCGCCGCCTTCGACGTGGTCGAGCACTGCGCGGACGAGGCCCTGGCTCTCTCCGAGCTGACCCGGGTCCTGGCGCCCGGGGGCCGGATGCTGCTCTCGGTCCCGGCCTACCAGTGGGCCTGGTCCGACCACGACGTCCGGGCCGGTCACCACCGTCGCTACACCCGCCCCCGGCTGGTCGGCGCGGTCGAGGTAGCCGGGCTCCGGGTGGAGCGGGCGACCTACGCCTTCGCAGCCGTCTTCCCGATGTTCGCCGCCGAGCGCGGCCTGCGACGGCTGCGTCGTCGCGCCGGAGCGCCCCCGCCGGCGGGGCTGCCCCAGCTGTCCTCCGCGACCGACACGCTGCTGCGCCGGCTGACCCGGATCGACGCCCGGGCGCTGTCGCGGGTCGACCTGCCGTTCGGCTCCTCGGTGCTGCTGGCCGCGGTCAAGCCCGGGCCCTGAGCGCCCCGGCGAGCAGCCCGAGCAGGGCGACCACCTCGGCGACCAGGAACGCGGTGACCGTCCGCCATGTCGGGTCCAGACCGCCCGAGGCCCAGAAGGCCGCCGCGGCCAGGAGCACCGACGCGACCCAGGTCCAGGCCACCTCGCTCGCCGCGCCTTCGGCCAGCGCCACCACCATCGTGACCAGGTTCGTCACCGCCAGGCCGCAGCCCACGGCCAACGCCGCGGACTCGCCGGCGCCGAGCAGCACGCCGTCGCCGAAGACCGCGACCAGCAGGGCCGGTCCGACCAGGGCTCCGAGCAACGCGGCCGCGGCGACGGTCACCGTGCCGCCCAGGGCGACCACCCGGAGCAGTCGGCGGACCGCGGCGTCGTCCTCGGCGACTACCAGCCGGGTCACCGCGACGGTGAGCTGGGGGACGACGCCGAGCGCGAGGATGTAGGGCGCCCGGTAGAGGGCGAGCGCCGCGAAGAGGGCGGTGACCTCGACCCGGGCCCCGCCGGCCAGGGCGAGCAGGATGGGACCCCCGGTGAGTACGGTCTGGGCCAGCAGCTGTCCCAGGCCCGCTCCGGCCAGGAAGCCGGCGGGGCCGCGGCCGCGGGTGCTGGTGCTGGTGCTGGTCCGGGCGAAGCGCAGGGCCGAGGGCCACAGCCCGGCGACCAGGTGCCCGGCGGTCAGGGCCACCCCGTAGGCCACCGGGTCACGGTTGCCGGCCAGGACGAGAGCCCCGACCGCGATGCAGCGCAATCCGTTCTCCGCGACCAGGCTCAGGCCCACCTCCACCAGGCGACCCCGTGCGGTCAGCGCACCACGGACCACACCGATCACCGCCGAGCCGAGGCCGAGCAGCGCGAACAGCACCGGGAACCAGGCGTCGTCGCGGCCGAAGAGCGCGTCGCGAGCCAGCCAGGCCAGCCCGCCGAGCAGGCCCGAGGCGGCCGCGACCACGGCGGTGAGCCCGGGGAGGGCTTGGCGTACCTCGCCCTCACCCTGCCTGGTCAGGGCGGCACGAGCGATCCAGTGCTGGGCCGGGAAGGTGAACGCCGCCGCCGCGAAGGCCCAATAGCTCCACAGCACAGAGACCGGCGCGGCCTGCTCGGCCCCGAGGCTGCGGGTGGTCAGAACGAAGAGCAGGTAGGCCAGCAGCCCGCTGAGCGCGGAGCCTCCGGCCAGCGCGACCGTGTCCCGGCGCGCGGACCTCACCGTGAGCGCGGCGCGGCGCTCGACCGGCTGCGCAGGCGCGCAAGGACGGGCGCGGCCAGGACGACCAGCGCCAGCAGCACGGCCACCACGCTCACCACCACCGAGGTCGGGGAGCCGCTGGTGCGGGCCACCGCGACCCAGACCAGCCCCCAGGCCAACGACAGCGCGGGCCCGAACCGTCCGGGACCCACGCTGACCACCGCCACCCCGACGAGCCCGGCGAGCAGGAGCAGCCCGACCGCCCAGGTGGTGGCGGCTGCCCCGACGGCGTCCCAGCCGACGACGTCGACCAGCGCTGCGGCGGCGTTGGCCACTGTGGCCACCACGACCCAACCGGTGTAGAAGCCCATCACCCCGTCGAGCAGGAAGGCCTGCACCGGCGAGGTGGGTCGGGTCCGGTTCAGCTGGCCGAGGGTGACCAGGAGGACGAGCAGCAGCGCCACGATGACGACCAGGCTGCCCAGCACCGAGCCGGCCTGCACGATGAGGATCCAGGCCGCGTTGAGCAGCAGCGAGGCGACGACCCACCAGCCGGCCCGGCGCTGGCGGGCGTCCTCACGCTGGGAGCCGAGCGCCTGGTAGACGGCCAGGATGATCAGCCCGGTGTAGATGACCGACCAGATCGAGAAGGCGGTGCCGGCCGGGGCGACCAGAGTGGCGTCCGCGGCCAGGGCTCCGCCGGCCGCCTGCTCGATCGGCGTACCGACCACGAACCCCGAGCCGATCACCGATCCGACGACGGCCACGACGGCGGAGACCTCTACGGCGGTGGTCCGGATGGCGTCCTTGGTCAGCACGGGTCCAGCCTGTCACAGCGGCGCCGTGGCAGCGACGTCCGCGCAGTGCCTCTGGGGCGGGCTGAGAGACTTGCGACCATGGACAACGACTTGTCGCTCTCGCTGTGGACCGTCCTCGCCGGAGCGCTCGCCGCCGGGATCCTCTTCGCCGCGGTCTGGGCCTGGGGCAACACGCGGGGCCGGATCTCGGTCATCGATGTGGCCTGGGGCGGCGGCTTCGCGCTGGTGTCCACGGTGGCGTTCGTGGTCTCCGGTCTCGATGACCCCGATCCGCTGACCCACGTGCTGCTGTGGCTGATGCCCGCCATCTGGGGGCTGAGGCTGGCGGTGCACACCGGTCGACGCCTGGCCGCCCACGACGGGGAGGACCCGCGCTACGAGTCGATGATCGAGGATGCCGACTCCTCCCGCTCGGTGCTGACCCTGAGGTCGCTCGCGCTGCCGCAGGCCGGAGCGATGGTCGTGGTCAGCCTACCGATCACCTTGGGGTCGAACAACCAGAGCTCGTTCTGGCCACTGAGCATCCTCGGCGTGCTGATCTGGGCCGTCGGGGTCTTCTTCGAGGCGGTCGGCGACTGGCAGCTTGAGAGGTTCAAGGCCGACCCGGACAGCAGCGAGGTGATGGACCAGGGACTATGGCGCTACACCCGGCACCCGAACTACTTCGGTGACGTGGCCAACTGGTGGGGCATCTGGCTGGTCGCCGCGGCGTCGTGGCCCGGCCTACTCAGCGCGGTCGGCCCAGCGCTGATGACCTACACGATCATCGCCAAGACCGGCTCGGCGCTGACCGAGAAGAACCTCAGCGAGGAGAAGCCGGAGTACGCCGACTACGTCGAGCGGACCAGCGCCTTCTTCCCGCTGCCGCCGAGGAAGAAAGGCTGAGCGGCTCAGTCGCAGAAGTCGCAGATCCCGGTGCCGGGGACCTGGGTGTGGCAGGTCGGGCACAGCGGGACGGGACGTTCGGCGGCCAGGGTCTGCCGGGCGCGGCCACGGGTGGCGGCGAGCTTGCGGGTCAGCGCCGGCACCCCGCCGTCGGAGGGGAGGTCGTTGGCGCCGAAGTGTCGGTAGCACTTCAGCCGCTCCTGTGCCGCGTGGTCGTCGCCGTCGTCGGGCTTCTCGCCGGTGGCGGCCCCGACCGCCACGGCGTACGCGTCGCCGACGCTGCCGGCGGTGTTGACGCACAGGGAGGGGAGCAGCGGCTCGTCGTTGGCGGCGCAGGTGGCCGACACCTTGCCCAGCACGCTGCCGATCCAGTGGTGCATGAGCTGCTTGGTGCGGATTCCGGTCCGTTCCTGGACCTCGGTGGCGACCTCCTTGGAGGAGATCACCGCGTGGTAGCGGCTCGCGGTGACCAGGAGGACCTCGCGGGCGGCCTCGGCCCACTCGGTGTGCGCGGCGTCGACTCCCACCTCGGAGATGTCCCGCCAGGCCTTGGCGGCCGGCGCGTCGGGGTCGATGGCCTCGTCGGCGCTCACGTCGAAGCCGATCTCGCGCAGCGTCTTGGCGGCACCGTCCTCCCCGCCGCGGACCTCGTCGCTGCCGGCCAGGTCGCCGGTGGCGTACTGGTGTGCGACCCCGAGGATCGCCTTGGCGTCGTAGCTCTTCTCCTCGTGCCACAGGAGGTGCTCCCGTACGCTGCCGAAGCCGTAGTGCTCCAGGAAGTCGTCGGCGCCGCGCTCGTCGTACTCGGCGATGGCTTGGAGCACGTGGTCGTGGCTGACGTCGTTAAAGGTGGGCACACTGACGACCTTAGACGCCCGGTGCACGGCCGCTCACCACATCGGCCGGGCCGGCGGCCCGGTGACGCTCGCTGCTGGGCGCGATCCGGGCTCTTCGGGGGTGGTCTGGACGCACCGGATGGACGGTGGGGACGGGCGCCCGCGAGGGACTCACCGGACGACGACCGGCTCGCCGCAGTCGGGGCACGGGTAGCCCTCCGGGCTCCAGCCGGGCGGCAGCTTGCCGGTCTGGCCGCAGTACGCGCAGTCCCACACGGGCCGAGGCATCTCAGAGCATCCTCCCCCCGGCGGTGTCGACGCGGCGCCGACAGTCCCGCAGCGCCCAGGGGGTCGTACTCATCTGGCTGAGGCTACGCCTTCCGGGGGACACCGGGCTTGCCTCATGAACCGGCGGTAGATCGACCGCAATGTGACCTAGCGTGGCGTCATGACCCTTCCGGACACCGACCCCCGTAGCCGACCGCGCCCCGTCCTCGATCTGATCGTCGTGGACTGCCCCGACGCGCTGGCGCTGGCCACCTTCTACTCCGAGCTTCTCGGCTGGTCGGTGGAGGAGGGGGCGGACGCGGCGTGGGCCAACCTCGTCCCGCCGGGTGGTGGCATCAGCCCGGAGAACCCGGACGGCCGGCCCACCCTGGCGTTCCAGCAGATCGACGACTGGGTCGCGCCGACCTGGCCCGGCGGAGCGCACCCGCAGCAGTTCCACCTCGACTTCTCCGTCGGCGACATCGAGGCGGCCGAGCCCGGAGTTCTGGCGCTCGGGGCCCGACCGCACGACCACCAGCCCTCGGAGAACGGCGGCTTCCGGGTCTACCTCGACCCGGCCGGGCACCCCTTCTGCCTGATCCGCTGATATAGGTCCCACCGGAGTCCTGTGCCCGTCGTGGTGGCGGGTTTCGAGCGTCCTCCCCCGTGCGCGGTCTGGCCGGAGATGGCAGGGTGCCGGACATGGTGCGGCTGATACCGGAGGAACCGACCTTCACCACGACCTCGGAGCGCGAGGTCTGGGACCGGCTTCGCAGGGGCCTGCGCCCCGAGGACGTCCTGATCGCGAACCTGCGGCTGACCGACGAGGTCAAGGACCACGAGGCCGACCTCGTCGTCCTGATGCCGGACATCGGTGCTCTGGTGGTCGAGGTCAAAGGCGGCAGCGTATGGCACGACGAGGGCGGGTGGAGGCAGACCCGTCGGGGCCAGGACGTGCGGATCGATCCGGTGACGCAGGTCCGCACCACGAAGTACGCGATCCGCGACTACGTCACCCGGGACCCGCGGTGGCAGCACCGTACGCACGTCGCCTGGGGGCATGCGGTCGTGACGCCGTACGCGTCCTTCGCGGCCGACGCCGAGGCGCCGGATTGTCCGCGCTGGGCGTTGCACGACCGGACCGATCAGGCCGACCTCGGCGATCGGCTCGTGGCCAACGCCACGCGCTCCTGGCAGGGCAAGGCGGCACCGACGTACGACGAGGTGGAGCTGATCGTCGAGATCCTCTCGGGTCGGCTGCACACCTCCTACGACGTGAACGCCGACTCCGAGGACCGGGCGGCCGAGGCCGATCGGCTCACCCAGGAGCAAGCCACGCTGCTGAAGGTGACGCGGCTGCTCCATCGCGTCGAGGTGCGCGGGGGAGCCGGCAGCGGCAAGACCGTCCTAGCGCTGCAGCAGGCCAAGGAGCTGTCGCGGGGGACGGCCGAGCGCACGGCGCAGCGCGTGGCCCTGATCTGCTACTCGATCGGGCTGGCGGAGTACCTCAGGCGCGAGGTCTCCGGTTGGCCGCGCAGGCACCGACCGGCCTTCGTCGGAACCTTCCACGACTTCGGCCGGCAGTGGGGTGCCCAGGACGGCGACCGGGAGGACAGCGCGTTCTGGGAGGAGACCCTGCCCGCGCTGATGGGCGACCTCGCCGAAGGGCTGTCTGAGAAGCACAAGTACGACGCGGTCATCGTCGACGAGGCCCAGGACTTCGCCGACTCGTGGTGGCGGCCCGTCCTGAAGTCGTTGCGCGACGAGGTCGAGGGCGGCCTGTTCGTCTACTCGGACGAGAACCAACGGATCTTCGCTCGCTTCGGCCGTCCTCCGGTGGAGCTCGTTCCGCTGGTGCTCGACCACAACCTGCGCAACACCCGGCAGATCCACAACTGCTTCGGGCCGCTGGCGCCGAGCCGGATGTACGCCCGCGGCGGTGACGGCCCCGAGGTCCGCTTCGTGCCTGCCAGCGCCGAGACCGCGGTGGAGGCGGCCGACGACGAGGTGGACGCGCTGATCAACGACGGCTGGCGACCCGAGAACATCTGTCTGCTGACCACCGGTCACCGGCACCCCGAACAGCAGGCGCAGACCGACCGGCACGGGCAGGTCGGCTACTGGCGCAGCTTCTGGGACGGCGACGACGTCTTCTACGGACATGTCTTGGGCAGCAAGGGGCTCGAACGGCGGGTGGTCGTGCTGTGCCTGAACGAACGGGCGGAGCGGGACCGCGCGCGGGAGCGGCTCTACGTCGGGATGTCCCGGGCGACTGACATGCTGGTCGTGGTCGGCGACCCCGAGTTGGTGCGGAGCGTCGGCGGTGACCAGGTAGCGAGTCGCCTGGGGATCTCCTGAGGCGTCACGGCGTCACGGCTTGTGCGGAGTCCGAGGCCGGCGGTGGGCCGAAGGCCACGTTCGAGGCCTTGATGACCCCCTGGCTGAACACGGCGTTCGCGGCGCCGCCGATCGCCGCCCCCACGCCGAAGGGAACCACTCGACCAAGAACCAGAACGCCACGGGTCGTGCCGTACTTCGTCACGAAGTTGGGCCCCAGGATCTTGTTGATCGTGTGGATCTTCGACATCGGGATGGCGTTCACGAGCCCCTTCGCCCAGTGCTGTCCGGTCCTTTCCGCGACCTGAGCGACGGACTTCGCTCCGGCGTCGCCGAGCATGATGGCCAGCAGGAGGGCGCGACGCCGCTCGATGTCGCGCAGCGCCATTCCGTGAACCTCGGCGCCGGCAAGCACGTACAGGGCGGTCGCGTTCATGAATCCCACCGCTTCGCCGGCCGACAGGGCGGCGAGCGCGGCTCCCGTCCCGACCCCGGGTGCCGCAGCGGATCCACCGACAGCGGCTCCAGAGCTGATGGTCGCGGTGCGCAACTCGGTGTTGAGACGCGTGATGACCGCCGCACTATCCACCCCGGGGTGACGACTCCTGATCCGCGCCACGTGCCCCCGCACCAACGGGGCCTGGAACTCGAGCGCCCGGTCCACGAGCTTCATGACCGCACGCTCGGCGCCGCCGGTCGTCCGTTGCGTCTGTGTCGCCATGACGGGACGGTACGTGACGACGTCGTTGTCGAAGCGTCACGGCCGTGTTCGCTGCCGCGCGGATAGCGCTGGGCTACTCCGGGATGGGAGGGCCGACAACCTCGAGCCCGTAGCGGGGCCCGACCTCGGCCCATCTCGGGATCTCTACGTCGGGGGCAAGGCCATCCGGTCCCGGCAGTCGCATCTCGGTCGCCGGGATCCCGACCTCGTCGTAGAGGTTCAGCAATCCCCCAGGAACGGTGAGAGCGAGAATGCGGGCTGGCCCCTCGCCTCGAATCCGGAATGCGTGAGGCACGTTCTGTGGGAGGTAGATGAAGCAGCCCTCGTACAGCTCGAACTGCTCGTCGGCCGCGCGGTAGCTGAGCCGGCCGTCCAGGACGAAGAAGGCCTCCGCTTCCCTGCTGTGCCGGTGTAGCGGTGTCGCCACTCCTGGCGGCTGGGTCACCACGGCGACACCGAGCTTGCCCTCGGACTCCGAGGACTCCAGCACATGCTCGAAGAGGGAGGCCATCGCCCAGGTCCCTCGACCCGTTCCCGGTTCACGCATGACAGCGCCCGAGCCCGTCGATTCGGTCGTCATCAGACCTCCCGTAATTCGTCCGAACAGGCTTCGGACGAATACTGCTAACGTAGCCCTCGTGACCGTTGACGGCAAGAGTCGTGCCTACGACTCTCCGGCCAGGCGGGCGGCCGCCGAAACCACCAGGCTCCGCGTCCTGGCCGAGGCGCATCGCCTGTTCACAATCGGGGGGTACGCCGACACGTCCGTCGCCCAGATCGCACGAGCCGCCCGGGTCTCGGTGGACACGGTGTACGCGACAGTCGGGCGAAAGCCGCAGCTGCTGCTCGCCGTACACGACATGACCCTGGCCTCGGGTCCGGAGCCCCTGCCCGCTGCAGAACGTGACTATGTCCAGGCGATCCGATCGGCGACGACCGCCCGGGCGAAGATCGAGATCTACGCCACAGCGCTCGGTGCCGTTCTCCCCACAACGACGCCGTTGATGATCGCCCTTCGAGAAGCGGGCTTCACGGACCCGCAGTGCCGCGCGATGTGCGAGTCGATCTCGGAGCGACGGGCGGCGAACATGCTGCTCTTCGCCGCGGACCTGCGGGTGACCGGGGAGGTGAGGGACGATCTAAGTGACCACCAGGTCGCGGAGCTCGTGTGGTCGATGAACAGCGCCGAGTACTACACGCTGCTGGCTTCGCGAGGGATCAGCCCGGAGGATTTCTCACACCTCCTCACCGAGGTCTGGACGCGTACGCTCCTTCGCGCCTGACAGGGCCATCCGGGCGCAGTCGATGCGACTCCTCCCGGCGTGTCCGGGGAATCGCTTTCGAGTCACCGGGCGGTTGTCAGGGTTGTCCTGTGATCGCAGGGGAGTCTTGGGATCGGGTGACACGTCGGGTTACGCGGTCTGAGTGGCTGGTGCGGTCAGGCGCAATCTTCCTGCCCGCCGTCCTTGGTGGCGTAGAGGCTCGCGCAACTGGAGAACAGCACCCGGCTCAGCCCGACATTATGAGCTCGTCGAACAGGTTGAGCGACGTGGCAGTGTTGTTGCGGTAGTGCTCGTAGGGCAGGGCCACGGGCTCGGGCACCACGTGTCCGCGGGGCCTTGCGGATCATCGCGTCGAGGTCGGGTGCTCCTCGGCGATCCGATGTAGCCGGCGCCGCCGGTGACCAGAATCTTCATGCCCGGTCACCCTACGGACAACGGGTTCCTCCCGATGAATCCCAGCATGCGCGTCTGTACGTCGGCCCCCTCGGGGACCTCCACCCGCGGCCCGTACTGGCCGCTGGCGCGGATGAGGTCCTCGATCGGTTCCATGCCGGCCAGCAGCTCCGCACACTTGTCGGGATCGAGGGCCTCGTCCTGGCCGGTCGCGCGCGCCAGGTCCCAGGTGTGCATGAACACGTCGCTGATGTAGAAGCGGTCGACCGCCTCGTCCAGCGGCACCTCGCCAATGTGCGGGTTGGTGAGCACCTTGGTCGCGGTCGTTGGGTCGTCGAGCAGCCGTTGTACGGCGTCCGAGTGCACTCGCCACGCCGCCACCGGGTCCTCGTCAACCGAAGGCCCGCGCTCCAAAGTGACGCCGGCGCCGGCCTCGAGGAACGACGGGAACCACTCGACCAGGTGCCGGACCACGTCGCGCGCGAGCCAGTTCTCGACCGGCGCCGGTGCGTCCCAGTCCATCGTAGCGAGCACTCGGTCGGTGAAGCCGCCTGCGACTCGGCGGTGCTCCTCGTCCCGCGTCATCGCGCGACCAGCTCATCGAGCTTCTCGAAGCCCTCGACGATGCCCGTCTCCATGCCCGACGCCACCATCGCGTCGCGGCCCTCGACCGACTCGCCGATCGAGACCGAGTGGATGCGAGAGCGGCCGTCGGGCTGCGACTCGAAGGTCATGATCTCCAGTGCCACCCCGTCCGGCTCTCCGGCGAAGGTGAACGTCTGCACGATCCGTTCGTTCTCCCGCACCTCGTGGAAGGACCCGTAGAAGCCGTACTCCTCATCCCCGCGCACTGAGGCGTACTGGTAGCGGCCGCCGGTGTTGCAGCTCCACTCGTCGATGCGGGTGTCGAGGCTGCGCGGTCCGACCCACTGGGCGAACAGGTCCGGGTCGACCCACGCCTTGAACAGCCGGTCGACAGGCGCGTCGAACTCCCGGTTGAGCTCGATGATCGGCAGCCCCTCGGGCACGATGATCTCGGTCTGGTTCTTCGTCGTGGCGTTCATGATGCTGCTCCTTCGTCGTCGGGTTGGTCGTTCACTTCGTCGTCCATCCGGGCCAGCAGGGCGTCGAGGCGTTGGAACCGCTCCTCGGCCTCCCGCTGGTACCGCTCGATCCACTTGGTCATCAGGTCGAACACCTCCGCCTCGAGGTGCACGGGGCGACGCTGGGCGTCGCGCGACCGGGTCACCAGCCCGGCCCCCTCGAGCACCTTGAGGTTCTTCGAGACGGCCTGCAGGCTGACGTCGTACGGTGCCGCGAGCTCACCGACGGTCGCGTCGGCGGTAGCCAGCCTGGCCACCATGTCTCGCCGGGTCGGGTCTGCGAGTGCCTGGAAGACCCGGGACAGCTGGTCGGCCATGGCGTCGCTCCTTGCTCAACTGAATGGTTGAGCAGCACCGTACGCAATGACGCCGACCGTTGTCAACCTCAAGGTTGATAACGGTCGGTGTGGAAGGGGACTCGGCGTCGTGGTGACGGGGTACCCCCTCATCACCGTGTCGCTGAACTGGTCGGCGGGCCACTTGGCCGAGGTGTGCGCGTTGACCTGCGCGTTGAGGAAGTGTCGCAGCCTTGAGACGCTGCGGCCGTGCCGTTTCGGTGTTCAGGCGCACTGCCCATTGGCGCATCAACGACGGCCGATCTTGGCGTACACGATGGCCTCCGCGTACCTGCGCCGGTTTGGAGCGGTCACCGCTAGTCGTTGGCCACGCTGAACCGGCGGACACGTATCGGGCGCAAACCGAAGCTGAACAACCCGCAATTTTCGCGTTTCCGCAGTGATGATGGTGGGGCTGTTTGCTACTGGTGGGCGATACTGGGTTTGAACATTTGAGAACGGAGCTACCACGGGACCTCGTGCGTCGTCCAGTTTCGCTGTAAACTCGCAGGTCAGAGGCCATGGAGGCCGAGGACAAGTCAGGACAGTGTTGGACAAGAGATGCCGTCTATATTCCCCGACTATTCCCCGAAAAGCGATACTGATGTGACAAAAGATCTTGAGCAAGCCTAGGACGCGACGCGGGTTCGGCCGGGTCG
>JBBPYL010000059.1:0-21175 GCA_038199935.1 Propionibacteriales bacterium | reverse complement strand
TCCGCTCCTACCTCAGCACCGCCCGCAAACACGAGCAGAGCGCGATGGACATACTCAGGGACCTGTTCACCGGCCATCCCTGGATCCCAGCAATCAGCGCGGGCGCATAAGTCACCAGGCCAGCTCGACCTGAACAGTTACGCTTTGGGGGACAAACCCTCGGCCACGTCTCGCGAGGCGCCGGCCGCGCCGCGGGCCGACATGCGGCACGATGACACCCATGAGCGCCCTGGACGGCTGGACTCGCGGCACGCACTACGCGGACGGGACGGAGCACGACACCTACCGAAAGGGCACCGGTCCGGGCGTCGTGGTCGTCCACGAGATCCCCGGCCTGACCACCGAGGTGATCGCCTTCGGCGAGGAGGTCGTCGCCGCGGGCTTCACCGTGGTCCTGCCGCACCTGTTCGGCCGCGCCGGGCAGCCGATGTCGGTGGGGGCGGTCGCCGGCGTGCTGCCCCGGCTCTGCGTCAGCAAGGAGTTCCTCACGCTGCGCGCGGGGCGGACCAGCCCGGTCGCCACCTGGTTGCGGTCGCTCGCCCGCGAGCTGCACGACGAGCTCGGCGGCCCCGGGGTCGGCGCCCTGGGGATGTGCTTCACCGGCGGCTTCGCGCTGGCCATGATGGTCGACGAGTCCGTGGCCGCCCCCGTGCTGGCCCAGCCGAGCCTGCCCTTCCCGGTCGGGACGCGGCGCGGCGCCGACCTGAACCTCAGCCCGGCGGACCTGGCCACGGTTCAGCGGCGCGCGGCGGCCGGCTGCGCCGTCCTGGGTCTGCGCTACGGCGACGACCCGGCGGTGGGGAGCCGGTTCACGACCCTGCGCGAGCACCTCGGGGACGCCTTCATCGCCGTCGAGTTCGCCGGCAAGGGCCACAGCACCCTGACCGTGCACCGGCAGCAGGAGGGCGTGGACCGCGTGCTCGCCTTCCTCGACGAGCGGCTGCGACCCGAGGGCGGCTCAGGTCCGACGTAGGCCGACGAAGGACAGCGTGTCGGGGGCCATCACCCAGCGCAGCGAAGACGGGTCGTGCTCGACCGCCTCGGGATGCACCGGGACCAGCGGCTGTGTGCTGCTGCTCGTGGTCTCGCTGGTCACCATCCGGGACCCGACCGGTACCCGGCACAATGGTCGCCACCGATGCCCGACCCGAGAGGACCCCATGTCCGCCGTACGTCCCACCGGCCTCCTGCTCGCCGGGGTGGTGGCGCTGTCCGCCTGTTCCGGCTCCTCGCAGGGGCCCACCTCGACCACGCTGGAGGTCACCGTCACGGGCGAGACCATCACTCCCAACGGGGCCCGGTTCGACGCCGAGGTCGGCACCGCGCTCACCGTGGTCATCGACTCCGACCGCGAGGGCGAGCTGCACGTGCACTCCACCCCCGAGCAGGAGATCGCCTTCGAGGCCGGGAAGACGACCCACGAGCTGGTCTTCGAGCAGCCCGGCGTGGTCGAGATCGAGGAGCACTCCTCGGACTTCGTCGTCGCTCAGGTGGAGGTCCGATGAACCTGGCCGTACTTCTCGCCGTGCTCAGCACCGTGATCCTGGTCGTACTGGTCGCGATGTTCGTGGCCCTCTCGGCCAGCAACCGCCGGGCCCGGACGCCCGACGCCACCGAGCCTGGCCCCGGACAGCCCGGGGACCCGGGCGGACCCTAGAGGTACAGGCCGGTCTGGTCCTCGCCGAGCCGGTCCGCGGCCACGGCGTGCAGGTCGCGTTCGCGGATCAGCAGGTAGGTCTCCGCGTTCACCTCGACCTCCCCCTTGTCCTCGGGGTCGAAGAGCACCCGGTCCCCCACCTCGACGGTCCGCACGTGCGGACCGGTGGCGGCAACCCGGGCCCAGGACAGCCGCTTGCCGCCCATCGCCGCGGTCGCCGGGATCACGATGCCCCCGCTGGAGCGCCGCTCCCCCGCCGCGTCGGCCGAGACCAGCACCCGGTCGTGCAGCATCGCGATGGGGGTCTTCTCGGTCATCCGCGGGTCATCGGGTGACGCGGCGCAGGACGAGCATGACCACGGCGAGCCCGACCACGGCCCCGGCCGTCTTCAGCATGTTGTCCGTGCGGGGGCGGCCCTGCGCGTCGACGTAGACCGCCTTGACCCCGGCCACCTCGCGGCGGGCGATCGTCTTGGGGCTGGCCCGATGGACCAGCTGGTCGATCGTCCCGGCGAGCCGTTCGCGGGTCGCCTCGATGTCCTTCTCGAGCGAGTCGAGGTTCTCGGCCTTGGCCACGTCGTCACTCCTGCTGCCCGTAGTGCGTACCCGTCGTGTGGGTGTCGGCGTCAACCCTACCCATCGGACCGGTCGACCAGCGCGCGCGGGTCGAAGCCGTCGGGCAGCTCCAGACGGTGGGCGACCATCAGATCGCGGTCGGTGAGCACGTCGTACGTCGAGCCGTCCGCGACGATCACCCCGTCACAGAGCACGACCGCACGCGGGCGGAAGCTGATCGCGGCCTCGGCTACCCCCATGAGTAGGTGCCAGGCCAGCATGGTCACGGTGACCCCCTCGAGGGACGGGAGCCCCATCAGGACCACCGAGAGACAGAGCACCCCGGTCCAGGGCCACCCCGCCGGTGGCCAGCGAAGTCGGTACGTTGGGAACACCGTCTGGGACGTGCACGTGGGACCTCCGCGATCCTGGCCGGCGTCCGCCGGCTCGCTGGTAACACGAAGCTATTGCACATCTTTCGCAATAAGGATCCGCCCAGATGGGCGAGACGAGGAAAGAGAGGCTCCATGACCGAGCACGAGCAGGGCTCCCGGCTGGCTCCGGGCGACACCGCGCCTGACTTCACCCTCTCCAGCGACACCGGCGAGGAGGTCACGCTCTCGGGGCTGCGCGGCGAGAAGGTGATCGTCTACTTTTACCCGGCGGCGATGACCCCCGGCTGCACCACCCAGGCCTGCGACTTCACCGAGTCGTTGGACTCCCTCGGTGCGGCCGGCTACCGGGTCCTCGGCGTCTCCCCGGACTCACCGGCGAAGCTGGCCCAGTTCCGCGAGCGCGACTCGCTGGGGATCACGCTCCTCTCCGACCCGGATCGGTCGGTGCTGGCCGCGTGGGGCGCCTACGGCGAGAAGAAGCTCTACGGCAAGGTCGTCGAGGGCGTCATCCGCTCCACGGTGGTCGTCGACGCCGAGGGCGTCGTCACCCTCGCGCAGTACAACGTCAAGGCCACCGGCCACGTGAGCAAGCTCCGCCGGGACCTCGCCCTCCCCGCCTGAGGAAGTTTCCCAGGGTATGAAGGAGAACTGCAGCTCCCGAGGGTGAATTATCCGTGGGGAGCGGCAGTTCTCCGTGGGGAGTACGCCGTACCGCCGGCACCGACTCGGCGGGGTGGGGGTCGGGTAGGGGTTCGGCTCCTAGACTGGCCAGGCCCCGTGCAGGCGCCCGTAGCCCAACGGCAGAGGCACCAGGTGTAGGTCCTGGCCAGTGAGAGTTCGAATCTCTTCGGGCGCACCCCTCGCGGAACATCGTCTGCCGACCACGTGTTGGAACCGATGTTCCCTGACTCCCCTCGAGAGGCCCCCTCATGCGCGCAGCGATCTACGACCAGTTCGGTGGAGCCGACCAGCTCGTCGTCCGCGAGGTCAACGACCGCCGGTCGGCCCCGACACCGTCCTGGTCCGGGCCCGCGCGACCAGCGTCAACCCGGTCGACTGGAAGGTCCGCGAGGGCTACCTCCAGGGTGCCTTCCCCCACCACCTCCCGGTGATCCCGGGCTGGGACGTCGCCGGGGTCGTCGAAGCCGTCGGACCCGCCGTGCGGACCGGGCTGAAGGTCGGCGACGAGGTGTTCGGCTATGTGCGGCGCGACGACGTCTCCTTCGGTACCACCGCCGAGCTGGTGCCCGCGCCTGAGCGGACCGTCGCCCTCAAGCCCGCCGGCCTCTCCTTCGCCGAGGCGGCCGCGCTTCCGCTGGCCGGTCTGACCGCCTACCAGGCGCTGGTCGAGGAGCTCGAGGTGCAGCCCGACGACCGGGTGCTCGTGCACGCCGCCTCCGGCGGTGTCGGCCATCTCGCGGTCCAGATCGCGGCGGCTCTGGGCGCCCACGTGATCGGCACGGCCAGCCCGGCCAACCACGGGTGGCTCCGCTCGCTGGGGGCCCACGAGGTCCTCGACTACTCCGCGGGACCGATCTCCGAGCAGCTGGGCTCCGTCGGCGGTCCGGTGGACGCCGTGCTCGACCTTGTCGGCGGCGACACCCTGGCCGACGTACCCGGCCAGGTCAAGGACACCTCGCGGGTCGCCTCGGTCGTCGACGCCGAGAAGGTGGCCGAGCTCGGCGGGCACTACGTGTTCGTGCGCCCCGACCGGGACAACCTGGCCGCGCTCACCGCGCTGGTCGACGCGGGACGGCTCAGCGTCACGGTGGCCGAGACCTTCACCCTGGACCAGGTCGCCGACGCGCACCGGCTCTCCGAGGCCGGACACCCCGCGGGCAAGGTCGTCATCACGATCTGAGCGCGGCGCCCATGGCGGCGACGTGCTCGGGGGTCGACCCGCAGCAGCCACCGATCAGGTCGACGCCGAGCTCCCCGAGGACGGTGGCGTGCGCCGCCATCGCCTGGGGGCCGGCATCGTACTCGAAGCGGTCGCCGACCAGGCGGGGCAGGCCCGCGTTGGACTGAGCCGCGATCCACACACCCCGGGTCCGCGCCTCGACGAGCTCGGCGGCGATGGTCTCCATCTCCGCGGGGCCGCGGCCGCAGTTGGCGCCGACCGCGTCGACGCCGAGCTCCGCCAGCCGGCGCACCGCGTCGCCGGGACGCACCCCCATCATGGTCCTCAGGTTGGTGTCGAAGCTGAGGGTCGCGACCACCGGCAGGTCCGGCGCCACCGCCCGCGCCGCGGCGAGGGCGGCATCCACTTCGGCCAGGTCGCTCATCGTCTCGATCAGGACCAGGTCGATGCCACCCTCGCTCAGGCCGCGCAGCTGGGTAGCGAAGAACGCCTCGGCCTGCTCGGGGTCCATCGTGCCCAGCGGCGCCATCAGCTCGCCGCTGGGGCCGAGGTCGCCCGCGACCAGGAGGCCGTGAGCCGAGGCCACCTCACGGGCGATCGAGGCGGCGGCCGCGTTGATCGCGTGCAGCTGGTCCTCCAGCCCGTGCATGACCAGCCGGGGCTCGGTCCCCCCGAAGGTGTTGGTGGTCAGGATCCTCGCCCCGGCCCGGGCGTACGCCTCGTGGGCGGCCGCGACCTGGTCGGGCCGCTCGAGGTTCCACCGCTCCCCCGGCTCGCCGTCGTCCAGACCGCGCTCCTGGAGCAGCGTGCCCATCCCCCCGTCGAGCAGGACCGGGCGTACGTCGCCCTCGAGCGCGACCTCGAGGCGGTTCACTCCGGCCCCCGCGGGCCGAGGCCGTCGAGGTAGGCGAGGACCCGGTCGGGGGGCCACTGCGCGTCCAGCTCTGTGGCCACCCGAGCCGCGGCCTCCGACGGCGCCCCCTCGGTCCCGGTCCAGTCGCCGCGCGTCCAGCCCGCCAGGTAGTCCTCCGACCCGACCTCGCCCAGGCGCATCGCCGCCTCGTCGATGGCCGCCTGGAAGCGCCCGGGGAGCAGGACCTTGGCCCGGTCCTCGCTGTCGCGGGCGACGACCATTGAGGGCAGGTCCCGCCAGGAGGTCAGCTGGTACTCGCTCATGTCTGCAGCCTACGGAGCCGCGGTGAGGGCAGCGGCCACCCGGGGACCGATCTCGCGCAGGGCCTGGCCGCGGTGGGAGATGGCGTCCTTCTCGGCCACGCTGAGCTCGGCGGAAGTCCGATCGTGCCCGTCGGCGACGAAGACCGAGTCGTAGCCGAACCCACCCTCGCCCCGCGCCCGGCCGATGATCCGGCCGGTCATGGTGCCGTGCACGACCTCGTCGCCGCCGGGGTGGACGAAGGCCACCGCGCAGGTGAAGTGGGCGCCACGTCGAGCCTCGGGGACGTCGCTGAGCTGGGCCAGCAGCAGGGCGTTGTTGGCCTGGTCGCGCTCAGCGGGGGCCGCGGCGCCCGACCAGCGGGCGGACAGGACGCCGGGCATGCCGTTCAGTGCGTCGACGCACAGGCCCGAGTCGTCGGCCAGCGAGGGCAGCCCGGTCGCCTCCACGCCGGCTCGCGCCTTGATCAGCGCGTTGCCCAAGAAGGTGGGCTCGGTCTCGACCGGCTCGTCGTAGGACGGCACGTCGTCGAGCCCGAGCACCTCGATGCCGGGCAGGTGCTCAGAGAGGATCCGACTCATCTCGGCCAGCTTCTTGGCGTTGCGCGAGGCCAGGAAGACCCGGGGGGCCTCAGCCACCCGCGAGGGCCTCACGCTGGAGGCGGGTCAGATCCGCGCAGCCCTGCTCGGCCAGACCGAGCAGCGCGTCGAGGAGCTGACGATCGAAGGGGGCCGCCTCCGCGGTGCCCTGGATCTCCACGTAGGTGCCCTCGCCGGTCATCACCACGTTCATGTCCGTGTCGGCGCGCACGTCCTCCTCGTAGGGCAGGTCGAGCCGGGGCTCGCCGTCGATGATGCCGACCGAGACCGCCGCCACCGACCCGGTCAGCGGCTCGCCGGCCAGTGCGCCCTTCTCGCGCAGGTGGGCGCAGGCGTCGGCCAGGGCCACGTAGGCGCCGGTGATGGAGGCGGTGCGCGTGCCGCCGTCGGCCTGGAGGACGTCGCAGTCGAGGACGATCGTGTTCTCGCCCAGCGCCTTGTAGTCGATCACCGCGCGCAGCGAGCGGCCGACCAGCCGGGAGATCTCGTGGGTGCGTCCGCCGATCCGGCCCTTGACCGACTCGCGGTCCGAGCGGGTGTTCGTGGAGGCCGGGAGCATGGCGTACTCCGCCGTGACCCAGCCCAGGCCGGACCCCTTGCGCCAGCGGGGGACTCCCTCGGACGCGGAGGCGGCGCAGAGCACGCGGGTGCCCCCGAACTCGACCAGGACCGAGCCGGCCGCGTGGTCGAGCCAGTTGCGGGTGATGGTGATCGGTCGGAGCTCGTCGGGTCGTCGTCCGTCTGCGCGTGTCATGCCTCGACCCTAAAGGTGCGGCCGCACTCGGCGAGGTCGAGAGGCCCGTCGTAGGCCGACCGGGCCTCCTCCTCGGCGATCCTGGGATCGTGCCAGGGAGCGACGTGCGTGACGACCAGACGGCCCGCGCCCGACTGCGCCGCGGTCCGGCCGGCGTCCGAGCCGGTCAGGTGCAGGTCGGGCGGGTTCTCCTCGCTGTCGCGGAAGGCAGCCTCGGCCAGCAGCAGGTCGGTGCCCCGGGCCAGCTCGACCAGGGCGGGGCACGGCGCGGTGTCGCCGGAGTAGGTCACGGTGGCGCCATCCGCGGCCACCCGCAGCGCGTAGGCCCGACCGGGGTGCACCACCCGGGCGGCCCGGACCGTGAACGGCCCCAGCGCGATGGGCTCCTCGTCGTACTCGTGGAAGTCGAACTCCTGGGTCATCCCCGGGTCCCGGGGCAGCCCGTAGGCCCGGGCGGCGTGCTTGGCCACGCCTCGGGGACCCCACACCGGGATCGGAGGCCGGGCTCCGTCGGGGTGGTACTTCCAGATCACGTAGAGGCCGTTGAGGTCGGCGCAGTGGTCGGGGTGGAGGTGGGACAGGACGATCCCGTCCACGTCCAGCGGGTCGGCGTAGTGGTGCAGCGCCCCGAGGGCGCCGCTGCCCAGGTCGAGCAGGAGCCGCCAGGTGCGTCCCTGGTGCTCGGCCTCGAGCAGGTAGCAGCTGGCCGGAGAGGTGGGCCCGGGGTACGACCCGGAGCATCCGACGACGGTGAGCCTCATCCGCGCGCCCCGGCCCACTGGGCGGCCCGCGCGAGCTGCAGCACCGAGACCAGCTCAGGGCCGAGGAAGCGACGTCCGATGGGCGCGAAGTCCGCGGGCTGACCGGTGGTAAGGAACCGGTGCTCGGGAGCGCTCAGCGCGGGGTCGCGCTCCAGCCCGAGCCGGACGAGCAGCTTGTAGACGTCCTTGGCCGTCTCCTCCGCACTGGAGACCAGGGTGACCTGGTCGCCGAGCACGAAGGAGATGACCCCGGTCAGCAGCGGGTAGTGGGTGCAGCCCAGGATCAGGGCGTCGATGCCCTGCGAGGTCAGCGGGTCGAGGTAGTCGTGCGCGGCGGCGAGCAGGTCGGGCCCGCTGGTCACCCCGGCCTCGACGAACTCCACGAAGCGCGGGCAGACCTGCGTGTGCAGTGTGACGTGCGGCGCCGCGGTGAACGCATCGTCGTAGGCCATCGACGCTGCGGTGGCCCGGGTGCAGATCACGCCGATCTGCCCGGTCCGGCTGGCCGCCACGGCGCGGCGGGTGGCCGGATGGATGACCTCGACCACCGGGACGGGGTACCGCTCCCGCGCGTCGCGCAGGACGGCTGCGCTGGCGGAGTTGCAGGCGATGACCAGGGCCTTGACACCCTCGTCGACGAGATGGTCCAGGCACTCCAGCGCGTACTCGCGCACGTCCCCGATCGGCTGGGGGCCGTAGGGCTGCCGGGCGGTGTCCCCGAGGTAGAGCACCGGTTCGTGCGGCAGCTGGTCCAAGACGGCCCGCGCGACGGTGAGTCCACCGAAGCCGGAGTCGAAGATGCCGATGGGCGAGTCTGACACCGCTCCAGGCTAGGCGATCCTTGCGGGGTTCACCGACTTCGGCGACCGAGGTCACCTGCGACCCTCGTCACGCAACGACGGGACCCACCAGCGCAGTCGACCCGTCGGCCCACACCACGAGCGCGCAGTGGTCGGTCTCGGCCAGGGCACGCAGTGGCGCCGCCGGACTCCCGACGGGTGACGTCCCCAGCGCGAAGTAGGTCCAGGCCAGGTTCCACAGCGTCCCCGGCACCGCTACGACGCTCGCCCCGGCGTACCCGGCGGTGATCAGCACGACGTGCGCCCCCGTCACGGTGAACGAGGTGAACCCCGCCAGCCGGTGGACGTGGGCCAGGCGGTCCTGGCCGAAGGCGCGCTCAGTGGTCGGCGGGACGCTCGTTGTAGGTGCTGGCCGCCTCCTGGCCCGACAGGGCGGCGATCGCCGCCATCACCTCGTCGGTGACCTCGCGTCTCGCCCGGCCCAGCGGCACCCCGTCGTAGCGGCCGGCGAAGTCCAGCGGCGCCCCGAAGCGCACCGTGACCTTGGCGCGCCGGAGCAGGGTGGTGCCGACCGGCTGCAGGTTCTGGGTGCCCTGTACGCCGACCGGCACGACCGGGGCGCCGGAGGTCAGGGCGAGGTGGGCCACCCCGGTCCGCCCCCGGTAGAGCCGGCCGTCGCGGGAACGGGTGCCCTCGGGGTAGATGCCGAAGGCCTCGCCGCGACCGAGGACGTCTAGGGCGATGTCCAGCGACGCGATGGCCGCCTTGGTGTCGTCGCGGTCGATCGGGATCATGCCCAGTCCTCGGAACCAGCCACGCTGGGCCGCCCCGCGCAGCCCGGTGCCGGTGAAGTAGTCCTCCTTGGCCAGGAACACGACCTGTCGGGGGGCGACGATCGGGATGACCATCGAGTCCGCGAAGGACAGGTGGTTGCTGGCCACGATCACCGGCCCGGTGGCCGGGACGTTCCCGGTGCCCTCCACCACCGGACGCCAGAACGCGGTCGCCGCAGGAGCGATCAGTCCGTGCACCAGCCCGTAGAACATCTCGGCCTCCTCAGACCGGGAACGGGAGTCGGGGCTGCGGCGGGCCGAGCGTGGGGTCCACCCCGTCGAACAGGCTGCTGATCGACTCGCCCGCGTGCACTCGGTTGATCGCCTCGGCGAACAGGCCGGCGACGGAACGGACCGTGAGGCCGGGCCAGTGCGCGGCGGGCGGGACGGTGTCGGTGGTGACCACCTCGTGGATCATCGGGTGGTCACGCAGCCGGGAGACGGCCTTGCCGACGAAGAGCCCGTGGGTGCAGGCGACCGACGCGCCGGTGCAGCCGAGCTCCTGCAGCTTGTCGAGCAGCTCGACGATGGACCCGCCGGTCGCGATCTCGTCGTCGAGGACGAGGGCGTGCCGCCCCGCCACGTCGCCGACCACGGCGTCGATGACCACCCGGTCGTCGGCCAGCCGCTGCTTGCTGCCCGCGGCCACCGGCAGCCCCAGCAGCCGGGCGAACTGGGTGGCGGTCTTCGCGTTGCCCAGGTCGGGCGAGACGACCACGGTGCTCGCCAGGTCGCGGCCGCGGAAGTGCTCGGCGAGCACGCCCAGCGCGGTCAGGTGGTCCACCGGGACCGAGAAGAACCCGTGCACCTGGGGCGCGTGCAGCGTCATCGTCAGCACCCGGGTGGCGCCGGCCATCGCGATCATGTCGGCCACGAGCCGACCGCCCAACGAGATCCGCGAGGCGTCCTTCTTGTCCGACCGGGCGTAGGCGTAGTGCGGCATCACCGCGGTGATCTGCGCTGCCGAGGCGCCCCTGGCCGCGTCGATCATCAGCAGGAGCTCCATCAGGTGCTCCTGGGTCGGCGGCACCAGCGGTTGGACGATGTAGACGTCGCGCTGACGGCAGTTGGCCTGGAGCTGGGCCTGGAGACAGTCGTTGCTGAAGCGGGTCAGCTCGACCAAGGAGAGCCCGACCCCGAGCTCGGAACAGATGGAGGCGGCGAGCGAACGGTGCGCGCTGCCGCTGAAGACGACGATCTCACGCACGTGTGGTGCTCCCGGGCTCGCGGTGGTCAGTCGGGGGGTGGTCAGTCGGGGGTCGGTCGGGTGTCGGTCCGGACCCGACGATATCCCGCGCACCGCCGCGCGGCACAGACGGACCACGAGATGGGAAGACAGCCGGGTCGGTGCGGGCCTCAGGCCCAGAGCTGACCTTCGAGCCGCTCCTCCGCGTCGTCCACGGTGCCCTCGTAGGCTCCGGTGGACAGGTACTTCCAGCCGCCGTCGCAGACCACGAAGACGATGTCGGCGCGCTCGCCGGCCTTGGCCGACTTGGCCGCCTGGGCCAGTGCGGCGTGCACGATCGCGCCGGTGGAGATGCCCGCGAAGACGCCCTCGCTCTCCAGCAGCTCGCGGACCCGGCGTACGGCGTCGCGCGGGCCGACCGAGAACCGGGCGTCGATCAGGGAGGCGTCGTAGAGCTCGGGGACGAAGCCCTCGTCGAGGTTGCGCAAACCGTAGACCAACTCGCCGTAGCGCGGCTCCGCGGCCACGATCCGGACGTCCGGCTTGTGCTCGCGGAAGAACCGGCCGACCCCCATCAGGGTCCCGGTCGTGCCCAGGCCGGCCACGAAGTGGGTGACGCTGGGCAGGTCGGCGAGGATCTCCGGACCGGTGCCCTCGTAGTGCGCCTGGGAGTTGGCGGGGTTGCCGTACTGGTAGAGCATCACCCAGTCGGGGTTCTCCTCGGCGATGCCCTTGGCCACCCGGACCGCCTCGTTCGAGCCGCCCGCGGCCGGGGAGGAGATGATCTCGGCCCCCCACATGCCGAGCAGCTGGCGACGCTCGACCGAGGTGTTCTCCGGCATCACGCACACCATCTTGTAGCCGCGCATCTTGGCCACCATGGCCAGCGAGATCCCGGTGTTGCCCGACGTCGGCTCCAAGATGGTGCAGCCGGGTCGCAGCAGCCCGTCCTTCTCGCCCTGCGCGATCATGGCCAGCGCGGCCCGGTCCTTGACCGACCCGGTGGGGTTCTGATCCTCGAGCTTGGCCCACAGCCGGACGTCCGGGGACGGCGAGAGGGACGGCATCCCCACCAGGGGCGTGCCGCCGACCGAGTCCAGCAGGGAGTCGAAGCGCATGGGTCAGGGACGCAGCGTCAGCGTGCGCCGCCGGCGACGGCCGGCAGGACGGTCACCTGGTCGCCGTCACCCAGGGAGGTCTCAAGGCCGCCGGTGAAGCGGACGTCCTCGTCGTTGACGTAGACGTTGACGAAGCGGCGCAGCTCGTCGTTCTCGAGGAGGCGGTCCTTGAGGCCCGGGTGCCGATCCTCGAGATCGTCGATGAGGGCCGAGAGCGTGTCCCCCTCGGCCGGGACGGCCTTCTGGCCGTCGGTGTAGGTGCGCAGGATGGTCGGGATGCGGACCTCGACTGCCATGGCGGATGGCTCCTTGCTCAGGGGGGGACCGGACTGGTGCGGTCAGGACTCGGTGGACCGGGCCACGACGTCGACCTGTTCCTCGGTGACCTCGCCGTCGACGATCCTGTAGGACCTGAACTCCACAGCGCCGTCGTTATTCCCGTGCTCACGGGTGCTGACCAGCACGTAGTGCGCGTTCGGCTCCTGGGCCAGCCCGATGTCGGTGCGCGAGGGGTAGGCCTCGGTGGCGGTGTGCGAGTGGTAGATCACCACCGGTTCCTCGTCCCGGTCGTCCATCTCCCGGTAGAGCCGCAGCAGGTCGGTGGGCTCGAACTCGTAGAACGTGGGCGACGCGGCGGCGTTGACCATGGCCACGAAGCGCTCGGGGGCCTCGGACCCCTCGCGTCCGGCGACCACGCCGCAGGCCTCGTCGGGGTGGTCCCGCCGGGCGTGGGCGACGATGGCGTCGCGGATGTCCGCGGGGATGGTGAGCACGGCTCGAGGGTACGCGGTCAGCGACGACCCGGGCGGGACAGGGCCAGCACCAGGGTCTCCTGGAGGTAGCCGACCCACTCGAAGATGTCGTGCACGTGGGTACGGGGGTCCTCCTCGGGCAGGGTCAGCCAGAAGTCCTCATCGCCCTCCTCGACGCCGAGCCGGGTGGCCAGGGCGAGCCGGATGTCGGTGAAGGCCCGCAGCCAGGTCATCGCCGCGGTCGCGGGCAGCTCGACGTCCACGACCAGCCCGTCGTCGCTGAGCTGCTCGGGCAGCCCACCCTCCTCGAGGGTGTCGATGAGCTGCCCGGCGGCCAGGGCCTTGGCGTCACGCAGGCCGCCCTCGGTGAAGCGTCGGAACTCGCCGGCCGCCTCGTCGTCATCGGGGTAGGCGGTGGGGAAGAGCCGGGCCAGCACCGGGTCCTCGGGCGCGGATGTGGGGCCGGAGAAGTCGAGCAGCTGCTCGAGCGGGTCGCTGGCCTCGACCGGCGCCGCCACCTCGTTGCGGAGCAGCTCGACCATCTGGGAGGCCAGCGAGCGCAGCAGATCGGCCTCGAAGCCGGTGAAGGTGGCCAGCGCTCCCCCGCCGCGACGCGCCTCGAAGCCGCCGGCCATCAGATCTTCTCCATCGTCGCCCACAGGCCGTGCTCGTGCATGGCTTGGACGTCGCGCTCCATCTCCTCGCGGGATCCCGAGGAGACCGTGGAGCGGCCGTCCTCGTGCACCTGCATCATCAGCTTCTCGGCCTTGCGGCGCGAGTACCCGAAGTAGGTCTCGAAGACGAAGGCGACGTAGGACATCAGGTTGACCGGGTCGTTCCAGACCACGGTCGACCACGGCCGGTCGAGGACCACGACCTCCTCGGGGCGCTCGGTCTCGACGGGGCTGGGGGCGGACACGTCGGACATCCTAGAGGCCCTCGCCCTAGGCTGACCGGCGTGTGGACCCCTTCCGGCGGCGTCGCCCTGCTCACCGACCACTACGAGCTCACGATGCTCCAGGCCGCCCTCGCGGCCGGGACCGCGGACCGGGCCTGCGACTTCGAGCTCTTCGCCCGTCGTCTCCCCGCGGGCCGGCGCTACGGCGTCCTGGCCGGGGTCGGACGCTGCCTCGACGCGATCGAGACCATCCGCTTCGACGACGAGGCGCTGAGCAGCCTGCGCGCACATGAGGTGGTCGACGCCCGGACCCTGGACTGGCTCGCCGACTACCGGTTCACCGGCGACGTCTCGGGCTACCCCGAGGGAGAGGTCTACTTCCCCCACTCGCCGCTGATGATGGTCTCGGCCAGCTTCGGCGAGGGGGTGGTGCTGGAGACCCTGCTGCTCTCGATCCTCAACCACGACTCGGCCATCGCCTCCGCCGCCTCCCGGATGACCCTGGCCGCCGGAGACCGGCCGTGCATCGAGATGGGTTCGCGCCGTACCCACGAGCAGGCGGCGGTCGCGGCCGCGCGCGCGGCGTACGTCGCCGGCTTCGAGGCCACCTCGAACCTGGCCGCCGGTCAGCGCCACGGCATCCCCACCGCCGGCACCAGTGCGCACAGCTTCACCCTCTTGCACGACACCGAGCGCGACGCCTTCCAGGCCCAGGTCGCCTCGCTCGGTGCGTCGACGACGCTGCTGGTGGACACCTACGACGTCACCGAAGGGGTCCGGACCGCCGTCGAGGTGGCCGGCACCGCGCTGGGGGCGGTGCGCATCGACTCCGGCGACCTCGGCCTGCTCGCCCACCAGGTCCGCGCCCAGCTCGACGACCTCGATGCCCACGACACCCGGATCATCGTGACCTCCGACCTCGACGAGTTCGCGATCGCCGGGCTGGCCTCCGCCCCCGTCGACGGCTACGGCGTGGGCACCTCCCTGGTCACCGGCAGCGGCCACCCGACCTGCGGGTTCGTCTACAAGCTGGTGGCCCGGGCGGGCGAGGATGGAACAATGGTGGACGTGGCCAAGGCGAGCACGGCGAAGACCTCGGTGGGAGGGCACAAGCACGCGCTGCGCCGGCGGGACCAGCACGGGACGGCCAGCGCCGAGCTCGTCGGGATCAACCTCGCCCCGGCCGACGACGGCAACGACCGGGAGCTCTCCGTGCCGCTGGTCCGTGCCGGGGAGGTGGTGGGTCGCGAGCCGCTGACCGCCGGTCGGGAGCGCCACCTGCGTGCCCGCGCGGAGCTTCCCCCCCGGGCCCGCCAGCTCTCCCGGGGCGAGGCGGTCATCCCGACCGAGCTCGTGCGGGCCTGAGCCCTGGCGCTGCCGGTGCGCTACCTGTGGGACCGGCCGGTGGCCGTGGTGATGCCGCAGATCGGACGAAGCTGCTACGCCGACGAGCTGCACGGTCAACGGTACTGGACCTACTGGCCACCGAGCTGCCCGCGGTCGTCTCGCGCTTCGCGGCTGCGGCCAGCCTCTCCGGCGTCCTGGACGGCGCCGTGCTGGACCGGCCGGAGCGCGCGGGGATCCTGGCTCGGGTCTTCGGCCGCGCTCTACGTGGGCTGCGGCACCGAGGACCCGCTGGTCGACGCCCCGGGGCACACACGTGGGACTTCTGGGACAGCGGCAACCGCCGGGTGCTGGAGTGGTTGCCGCTCCAGCTAGTTTGGGGGCATGCCCCGGGCCCTGGTCGTCGTCGACGTGCAGAACGACTTCTGCGAGGGCGGCAGCCTGGCCGTCGCCGGGGGTGCCGAGGTGGCACACCGGATCGGGACGCTGCTGCACCACTGGTCGCGTCGTGACCCCGCGGCTCCGTCGTACGACGTCGTGGTGGCCACCCGCGACCATCACGTCGACCCGGGAGCGCACTTCGCCGACGAGCCGGACTTCACCGACAGCTGGCCCGTCCACTGCGTGGTCGGGACCGACGGCGAGGCCTTCCACCCCAACCTGGACCCCCAGCCTTTCGACGCGGTCTTCCTCAAGGGGGAGACGGCGGCGGCGTACTCGGGATTCGAGGGCCGCGACCACGACGGCGCCTCGCTGGCCGGCTGGCTGCACGGCCGCGACGTCACGCAGGTCGACGTGTGCGGCCTGGCCACCGACCACTGCGTGCGGGCCACCGCGCTGGACGCGGTGGGCGCCGGTTTCGAGACCCGGCTGGTCCAGGACCTCTGCGCCGGCGTCGCGGCCGGGACGACCAGCGCCGCGCTAGTCGAGATGGCCGCCGCCGGCGTCCTGCTCGCCTAGCCGGTGAGCGGGACCCAGGCGTGGCGCGACTCCTTCGCGCCCCTGTCCGAACCCAACTTCGCGTGGTACTTCGGCTCCCGCTTCGTCAACACCCTGGGCCAGATGATGGCCACCATCGCGCTGGCCTTCGCGGTCCTCGACCTCACCGACTCCGCCTCCGCCCTCGGTCAGGTCCTCGCGGCCCACACCGTCCCGATGATCCTGTTCCTACTCTTCGGCGGGGTGATCGCCGACCGCTTCCCCCGCACCCTGGTCCTCCAGGTCTCGAACGTGTCCTCGGCACTCACCCAGGGCGCCGTGGCCTACCTGGTCGTCTCCGGTACGGCCGAGCTGTGGATGCTCCTCGTCCTGGAGGCCGTGCACGGCATGGTCTCGGCGATGTCGTTCCCGGCGATGGCCAGCATGGTCCCCTCGCTGGTCCCCCGCGAGCATCTCCAGCCGGCCAACGCCCTGCTCTCGCTGTCCCGCGGTGGTCTGACCGTCATCGGACCGACCGTGGGCGCGCTGCTCGTGGTCACCGTCGGGCCGGGCTGGGCGCTGGCCGCGGACGCGGCCACCTGGGGGGTCGCGGCGCTGCTCCTGCTCAAGGTGACCCTCCCGCCCCGCGAGAGAGCTACCGAGGCCGGCAGCACGATCCGTGACCTGCGGGAGGGCTGGTCCTTCTTCGTCTCCACCACCTGGCTGTGGGTCGTCGTGCCCTCGTTCGGCGTCCTGAACATGATCCACAACGGCGCCTGGTTCATCCTCGGTCCGGCCGTGGCTCGCGGCACGATCGGCGAGCAAGGGTGGGGCTTCGTGCTGTCCGCGGAGTCGGCGGGCCTGCTGCTGATGACCGTCCTGCTGCTCCGGATCCGGCTCCGCCGACCCCTGCTCGTGGGCATGCTGGGCTGCTCGCTGATGTCGCTGCCGTTCATCGTCCTCGGCGTCGAGCCCCACCTGCTGGCGCTGGTGGTGGTCGCCTTCGTGGCCGGGGCCGGGATCGAGGTGTTCTCGATGGCGTGGAACCTGGCCATGCAGGAGAACATCGAGGACCGGATGCTCTCCCGCGCCTACTCCTACGACGCGCTCGGCTCGTTCGTGGCCATGCCGGTGGGCCAGCTGCTCTACGGCCCGCTCGGCGAGGCGTTCGGCTACCGGCCGGTGCTGGTGTGGAGTGGCGTCGCGTACGCCGCCATCGCCCTGCTCACGCTGACCTCGCGGTCGGTGCGCTCCCTGGAACGGACGCCGGCGCTCACGACGCCCGACCCCACTTCTGGGCCAGGGCAGCGATGACCCGCAGGTTCCGGCTGGTGCCGGCAGCCAGCGGCCGGGCGAAGGCACGGAAGAACGCCGCCTCGTGCATCGAGCCGTCGATCCACACGTGCACCGCACGGCCCTGTACCCGGCCTCCCTCGCCGGCCCGGTCCCAGGCCGCGATCGCAGCCGCGTCGGCGCCTTCGGGCTGTTCGCCGTCCTTGAACACCGACACGTAGCGGACCTCGCCGCGCACCGCCGGGTGCGGGGCAGCACCGGCCACGGCGTCCGCGTGGATGCCTACGAGCTCCTCGGGAGTGAGCAGGATCGCCGGTACCTCGAAGCCGCACACGTCGGCCAGGGCGCGCTCGAGGGCCCGCTCCGCGCCGGCCGGGCTGCGGTGACGGCTGGCGAAGCGCACGTTGCCGGTCTGGATGTGCGTCTCCACGTCAGCGAAGCCCGCCTCGCTCAGGCCGGCCCTCAGGTCCGCCATCCGTACCGTCCGTCCCCCGACGTTCACTGCCCGCAGGAGCCCGACGTAGGTGGCCATGGCCGCACCCTGGCGTTTGGGTCGGCGGCGTGTCAACCGGCGCTGCGACGACGTTCCTGGTCGGGATCCTCGACGACGCCGGATCTCTCGGCAGACCGCGCGGGCCGTCCGTCGACCCACTGGTCGGCGACCCCGACCAGCCGCCCTCAGCGGCTGCGCACCACGTTGGTCCCGGCGATCTTGTCGTGCACGGCCTGACGCTTGGAGTCCCACAGCGGCCAGAGTCCGTCGAGAAGCGGGTAGAGGACCGAGAGGCCCCCCAGGACCGGGATGTAGCCGACTAGCGCGTAGCCGAACTGGCCGGCCCAGCGGCGCAGCACGGTGCCCCAGCCCAACGGCCCAGGCTGCTCGCGACGACGCACCCGCAGCCCGACCAGGAGCTTGCCCGGGGTGGCCGCCTTCCAGCGCAGGAAGCCGCAGGTGTAGACGAAGTTCACCAGCAGGCTGATCAGCGAGACCGCCAGCAACGGGCCGGCCAGGTCGGCGAGCAACGCCGTCTGGTCCGGGGCGACGACGCCGCCGTTCTCCGCCGCCCGCATCGCCTCGCCGAACACCTCCGAGTAGGCCGACGCGATCGTCCGTACCCACGGGGCGGCGAGGATGAGGGTCAGCGGGATCAGGAGCACCTTGTCGATCGCCCAGGCACCCAGCCGGTGCCACCACCCGGCCAGCGGCTGACCGTCGGGGGTCGCCTCGCGGCTGGGCCGTTCGGACACCGGGTACCCGGCCGGTGACGAGGGCGAGGCGGGATAAGCCACCGCGCCGTAGGGACGCTCGGCCGGTCCGGGGTACGTCGGGGCGGCCGGCTCGCTGGGGGCGCTGGGCTCGCTGGGTGCGTGGACATGCTCGGTCCACTGGCGCCCGTCCCAGTAGCGCTGGGCCTGGGCGTCGCTCTGGTCCGGGTCCGGGTCGGGGTACCAGCCGGCGGGGATCTGGGTCATGGACTGATCCTTCCACGCGACCGGGTCACGACGTGCGCCGCTCGGCGGCCCAGGCCCGGATCCGGTCGATCCGCTCGCGGAGCTGGTCGGCGCCGGCCACCGCGGCGGCCGGTCCGCCGGCCTCGCGTCGCAGGGCGGCGTGCACAACGCCGTGCGGCTGCCCTGTCCGGTGGTTCCAGGCCCCGACCAGACCGTTCAGCTCACGCCGGAGCGAGGCGAGCTGCTCGTGGGTGGACACCTCACGGACCACCTCCTCCGGGCTGGGATCACCCCGCCGCTGCTTGCGGGCCCGCTCGCTCTGCCGCGACCGGAGCAGGTCACGCACCTGGTCGGCCTCGAGCAGCCCCGGGATGCCCAGGAAGTCCATCTCCTCCTCGGACCCGACGTGCACCTCGCCCTCGTGGCCGAACTCACCCCCGTCGTAGAGCACCCGGTCGAACCTGGCGTGCGACCCCAGCGCCTGGAACGGGAACAGCGCCTCGTCCCCGCTCGCGGACTCCGCCTGCTGGGCCTGGGCGAGCAGGTCCTCCTCGGCGGCGAGAATGTCGTCGTCATCCTCGACCCGCCGTCCGAGCACGTGGTCCCGCTCGAGCTCCAGCTCGCCGGCGTAGCCGAGCAGACGAGGCACCGAGGGCAGGAAGACCGAGGCGGTCTCCCCGCGGCGTCGCGCTCGGACGAAGCGACCGACGGCCTGGGCGAAGAACAGCGGCGTCGAGGTCGTCGTCGCGTAGACGCCAACCGCGAGACGGGGCACGTCGACCCCCTCGGAGACCATCCGGACCGCGACCATCCAGCGGTCGTCGCCCTCGGTGAAGGCCGCGATCTTCTTCGAGGCGGCCTTCTCGTCGGAGAGCACCACCACCGGCGGGGCCCCGGTGATCGTCCGCAGCAGGGCGGCGTAGGCGCGCGCCGCGTCCTGGTCGCTGGCGATCACCAGCCCGGCCGCGTCCGGGACGTGGCGACGCACCTCTCTCAGGCGGCTGTCGGCGGCGGCCAGCACCGACGGCATCCAGGCGCCCTCCGGGTCGAGCGCCGTCCGCAGGGCCTGCGCGGTCTGGTCCTTGGTCAGCGGCTCGCCTAAGGCGGCCGAGACCTCGTCACCGGCCCTAGTGCGCCACTGCATCTGGCCCGAGTAGGCCATGAACAGCACCGGCCGCACCACGTGGTCGGCCAGGGCCTGGGCGTAGCCGTAGGTGTAGTCGGCGACGCTGCGCGGCGTGGCCTGCGGGTCGGCCGGGTCCGGGGCGTAGGTGACGAAAGGGATCGGGTTGAGGTCGGAGCGGAAGGGGGTTCCGGTCAGCGCCAGACGGCGGCGGGCCGGTTCGAAGGCCTCCCGGATCCCCTCGCCCCAGGACAGCGCGTCGCCGCCGTGGTGGATTTCGTCCATGATGACCAACGTGCGCGCGGCCTCGGTCTTGGCACGGTGCAGCATGGGCTTGCTGGCGACCTGGGCATACGTGACGGCAACGCCAACGAAGCCCTTGCCGTGGCGGCCGTCGGCGTTTTTGAAGTTCGGGTCAATGGCGATGCCCACCCTCGCGGCAGCATCCGCCCACTGCTTCTTCAAGTGGTCGGTGGGGGTGACAATGGTGACCCGGTTGATCTGCCCGCGGCTGATCAGCTCGGTGGCAATGTGCAGGGCGAACGTGGTCTTGCCGGCACCCGGGGTTGCGACGGCGAGGAAGTCCTTCGGGTTCTCGCTGAAGTACTTCTCCATCGCTTCGGACTGCCACGCACGCAGCTTCTGGGCCGTTCCCCACGCTGCGCGCTCAGGATAGGCCGGAGGCAGCGACGGGCCACCAAACAATGTCTCCGTCACGAATTCTCCGCCATCCAATCACTTCTTCCCAGCTCCCGTACCCAATTCCGGGCACGGCCAATCAACGGCTTTTCACCGCTCCAAACAAGAATTACAGTCCCAACTTACTTCTTGGGCTTCTTCGGGCCCTTGCCCTTGCCACCCTCGGGGCGCAGTCCTTCATAGACCTCTTTGCACTCTGGGCAGACCGGGAATTTCTGCGGGTCCCGCCCCGGCGTCCACACCTTGCCACAAAGAGCAATCACGGGCTCGCCGGTCATGGCCGATTCCATGATTTTTTCCTTGCGGACATAGTGCGAGAACCGTTCGCTGTCGCCCGGCGCGACTTCCTGTTTCAGTTCCTCGCGCTCAATTACAGCGGTTGACCCGCCGGTCTGGCCGGGACCGTAGTTCGGATCGTTTTCAAAGGGATCTGGAGGCAAACTCATGAAACCCATTCTAGCCTCTTCCCCGTCGCGACTCGCCGAAGTTGCCTCTCTTGCCTGAAGTGACGGTCATCTATAAAGTACGACGGCGGGAGCTCACCTGGCGTTTACAGGTGAGCTCCCGCCGTGGTCCCAGGCGGATCTTTAGACGCCCTGCCATGCGGGCTTGTTGTCATAGGCGTGGCGGTAACTTTGCGCACGGGCCAGCTTGGACGCGGCAGCCTCATCGATGATGATGGTGGCGCGCGGGTGGAACTGCAGGATCGAGCCGGGGCACGATGCGGAGACGGGGCCTTCAACGAAGTCACGCACGGCGTCGGCCTTTCCGGCACCGAAAGCCACCAGAACCAGGTGGCGGGCATCCATGATGGTGCCCAGGCCCTGGGTGACCACGTGGTGGGGCACCTGGTCGATGTTATCGAAGAAGCGTGCGTTGTCCTGGCGGGTCTGCTCGGCCAGGGTCTTGATTCGTGTGCGTGAGGCGAGCGAGGAGCCGGGCTCGTTGAAACCTACGTGGCCATTGGTGCCCACGCCGAGGATCTGCAGGTCGATGCCGCCAG
>JBBPYL010000058.1:0-5297 GCA_038199935.1 Propionibacteriales bacterium | reverse complement strand
TTAGTCACGGTGACGTCATCAAGGCCATCCTCGCCGACGCCTTCGCCATGCACCTCGACGAGTTCCAGCGGATCATGGTCGACCCGGCGTCGCTCTCAATCGTCCGCTACACCCCGCACCGTCCCTTCGTGGTCACCTCCAACTCCAACGCCGGTGACCTCGCCCACCTCACTCCCCCGGCGAAGAGCCGGCGTCGTCGCAAGGTCAGCAGCGACGCCGACGTCGGTGGCGGTGCGGGGTCCTCCGGCCCTTCGGGCACCCCCTAGGCTCGCCGTATGGCATCGATGATCCACAGCTTCGACCCGCCCGAGCGGTTCGTCGCCGGCACGGTCGGCTCGCCGGGGCAGCGCACCTTCTTCCTCCAGGCGCGCGAGGGTTCCCGGGTGACCAGCGTCGCGCTGGAGAAGCAGCAGGTCGTGGTCCTGGCCGAGCGGATCGAGGAGATCCTCGACGAGCTGCTGCGTGCCGGAGCGGGCGACACCACCATCCCGGCGATGACCCCGGCCGGCCTGGAGGACAACGGCCCACTGGAGCAGCCCATCGCCGAGGAGTTCCGCGCCGGCACGATGACCCTGTCCTGGGACTCCGAGGACGAGCGCCTGGTGCTCGAGGTCTTCCCCTACACCGAGGACGCCGTCGTTGAGCCCGGCACCCCGGAGGAGGAGATCGAGGAGCCGGAGCCCGAGGAGATCCTTCTCGTCCGGATGCCCGCCGGCCTCGCCCGTGCCTTCGCCGCCCGCGCTCACGTGGTCGTCTCCGCCGGCCGCCAGCCCTGCCCCTTCTGCGGCGGTCCGATGGACGCCTCAGGTCACCTGTGCCCGCGGGCCAACGGCTTCCGGCGCACCAGCGCCACCCCCGGACCGGCCCGATGGTTCCTCCCGCCTCCGGTCCCGACCTCCTGCTGCGGGGCGAGATTCGCATCGAGGGCCGGATCATGCCCGCCTCGAACGCCACGTTCTTCGGCTCCGTCCTCGCCTCGGACGAGGACGTCGAGCCGGTGCGATGCGTGTACAAGCCGGTGTCGGGTGAGCGGCCGCTGTGGGACTTCCCGGACGGAAGCCTGGCCGGCCGTGAGGTGGCGGCGTACGCGGTCTCCGAGGCCCTGGGCTGGGACGTCGTCCCGCCGACGGTGCTGCGCGCCGGGCCGGTGGGCGTGGGCATGGTGCAGGCCTGGCGCGAGCCCGACCCGGGCCAGGACCCCATCGACCTCGTCCTCGCCGAGCCGGCGGGGCGGGTCCCCTCGGGCTACCTGCACGTGCTCGACGCGGTGGACAACGACGACCGGCCGATCTCTCTGGTCCACGAGGACTCCGCCGAGCTGCGCCGGATGGCGATCTTCGACGTCGTGGTGAACAACGCCGACCGCAAGGGCGGGCACGTGCTGGCCATGCCCTCGGGCCACCGGCACGGGGTCGACCACGGGATCGCCTTCCACGTGGAGAGCAAGCTCCGCACCGTGCTCTGGGGCTGGGCCGGCGAGCTGCTCGAACCCGAGGAGGTCGGCGAGCTCGAGACGCTGCTGGAGACGCTGGCCACACCCGGCTCCGCGCTGCATGCGGAGCTCGTCGAGCTGATCTCGCCCCAGGAGGTGCGCGCCGCCGCCGGGCGTGTCTCCGAGCTGCTCGTCCGACGGCGGATGCCGGTTCCCTCGGGGCGCTGGCCGGCGATCCCCTGGCCCGCGTTCTGACCCAGGCGTTGGCTAGGCTGCGCCCATGCGAGCGTGGACCCCTCCGGACGTGCCCAGCCTGGCTGACCTCGGGCGAGCGCCTACCCTGCGGGTGCACGACTCCGCCCGTGGTGGCCTGGTCGAGAGCAGTCCGGGCGAGGTGGGCACGGCGGCCCGGATGTACGTCTGCGGGATCACCCCCTACGACGCCACCCACCTCGGTCACGCTGCGACCTTCATCGCCTTCGACCTGCTGAACCGGGCCTGGCGCGACGCGGGCCACGGCGTGCGCTACGTCCAGAACGTCACCGACGTCGACGACCCGCTCCTGGAGCGGGCGAGCGCCACCGGGGTGGACTGGTCCGAGCTCGCCGAGGGCGAGACGCAGCTGTTCCGCCAGGACATGACCGCGCTGCGGGTGCTGCCACCGGACGACTACGTCGGCGCGGTTGAGTCGATCTCGCTTGTCGTGGCCCTCGTCGCGCAGCTGCGGGAGGCCGGTGCGGCGTACCAGGTCGAGGACGACTGGTACTTCGCGGTGCACTCCGACCCGACCTTCGGCCGGGTCTCCGGGCTGGACGAGGCGACGATGGCCGAGGTGTTCGCCGAGCGCGGGGGAGACCCCGATCGCGCCGGGAAGAAGCACCCGCTGGACTGTCTGCTCTGGCAGGCCGAGCGTGCGGGCGAGCCGTCCTGGGACAGCGAGCTCGGTCGGGGCCGTCCGGGGTGGCACGTCGAGTGCTCCTCGATCGCCCTGGAGCACCTCGGCCAGGACTTCGAGGTGCAGGGCGGGGGCAGCGACCTGGTCTTCCCCCACCACGAGATGAGTGCCTCCGAGGCCCAGGTGGCGCGAGACGGCGCGGTCTTCGCCCGGGCCTACGTGCACGCCGGGATGGTCGGCTACGACGGCTCGAAGATGTCGAAGTCCCAGGGCAACCTGGTGCTGGTCTCGCGGCTGCGCGAGTCCGGTGTGGATCCGATGGCGGTCCGGCTGGCCCTGCTGCGGCACCACTACCGCAGCGACTGGGAGTGGACGCCGGGCGACCTGAGCGTCGCCGAGACGTGGCTGGAGGACTGGCGGGCCGCTGTCGCCCAGACGGCAGGGGCTGCGACCGGGCCGGTGGTCGACGAGGTCCGGGCCGCTCTGGCCGATGACCTCGACGCCCCCAGCGCCGCCGCCGCGGTCCGGAGGTGGTCGGTGGCGACCAACGAGGGCGCGGACACCTCCGAGCAGGGGGCGGGCGACGTCGTACGCCGCCTCGTGGACGCGCGCCTCGGCATTCTCCTCTGACGACCGCCCCGGCCCCACACGCGTCGGTGCGGCGGAATCGGTGCGTCAGGAGTCGCCGGTGTCGCGCCGCTTGAGGTAGCGCTCGAACTCGCGGGCGATGGCCTCGCCGCTGGCTTCCGGCAGCTCGGCGGTGTCCCGCGTCTCCTCCAGCGCCCGGACGTAGTCGCCGACCTCCTCGTCCTCGCCGGCGAGCTCGTCGACCCCGCGCTCCCACGCCCTGCTCTCCTCGGGCAGGTCCCCGAGCGGCACGCTGAGCCCCATCAGGTCCTCGATCTGGCCGAGCAGGGCGAGGGTCGCCTTGGGGCACGGCGGCTGGGCCACGTAGTGCGGGACGGCCGCCCAGAAGGACACGCACGGGATGTCGAGCTGGGCGCAGGCGTCGCCGAACACGCCGACGATGCCGGTCGGGCCCTCGTAGTTTGACTGCTCCAGCTTGAGCCGGTCCACCAGCTCGGGCTCCGTCGAGGTCCCGGTCACCGGGATCGGACGGGTGTGTGGCGTGTCCGCCAGCAGGGCCCCCAGCGTGACCACCATCTCGGCCCCCAGCTCGTCGGCCCCCGCGAGGAGCTCGGCGCAGAACTGCCGCCACCGCATGTTCGGCTCGATTCCGCGCAGCAGGATGACGTCGCGCAGCGCACCCGGCGGGGAGGCTACGGCCAGCTGCGTCGAGGGCCACGTGATCCGGCGCATCCCGTCGTCGTTGGTGCCGACCACGGGACGGTTGACCTGGAAGTCGTAGAACTCCTCGGGATCGATCGCGGCGACGATCCGTGCGTTCCAGACCTCGATCAGGTGGTCGATCACCGACGAGGCCGCGTCGGCGGCGTCGTTCCAACCCTCGAACGCGGCGATGAGCACAGGGGAGCGCAGCTCGGGCACCTCGTCGATCTCGATCACGCGGCCAGCGTAGGCCACATCGTGTGGACACACGGGGAGGCCACCATCCGGGCTCGCCGGGTCGGCCGAGGACCGCCCGACTAGGCTCGAGGAGGACCAACCCGTCGTGTGCCGCGCTCGGCCTGCCCCACCCGGAGCGCCGCCGCACCCCGTCACGAGGAGAACCGTGCTCGCCCAGGACTCGCTGCGCCCCGACGCGACCGAGGCCCTGACGCGGGCGCTCCGGGAGCGGATCCTCATCCTGGACGGCGCGATGGGCACGATGATCCAGCGCTACGGGCTCTCCGAGGCCGACTACCGCGGCGAGCGCTTCGCCGACTGGGCCCAGGACGTCCAGGGCAACTCCGACCTGCTCTCGCTCAGCCAGTCCGACCTGGTCCGCGAGATCCATCGCGAGTACCTCGCCGCAGGCTCCGACATCATCGGCACCAACACGTTCACCGCGCAGTGGATCTCCCAGGCTGACTACGGCATGGCCGACCTGTCCGCGGAGATGTGCCGCGAGTCGGCCCGGCTGGCCCGGCTCGAGTGCGACGCTGCCACCGCCGAGACACCGGACCGGCCGCGCTGGGTGGCCGGCGCCTTGGGCCCGACCAACACCACCGCCTCGATCTCGCCCGACGTCAACGACCCGGCCAAGCGCAACATCACCTTCGACCAGCTCGTGGATGCGTACCTCGCACAGTCGCGCGCCCTGGTCGAGGGGGGAGCCGACCTGCTGCTGGTGGAGACGATCTTCGACACGCTCAACGCCAAGGCGGCCATCTTCGCGCTCGAGACCCTCTTCGAGGAGCACGAGCGGCGCTGGCCGGTGATCATCTCCGGCACCATCACCGACGCCTCGGGACGCACGCTCTCGGGCCAGGTCACCGAGGCCTTCTGGAACTCCGTGCGCCACGCCCGGCCGATCGCGATCGGTCTCAACTGCGCCCTGGGCGCCGCGGACATGCGTCCCTACGTCGCGGAACTGTCCCGGCTCGCCGACTGCTTCGTCTCCTGCTACCCCAACGCCGGGCTGCCCAACGCCTTCGGCGAGTACGACGAGGTCCCCGAGGAGACCGCGACCATCCTCGAGGAGTTCGCCGACAGCGGACTGGTGAACCTGCTCGGCGGCTGCTGCGGCACCACGCCGGCGCACATCACGGCCATCGCCAGGGCGGCCAAGGCGGCCACCCCGCGGGTGCCCTCGACGCCGCGCGAGGCGTGCCGGCTCTCGGGCCTCGAGCCGCTGACCATCGACGCCGACTCGCTGTTCGTCAACGTCGGCGAGCGCACCAACATCACCGGTTCTGCCCGCTTCCGCCGACTGATCAAGGAGGGCGACTACGGTGTGGCCCTCTCCGTGGCCCGCCAGCAGGTCGAGGCCGGCGCGCAGGTCATCGACATCAACATGGACGAGGGGATGATCGACGGCGTCGCGGCCATGGACCGCTTCACCAAGCT
>JBBPYL010000057.1:0-8159 GCA_038199935.1 Propionibacteriales bacterium | reverse complement strand
GCAGGCCTGTGGTCAGGGCGACGTGACCGAGGTGGTTGACCGCGAATTGCTGCTCCGAGCCCTGCGCGGTCCGCGTCTCGGCGGCATTCATGATTCCCGCGTGGTTCACCCAGATGTCTAGGACCCCTTCCACCCGGCGAGGAAGGCGTCCACCGAGGCGAGGTCGGCGAGATCCAGGTGGCGCACCGAGACCGAGTCGTTGCCCGACGTGGTCGCGGTGTCGCGCGCGACCAGCGCTCCGGCCTCGACGTCGCGGACCACGAGGGTCACCGCAGCACCAGCCGTCGCCAGCGCCCGTGCGGTCTCGACCCCGATGCCGGAGGCGGCTCCGGTCACGATCGCCGTCCGCCCGGTCAGGTCGACCCCCTCGACGACCCCGAGGGCGGTGGTCTGCGCGGACAGGGGGGTCACGCGGTTCCTGACGTTGGGGCGGCCACACCGGCGTACGGCCCGCATGCGTGCGTTGCCCTGTCATCCTCTCCCTCTCGCGGTGGCGTCCGCCTCGCGGGGCGCCTCCTCACCTCCAGGGCCGCGGCCCTGACGAGCAGCGCCCGGAGCTGGGTCCACCGGTCAGCGCCGAGGCGCTCGCTCCACGCCGACTCGGGCCTGCCTATCGCCGCGTTGCTGGCGCTCACGACCTGCCGCCCGCGACGGGTCCGGCGCAGGATCCGCGCCCATCCGTCGGTCGGATCGCGGACGGACTCCAGCGGTCCCAGCCTCTCCAGGTTGCTGGCGAGCTCGCCCAGAGCCTGCGTGGTCATCCCGACCCGGGCGGCGAGGTCAGTGACGCTCATTCCCTCGCGGGGGTGAGCGAGAGCAGCACCTCGCCTCGTGAGGATCCCTCGTCAGTCCGCCCAGCTGACCGAGTGACGCAGACCGAGCTCGATGTCCGTGGCGGCCTGCTGGACCCGGGGCACCAACGCCCGCATGTCCGCCACCGACTTGCGGCCGATGTGCGTCGAGAGGTTGATCGCCGCCCGAGCGCTGCCGTGCCGGTCCCGCACCGGGACGGCGACGGCCACCAAGCCGATCTCCAGCTCCTGGTTGACCAGCGCGAAACCCTGCTCGCGGACCGCGGACAGTTCGGCGCGGAGAGCGTCGGGGTCGGTGATCGTGTTCGGCAGCATCGGCGCGAACGGCGACGAGGTCAGGTACTTCTCCAGCTCTAGCGCGGGCAGGTTGGCCAGGAGCACCCGCCCCATCGCCGTCGCGTACGCCGGACGCCGAGCCCCGACGCTGACCGAGATCGTCATCAGTGCCGGCCCGGGGACCCGGACCACGTAGACGACGTCGTCGCGGTCGAGGATCGAGCCCTCGCTGGCCTCCGACGAATCGGCGACGAGCTTCTCCAGGTGGGGCAGCGCCACCTCGGGAAAGGTGAACGACGACAGGTAGGCGTATCCGAGCTCGAGGACGTGGGAGGTCAGCTCGTAGCCGTTGCGGTGCGACTGGACGTAACCGAGCTCGCTGAGCGTGAAGAGGAAGCGGCGTACGGCGGCCCGCGTCAGCCCCGAGGCCTGCGCGATCTCGGAGGCGGTGAGCCGCGGCCGGTCGGCATCGAAGACCTTGATGATCGCGAGCCCCCGCTCCAGGGACTGCACGAAGTCGCGGTGCCGACCGGAGCCCTCCTCGCTCACCGCAGCCCCATCGCCAGCATCGTCCTCGGCCTGGCCATCAGCCCCGTTGTCAGTACCAGGGTCGGATCCGAGAGTCACCACGGCTGTTCCTCGCTCCTCACCTGATGTAGGACGCCCCGTTGAGGTCCACCGTCGCGCCGGTGAGACTCGGACATGCATCTGAGGCAAGGTACGCGACCAGTTCGGCGACCTCCTCGGCAGGCACCAGCGCTCCCATCGCCAGCCCGGCCGCCACCGCCTCCTGCTCGACAGCCGTCTGGCCGGCCACCCCCATGCCCGCGTCGACCACGCCGGGAGCCAGCACATAGATGCGTACTCCGGCCCGGGCGTGGTGGCGCGCGAGGGTCTGGGCCAGGTTGCGGATCGCGGCCTTGGACGCGGCGTACCCGCTGGCGTCCAGGATTCGTGAGCCCTGCTCGGCCGCCCAGCTGGACACCACGACCGCGGTCCCCCCTCCCCGTTCGGCGAAGGATCGGACCGCCTCGCGCAGAAGTGCGCCGGCGCCGACCACATTGACCGCGAGCAGCCTCTTCCAGCCGTCGTCCCAGGCCTGATCGTCTCCGTCGAAGGGAGTCCGGGCCATCGTGGCGGCATTGAGCACCAAGACGTCCACGGGCGACACGTCCTGCGCGCGGGTCCACAGGTCCCGGGCGCCAGCCGGTGTCGATAGGTCCGCCTCCAGCAGCCGGACCGCGTCGCCGTGTCGTCCGACCACCTGCTCGGCGGCCTCGGGAGCGCTGCGGTACTGGCCGACGACGTGTGCCCCCGACTCCAGCAGTTCGTGCAGGATCGCCGTCCCGATCCCTCCGGAGGCGCCGGTCAGCAGCACCGTGCGCCCCGACAGCTCGATCCCGCTCACAACAGCCCGCCATCCACGGCCAGCAGCTGCCCGGTGATCCCGGCGGCCAGGTCGCTGAGCAGGAAGGCGAGGGTGTTCACGACGTCGTCCTTGGTGGCTATCCGACGCAGCGCCGTGTCGCTCGCCGCGGCGCTCAGGGCCTCCTCGAGGCTGCGGGTGGTGACGGCGGCGCGGTCAGCCATCCGGTCCAGCAACGCCTCAGTCGCCACCGGCCCCGGCCCGACACAGTTCACCCGGACCCCGCCGGGGCCCAGTGCCGCGGCCGCGGAGCGGACCAGTCCGAGGACCGCGTGCTTGCTGGCCACGTAGGACCAGATCCGCGGGTCGCCACGCCAGGAGTTGAGCGACCCCACCACGACGATCGAGCCACCCTCGGTCAAACGGCCACCCGCGTGCTTCAGCGTGGCCGCGACCCCCCGGACGTTGACCGCCATGACCCGATCGAAGTCGGTGAGGTCCAGCTCGTCGGGCGTCTGCCAGACCGGGACCACTCCGGCGGCCGCGACGACCCCGTCGAGGGCGCCGAGGTGGCTCTCCCCCGCGGCCACGGCGGAAGACACCTGCTGCTCGTCGGTGACGTCGGCCTCCACGGGGAGCCAGCCCTCGGGCAGGTCCCAGCTGCTTCCCGGCACGTCGACGGCGACACCGGTGGCCCCCATCGCCGCGAACCCCGCGACGGTCGCCGCGCCGAGCCCGCGGGCTCCCCCGGTGACCAGGACGCGCCGGCCCGCCAGCAACGGGAGCGTGCTCACGTGGTCGCCCCTCGCAGGGTGTCGTGCGCCCGCTCGAGGTCCTCGTCGACGGCGACGATCACCTCGTGCACTCCCACTGCGGCCAGGTCCCCCAGCCGCTCGGCGACCTCGGCGGCCCGCCCGACCGACTCGACGAGCCGGAGGACGAAGCGCAACGAGGTCGGATCCCGGTCCACACGCACGGCGTTCGCCCGGACGGCCTCGATCTCGATCGCCAGCAGCTCCACGTCGAGGGCGGGCACGGCCTGCTGGGCGAGCCAGCCGTCACCCAGCGCCCCAGCGCGCCGGAAGGCGGCCTTGCTGTGTCCTCCTACGAGCAGCGGGATGTCGTGGCTCGGGGTCGGCAGCTGGACGAGACCCTCCTGGAGGGGATAGAGGTCGGTCCCCGACGGGTGACCTGACCAGCACGTGCGCAGGAGGCTGATCCACTCCTCGACCCGGCGTCCCCGCTCCTCGAAGGGGCTCTGAAGGGCGTCGAACTCCTCCCGGAGCCAGCCCGCGCCGACTCCGAGCTCGATGCGTCCACCACTGAGCGCGTCCAGGCTGCCCACCTGCTTGGCCAAGAGCACCGGGTTGCGCAGGGGAAGGACCAGGACAGCGCTGCCGATGCGGACCCGCTCGGTGACCGCCGCCGCCGCCGTCATCGCGACCAACGCCTCGGTGTAAGGGATGTCCCCGGTCCAGGTCGCCCGACCGTCCTCGGCGAACGGGTAGTGCGCCTCGATCTGCATCGGCATCACCACGTGGTCGCTGACCCAGAGCGAGTCGAAGCCCGCCTCCTCCAGGGCCCGGGCCCGGGCCGGGATGGAGGTGGGAGCGACGGCTCCGGTGTGCGGCAGCTTGACTCCGAGCGCGAGGGGCATGCCGCCATTCTCAGGACGGACCTCGGGTGCGTCAAGCGTGCAGGTTGCGCGCATAGCGACTTTCTCGTGCGTATTGCGCGCAGATGTTTGTTCTGCGACCATCCTTGAATCACGCGCCCCACCCGAGAGGATCCGACGCGGATGGCGAACGACACCTGGACCCAGCGCAAGTTCGGCACGATGTCGGGCCTCGATCACATCGGGGTCGGCGTCTCGGACGTCGACGCCTCGCGGGATTTCTACGCCGAGCTGGGGTTCACCGACGAGAGCTTCGACTACTCGGGTCCGCTGCCCGGCCTGGGCGGCCTCACCGGAGAGGACCACACCGAAGCCAGGGTCGTCTACCTCAGGGCAGGAGCCCCGACCGTGCTCGGCCGCGCAGGGATCAAGCTGGTGCAACTACTGGACCGCACTCCCCCGCCGATGCCGGAGGGTCAAGCCTGGGGTGAGCCGGGCATCTGCGAGGTCTGCGTCCACGTGAACGGACAGGCCGACTTCTACTCGGAGCTGGTCTCCCGGGGCCACGCGGGGCTGATGGAGCCCAACGAGGCGGATCTCGATCCCTACCAGACGCACTGCGGCCTGTCCTACGTCGCCGACCCGGACGGGGCCAAGATCGAGCTGATCGAGTGGTCGACCCTGGCGGCGGGATGGCCGTTGGAGGAGGGACCGCACGGCGTCAACCACGTGGCGTTCGGCGTCTCCGACATCGAACGGACCCGGAGCTTCTACCGCGACCTGGGTTTCACCGGTCAGCTGTTCGAGTCCGACGGCTACTTCGAGCCGATGCACCCCTGGTTCGGCGACCGCGTCCCGCCGCGCCAGCGGATGATGCTCCTGACGAACCCCGTCGGTGGGGCCCTCGAGCCCGTGCAGCACGACCCGCCGTCACCCGACATGCGCGGGGAGTGGGGTCACCTGGGCACCTTCGAGTTCGCCGTCGGCGCGCGCTGCCTTGACACCGCCGTCGAGCACCTCGCCGCCCTGGGCGTCGCCATTGTCGGCGAGCCGGTCACGCTCGACGTCGGTGGTGGCGCCACCTGGCGTTACGCCTACTTCCGGGACCCCGACGAGCTCTACGTCTGCGTCACGGAGGTCCGCGCGTGAACGACGTCCAGCCGACCGAGCCCACCTCGGCACCCCGGAGCCGGGTAGCCAGCACGCGCGAGAACGGCGCGTCGGCAGCCGGGGAACCCGCCGTCCGCATCCGCCAGATCCGCAAGTCCTTCGGCCCCGTCGAGGTCCTGCGCGGGATCGACCTCGAGGTGCACGCCGGCGAGCACGTGGTGATCTTCGGGCCCTCCGGTTCGGGGAAGTCCACCGTGCTGCGCAGCATCAACCTGCTTGAGCAGCCCGACTCCGGCTCGGTGTGCGTCGACGGTGTCGAGTACGGCCCCGGGGTCCCCGGCGAGCCGGTCGTACGACGAGGACGCCCGATGGAGCTGCGGCGCAAAGTCGGGATGGTCTTCCAGCAGTTCAACCTCTTCCCGCACCTGACCGCCCTGGACAACGTGGCCCTGCCGCTGCGCTCGGTCAAGCAGATGAAGTCCGGGGACGCCATGAGGAAGGCCGCCGAGTCCCTGCGCCGAGTCGGCCTGCTGGAGCGTGCTGCCCACTACCCGGGGCAGCTCTCCGGCGGGCAACAGCAGCGGGTGGCCATCGCCCGGGCGCTCAGCCTGGACCCGAAGGTGATGCTGTTCGACGAGCCGACCTCGGCGCTGGACCCGGAGCTGGTCGGTGAGGTACTGCGCGTGATGCACGAGCTGGCCGTCGACGGCATGACCATGGTCGTCGTCACCCATGAGCTCGGGTTCGCCCGCGACATCGGTGACCTCAACGTCTTCATGGACCAGGGCGTCATCGTGGAGACCGGCTCGCGGGAGCTGTTCGAGTCCCCGACGAACCCCCGCACCCAGGACTTCATCCGGGCGGTGCGCTGATGGGCATCACGAGCTACGACTGGGGTCTCATCTGGGACTACCGCAGCGCCCTGCTGCACGGACTTCTGATCGCCTTGCAGGTCTCGGCTGTGGCGCTGGTCATCGCGACCGTCGGCGGACTCGGCCTGGCCATGCTGCGGATGGGTCGGGCCCCGCTGTCCTGGGTGGCATTGGTCTACATCAACGTCTTCCGGGGCATGCCGGCCCTGGTGACCGTGATCTGGATCTATTTCGGGGTCTCCCTCCTGCTGGGGGTCAACTTCACCGTGTTCCAGGCGGGGGTGATCGCCCTGTCGCTGCTCTACAGCGCTTTCATGGCCGAGGTCTTCCGGTCGGCGCTCCAGGCCGTGCCGCACGGGCACCGGGAGGCGGGTCTCGCGCTCGGGATGCGCGACACCAGGATCTTCTTCTCGGTCATCGCCCCCCAGGCCTTCAAGATCGCGCTGCCCAACGTCGGCAGCATGTTCATCGGGATGATCAAGGACACCTCGACCTTCACCGTGATCGGGCTCCTCGAGGTGGTCCGGGTGACCCAGAACGCCAACGCGCAGACCTTCCAACCCTTCGTGCTCTACACCGCTGCCGCTGCCATCTACGTGCTTGCCGCGTTCGCTGTCGACGTCGTCTTCCGGTTCGGTGAGGCCGCTCTCTCCAGCCCGCCGAAGGGGCGAGTCTCCCGCGTCCTGCGTGCCCGCAAGCAGAAGCGGATCCACACCCTGCTCGGGGAGCTCGCCTAGCTCGAGACCTCCGGCGCCCGTCGCCGGGACAGACCGCACTACTGCCTCACCGCCATGCAAGGTCCACCATTAGGAAGGAAAGCCGCCGTGCTTGGAAGAATCGGAAGTTCCCCAGGGCGACGCATCGTCGTCGTCGCCACGTCACTGTTCCTCACACTCGGGCTCGCCGCCTGCGGTGGTGGGGACTCCGGGGGGGGCGGCGGTGACACGACCGCCGAGAACACCGCTCCCGATAACGGTCTGATGGAGGCCGGGACCCTCACCGTCGGCATGAACCTCCAGTTCAAGCCCGAGATGTACCTCGACGAGAACGACGAGCCGGCCGGCTACGACGTGGACCTGCTCAACCAACTCGCCGACAGCATGAAGGTCAAGTTGAACATCGTGAACCTCGACTTCGACGGGCTCATCCCTGGCTTGCAGTCGAAGAAGTTCGACATGGTCTCGGTCGGTCTCACCGCGACCGACGAGCGCAAGCAGGTCATCGACTTCAGCCGCGAGTACGTCCCCTATGTGAGCGTGCTCGCGGTGCCCGAGGCCGACAGCGGCCCCTTCACCATCGAGAACTACAACAAGGCCGGGACGAAGATCACCGCCCTCCAGGGATCCTCGGGAGAGCAGCTGGCCAAGGACACCTTCCCAAACGCACAGATCGAGGGGCTCTCCCAGCAGAACTCGGCTCTGTTGGAGGTGGCTACCAACCGCGCCCAGGGATCGGTCCTCGAGGACTACATTCTGGCGCAGTTCCAGTCCAGCAACCCCGACCAGCTCAAGGTCGCCGACCTCCCCGAGCCCCTGGCGATCGGCTACGGCAGCTGGGCCGTCCAGAAGGGCAACACCACGCTGACCACCCGCCTGGACGACTTCTTGTGCTCGGCCCAGGACGACGGCACCCTCGCCGAGCTGTACCAGAAGAACTTCGGGGTCGACGACTTCCCCGACATGCCGGGTGGGTGCTGAGCGTTGCCGCAGGACGAGCGACACCTCGACCTGCTGGTCGTCGGCGGGGGGCCGGCCGGCATGTCCGCGGCCCGGACCGCCGCCGAGGCTGGGCTGAGGGTGCTGCTCGTCGACGAACGGCCCACGCTGGGCGGCCAGATCTATAAGCAGCCGGGTCCGGGGTTCGAGGTGACGGACCCGGCTGCTGCCGACCGCGACACGAGGTACGGACGCAGCCTGATCGCGGGCGTCCTAGGCTCCTCCGCGCAGGTGCTGCTGCGCACGGCGGTCGTGGCGATCGAGGCGGCGACCGACTCGTTCGCCGCCGTGCTCGTCCCTGAGGGCGGCGCCGCGCACACTGTGCGGCCACGACGGCTCCTGATCGCCCCGGGGGCCCACGACCGACCGGTCGCGTTCCCCGGCTGGACGTTG
>JBBPYL010000056.1:0-8050 GCA_038199935.1 Propionibacteriales bacterium | reverse complement strand
TGTGTGCCGCGTTGCTGCTCGGCTCCCTGCTCCTTCCACTGCAGGCGAGCGCCGCTCCCAAGGGCAAGACCACGCTGCACGCGTACAGCCAGCCCGGCGGTCTGACGCGCGCCTACCGCCTGTACGTGCCCGCCGGTCTGACGCCGCAGCGACCGGTCATGGTCGTCCTGCACGGCTGCAACCAGACCGCCGCCCAGGCGGAGACGGCCACCCGGTTCGACGCCCTCGCCGACAAGGAGAGGTTCGCCGTCGTCTACCCGCAGCAGGTCATCGCCTCCGGTGGCTCCGCCCCCGCGACGGATGGCAACGGCATCGGCTGCTGGAACTGGTTCCTGCCCGAGCACCAGGTCCGGGGCTCGGGTGAGCCGGGCGTGCTCGCCGGACTGACGCAGCAGGTGGTGACGACCCTGGAGTCGGACCGCAGGCGGGTGTACGTCGAAGGCGCGAGCGCCGGCGCTGACATGAGCGTGATCCTCGGGGCCACCTACCCGGACCTGTTCGCCGGCGTCGGTTCCCTGGCCGGCTGCAGCTACCACGGCTGTGGCGACCCCTCGGGTGAGCTGACCTACGCGGCCATGGGCTCGCGGGCCCGCGTAGTGCCGATGTTTGTCGAGAACGGGACCGGCGACACGATCAACCCCGCAGCCCTCAGCGAGCAGCTCGTCCAATCGTGGCTCGGCGCCGACGACCTCGCCGACGACGCCACCATGAACCTGTCGGTGGACCGCCGCCCGACGACGACCACGACCTCGGTGCCCGCAGGTACGCCCAGGCCGGGCACTGGCGATCCCTGCATCCACGACAACTCGGCCACCTGCCCCGGCGGCGTCCTCGGCCTGAGCGACTACCCGGTCACCGTCCAGACCTGGAACCACAAGGGCAAGGACGTGCTGGAGCTCTGGCTGGTGCACGGCATGCAGCACGCCTACCCGCACGCGCCGAGCGGCGAGCCGTACACCGATCCGCTCGGTCCGGACGTCACGGCGGCGTCCTGGAGGTTCTTCGCCAGGCACCACCTGCCGTAGGCAGGGCAGAATGGGTGCATGGCCGAATCTGTTCTGTCCGCGAACGAGCTGAACGACCAGCTCCTCTACACCACCTACGCCGTCTTCCGGGCGGTGAAGCCGCTCCCGGAGGACCGCTCGCAGATCGCCGCGGAGGCTCAGGGGCTGCTCGACGAGGTGCTCGAGAAGGACGTCTACACGCGCGGCACCTACGACGTCTCCGGCTACAAGGCCGACGCGGACCTGCTGATCTGGTGGACCTGTCCGGACCCGGACGTGCTGCAGGACGCCTACAGCCGCTTTCGCACCACCGCCTTCGGACGACACCTGGAGCCGGTCTGGTCCAGCGTGGGCCTGCACCGCCCCGCGGAGTTCAACCGGAGCCACATCCCGGCGTACGTTCGCCGTGAGGACCCGAAGAAGTACGTCTGCGTCTACCCGTTCAACCGCTCGCTGGAGTGGTACCTGCTGCCTGACTTCGAGCGTCGCGGGATGCTCGCGGAGCACGGCATGGCAGGCCGAGAGTTCGAGGACGTGCGGGCCAACACGGTCGCCTCCTTCGCGCTCGGCGACTACGAGTGGCTGCTGGCCTTCGAGGCCGACGAGTTGCACCGGATCGTGGACCTGATGCGGCACCTGCGGGCCTCCGACGCCCGTCGCCATGTCCGCGAGGAGCTGCCGTTCTACACCGGCCGCCGTCGTACGCCCACCCAGCTCGTCCATGACCTGCCCTGACGGAAACTTCCGCTCGGTGGTGGGGGAGGTTACTGGCCGATGCGGCCGTCGATGCACTCCCGGATCAGGTCCACGTGGCCCAGGTGGCGCGCGTACTCCTCGACCATGTGGACCAGGATGTCGCGCACCGGAGTGCTTCCCCGCCCGGATCCGAGCGACACCTCGGCTCCCAGGTCGAGGTCGCCGGCCAGCCACTCGTCCGCCGCTGCGACCTCACGTCGCCAGGTCGCCCACGCCTCGTCGACCACCGCGGGGTCGGCCACGGCGCCGGTGAAGTCGTGGTCGCGATCGGTCGTCGAGCGGTAGAGCCGCGGGACGTCTCGACCCTGGAGCACACGCTGGAACCACTGGTGCTCCACCTGCGCGAGGTGGCGCACCAGGCCGAGCAGCGACATCGTCGAGGGTGGCACCGAGCGACGGGCCATCTGCTCGGCGTCGAGTCCCTCGCACTTCATCTCCAGGGTCTGTCGGTACGCCGTGAGATAGCCCACCAGCGTCGCCTTCTCGCCGACGCCCTGGGGCGCCGCCTCACGCGGGTCGTCCTGCGGGTCGACCCACATGTCCGGGAAGGTGCGTTCGCTCATCGTCCCAGTCTGCACCCTCCTCGGCCTCCGCCTCGTCGCCACCGAGGGCGAGACGGACCGAGCGACGGGTCAGAGGAGGACCCTTTCGTAGAATCTCCGAGTGCCTCTTCTCCTGTGCGACCTCGACGACACCCTCGTGGAGCGCCCGCCGCTCTTCCGGGCCTGGGCCCGAGGGTTCCTCGCCGACCACGACACCGGCCAGAACCCCGGTCACGACCTCGACCACGCCCTCGAGCGCGTGGTCGAGATGGACGGCGGCGGACACCGCTCGCGGGCCGACTTCCTCCGCGACCTCACCGCGCTGACCGGCCAGACCCAGGACCACGAGAGCCTGCTCGCCGACCTCGACGAGGCGATGGGCAGCAGCTATCGGCTCACCGAGGCGGTCGTCTCCGCTCTCGACGCCGCCGCGGACGCCGGGTGGACGCTGGTCGTGGTCACGAACGGACCCACCGTCGGGCAGACCCGCAAGATCGAGGCGGCCGGGCTCGACGCCCGGGCCACCGCCGTCTGCATCTCCGAGGAGGTGGGCGCCCGCAAGCCGGACCCACTGATCTTCCACACTGCGGCGGAGCGGGCCCGGACCACGCTGGCCGGAGCCTGGATGATCGGGGACAACCTAGACGCCGACATCGCGGGCGGTGCCGGGGTGGGCGTACGGACCGCGTGGGTGGACCGGCCCGGGGACCCGCTCACCTACACCTCGGGCGCCAGGCCCGACCTCGTCATGACCGACTTCCCCGAGGCCGTCGCCCGTATCCTGGCCGAGTCCTGACCGTCGGCGTCGCGGCTGCCTGGGGTGAGCCCCGGGGGTCAGGCCCGGGGATGTTCCGCGGGGATGTGGCCGGGGGGTGAGCCCCCGAGGTCAGGCGCCGGTCGCGTCGGTGGCGCCGGCTTCCTCGAGGCTGAGGCTGATTGAGTTGATGCAGTAGCGCTGCCCGGTCGGGGTGCCGTAACCGTCGTCGAAGACGTGACCGAGGTGCGACCCGCAAGTGCCGCAGCGGACCTCGACCCGCTTCATCCCCATCGTGGTGTCCTCGATGTACTCCACCCGGTCCTCGGCGAGGGGAGCGTAGAAGGACGGCCAGCCGCAGTGCGTGTCGAACTTCGTCTGCGAGCGGAACAGCTCGGCCGAGCAGGCCCGGCAGCGGTATACGCCGGTCGTCGTGGTCTCGGTGTACTCCCCGGTGAAGGGGCGTTCGGTCCCGGCCTTGCGGAGGACGGCGTACTCCTGTGCGGAGAGCTCCTCGCGCCACTCGGCGTCGCTCTTGGTCACCTCGTAAGTCATGCCTCCAGGATACGAGCGGCCCGCAACCGCGTCCCGGCTGGTTGGATGTCCCCATGGCGAGGCGGGCGACCGAGGTGGACGCGGGGGGTCGTGCTGTCCGCGTCTCCAGCCCGGACCGGGTCATCTACGAGGCGACGGCCTCGACGCCGGCGGTGACCAAGCTCGCGGTGGTGGAGTACTACGTCGCCGTGGCGGACGGGTTGATGCGCGCGCTGCGCGACCGACCCACCGCCCTGGAGCGCTGGCCGAGCGGCGTGCGGGAGGGCTTCACCCTCGCCACCCGGGCCGGGGAGCCCAGCGAGGCGTTCTACCAGAAGCGGGTGCCCAAGGGCGCGCCGAACTACCTGGAGACCGCGACGGTCCGCTTCCCCTCCGGGCGTACCGCGGACGAGGTGTGTCCCACCGAGATCGCCGTCGCGGTCTGGGCGGCGCAGATGAGCACGTTGACCTTCCACCCGTGGCCGTGCCGCAGGGGCGACAACGACCATCCCGACGAGCTGCGCATCGACCTCGACCCGCAGCCGGGCACCGACTTCGCCGACGCGGCCCGGGTGGCTCTGGTCGCCCGGGACCTGCTGGAGGACCTCGGCCTGGTCGGCTTCCCCAAGACCAGCGGCAACCGCGGAGTGCACCTCTACGTCCGGCTGGAGCCGCGGTGGGACTTCGTCGAGGTCCGACACGCCGCCATCGCGTTCGGGCGTGAGCTGGAGAAGCGAAGTGAGATGGTGACCACCGCCTGGTGGAAGGAGGAGCGCGGCGAGCGGATCTTCGTGGACTTCAACCAGAACTCACGCGACCGGACCATCGCCAGCGCCTACTCGCTGCGTCCCAAACCGGGGGCGCCGGTATCGACCCCGGTGCACTTCGAGGAGCTGGGCGAGATCGCGGACCCGTCGCGCTTCAACCTGTTCACTGTGCCCGAGCGGCTGGCGACCCACGGTGACCTACACGCGGCCATCGACGACCACCCGGGCTCCCTGGACACGCTGCTCGCGCTGTACGACGAGCAGGGCGCCGTGGAGATGCCGTACCCGCCGGACTACCCCAAGATGCCGGGCGAGCCGCCGAGGGTCCAGCCGAGCCGGAAGAACCCTCTGAACTGGGAAGAGAGCTGATCGAGCGGGAAGTCGGTCCGTCCGGTTGGCCGAAGGGCACCCAGATGGGTAACGGCAAGCGTCACCCTTTGGGGGGTCAGGTTTCCACCCGGCGACAACCGGCCGTTGGGGAACGGTGGCAGGCCGGGGGGCTGGTGGGTTATCACCACGAACCGCCCTCGACCTGGTTTGTGTCGGGGTGGTTCTGGGTGGGTTGTGACTAGTCCAGTCTCCCCGATACCCCCCCATACCTCGCACGCTCTAGCGACGCGGGCGGCACCCGTGGTGCTATGAACCCGTCGTTATGCACCCAGACCCCGTGACCTTCGATGACGAGCCGGAAAGTTTTCGGGTGCCACCACCCCCTCCCGAGACCTTCCTCGGCTCGGAGTGGCGCCGCGGGTATCCCCCTCACTGATGCGCGGCGAACGCTGCGAGCCCACCCCGCTCGGTTCGAGGATCCTCTCCCGAACGGGCGAAACAGCGCCGCTCCCGGTCCCCGCAGGACCGGGAGCGGTGCTGTTTCGAGCATGGATCCGGGTCGCGGAACTCCCTGGTGAGGTTCACAGCACAGCCGCAACCCCCGCGCGGACACGAGTCCGGGCCGGAAGAACGCCGACAACTGGCCCTCACCGCCGGACCAGTGACCCCGAACCGTGACAGCGAACGCGGTGACGTCGCACTCCTGAGGCCAGGGCCGTCATGCTGGGACTCGGTGGCGCCGGACCAGGGACTGACAATGCCCCCGGGCCGGGGGGAGGCCTGGGGGCAGTGTCTGAGGTCGTGGGGGACCTGGGGAAGGCCGTGGGGTGGCCTGGGAAGTAGGGGGTCAGCGCAGCCAGCCCCGCTGCGAGACCGGGGCCGGGGCCGGGGGCTCGGGGCGGAGGTGGGCGCTTGAGCCGTGGGCGTCAACCCTGGTGATCACGATCTGGTCGCGGTAGCGGCGGGGTGCGGTCACGGCGGCCACGATGCGGTAGCCGTCGGAGTCGGGGACGACCTGCTCGATGCGGGCGGTGTAGTTGCTCGCATCCGGGCCGGTGATCTGCACGCGGTCGCCGGTGACGTAGGGGGCTGCAACCGGGGCCGGAGCCCACATCTGTGCTGACATCGTGACACCCTTCGACGTGATCAGTTCCCTACCGCGAGCTGAGCTGCGAGTGATGGAGGCACCTCTCGCTGGAAGGGTCATCGTCGCCCGAGCGGCGCGACTTGACGCTGGTCTAGCCCAGTGGCGTACGCCGGGGGCTCAGTTACAACCCGGTTGCGCCCTCTCCCGCGCCACCGGACTGCTCGTCGAACGTCTCGTGCTCGAGCAGGTGCAGCAGGGGGACGCCGAGGTGACGACGTGCGCGAGAGGTCCAGTCACGGTGCAGCAGCTCGGCGACCAGGTGCGGCCGGGTCAGCACGATCGCCTCGGAGGCGCCGAGCTCGGTCACGGCGGCCCCCAGCGCCTCCACCGGGTCGGCGGTGACCACGTCCCCCTCCGCATCGGCCCCAGCGTCGCGGAGCACCTGCAGCGAGATGCCCAGGGCGGACCGGGCCTGCGCCAACAGCGCCCGCTGGTCGGCCTCGACCTGGTCGGGCTCACGGGGCGGGGCCGGGGCGGCGCTCGCCTCCCCGGCGACCAGCGACCCCAGCGAGGACTCGACCCGTCCCGAGGCGTTCTCCACCGGGAGGAGCACGTGGTAGAGGACCGGGTCGACCACCTCGGTGTGCAGTCCGCGGACCTGGTCGGCGTCCTGTCGGGTCAGGGGCTGCTCGACCAGGAGGACCACGTCGTACGTTGACTCACTCATGCCGCTCACCCTAGCCACCCAGGACCGAGGCGAGGTCGTAGGAGACGGGCTCCTCGAGCTGGGCGTAGCCGCACGACTCGGGGTCCCGGTCCGGTCGCCAGCGGGCGAACTGGGCGGTGTGCCGGAAACGTGAGCCCTCCATGTGGTCGTAGGCCACCTCCAGGACCCGTTCGGGACGCAGCGGGACGAACGACAGGTCCTTGCCGGCGCTCCACCGGCTCTGGGTCCCCGGCACCCGATCGGGATTGGCCACGGCCCACTGGGACCACTCGCCCCACGGATGCTCGCCCGGGTCCTCGACGTGCAGCGAGGACAGATCCTCGATCAGCTCGGCCCGGCGGGTGGCAGTGAAGGAGGCCGAGACGCCGATGTGCTGGAGACGTCCCTGGTCGTCGTAGAGCCCCAGCAGCATCGAGCCGAGCAACGGCCGGTGGGGGGTGGAGGTCTTGTGCAACCGGTAGCCGGCGAGGACGACGTCGGCGGTCCGGCGGTGCTTGACCTTCAGCATGGTGCGCGCGTTCGGCTGGTACGGCGCACCGAGCGGCTTGGCCATCACCCCGTCCAGCCCGGCACCCTCGAAGCGGCGGAACCAGTCCTCGGCCACGTCCGGGTCCGTGGTGGTCCGGGTCAGGTGTACCGGTGCGGGGACCCCGGACAGCGCAGTCTCCAGGTGCGCGCGGCGAACCGAGAAGGCCTCGGCGGTGAGGTCCTGGTCGCCGAGGGCCAACAGGTCGAACGCCACGAAGCCCGCGGGTATGGACTCCGAAAGCATCCGCACCCGCGAGTCCGCGGGGTGGATGCGCTCCTGAAGGCTCTCGAACTCCAGCCGGTCCCGACCGTCCGCTCCGCGCAGGGCGACGAAGAGCTCGCCGTCGAGAACGCAGCGCCGGGGCAGTGAGGCACGCATCGTCTCGACCACCTCGGGAAAGTAGCGGGTGAGCGGCTTGGTGTTGCGGCTGGCCAGCTCGACCTCGTCCCCGTCGCGGAAGACCAGGCAGCGGAAGCCGTCCCACTTGGGTTCTATTTGTACGTAAGGAATCAAGGCGAGTGCCTTCTCCAGCGTGGTGGTCTTCGCCAGCATCGGGCGGATGGGCGGCATCACCGGAAGGTCCACGTTGCCAACGATAGGGCTCGCGCGGGCGGCAGCCTGAGTCTGCCAAGGAAGCGTGGAGGGTTTGTCGCGCAGATTGCGCCTTACATCGACGCCGCCGGCGACCCTCGCCGTCGGCATGGCGAGGGCGGCCTCTCTGGGTTCCGCTGCCGAGCTCATGCGCCGGTCCTCCCGTCGACCCCCTCGCGAAGCAGATCGAGGTGCCCGCAGTGCTGGGCGTACTCGGTAATCATCCGGAGCACCAGCCAGCGCAGATCGACGTCCTCGTACCAATCCAGCGGGCGCGCCGTGTCGTCGAGGTCGTGTGCGGCGACGATCTCGCGGGAGACCGCACACTCCGCGCGCCAGGCATCCAGGTCGGCAGCGAAGTCGGCGTCCGATGGCGGATCGAAGTCGAGCTCAGGGTTGTCGGTGGTGAAGAAGAGGAACGGCACGTCG
>JBBPYL010000055.1:0-15651 GCA_038199935.1 Propionibacteriales bacterium | reverse complement strand
CTGGCCGGTCAACAAAAGAGGCGGCGCCCGGGACGACGGTTCTGGGCGCCGCTTCGCCCTGCCCACTTGACAAAGAGCCCGCCATATTAGCCTCGGCGGCTCAGCGCAGCAGGGCGGTCGGCTCCATCGGGTCGTCGACGACGCCGGCGGCACGCACCGGGTCGTAGCGCGGCGCGAGGATGTCGCGCACCACGACGGCCGCGAGCCACAGCTCGACGGCGACCCGGATCACGATGGCCCACCAGTAGGCGTGGTCCTCGACCCCGGCCGAGGCCGAGGCCGTGTACCCGCCGAGGTAGAACCACACCGCGACGAAGTAGACGATCTCACCGGCCTGCCACACGAGCAGGTCCCTCCAGCGCGGCCGGGCCAGCACGGCGAGCGGCAGGATCCAGAGGACGTACTGGGGGGAGTACACCTTGTTGACCACGAGGAAGCCGATGACGATGAGCAGCGCGAGTTGCGGGATCCGCGGCGTCCGGGGAGCGAGCAGGCCCAGCGCCAGCACGGCCACGCACACGGCGCCGAACCAGACCCAGGAGGCCACGTTGATCCCGGAGGCGGTGACGGCGTGGCCGGCCTGCTGCCACACGAGCCACAGTGAGCCGAGGTCGGCCCCACGCTCGTCGTTGAACGACCAGAACACCTGCCACTGGTCGAAGCCGTAGAGCATGACCGGCACGTTCACGGCGAGCCAGGCGGCCACCGTGGTGACCACGGCGAGGCCGAAGGCCCCCATCCGGCGCCGGCGCAGGCACACCACGAGCAGGGCGCCCAGAAGGAAGAGCGGGTACAGCTTGGTCGCCGTGCCGAGGCCGATCGCGACGCCGGCCCAGCCCGGTCTCCCCCGCGACCAGGCGAACAGCGCCGCCGCGACCGCCGCCACCGCGATCAGGTCCCAGTTCACCAGCCCGGACAGCGCCAGCACCGGACTGGCCGCGAAGGCCATCGCGTCCCAGGGCCGTCCGCGATGCGTCGCCGCCAGCAGACCCGCTGCGAGCAGCGCGAACGCCGCGAGCAGGACCGCGGTGACCTGGAAGGACAGCCACGACTCCTGGGCGACCCCCGGTGAGGAGAACACCTGGTCGGCGGGGAGGTCGGCGCGCGGCCCGATGTCGGGCCAGCCGCTGAGCGCCTGGGTCAGCACTCCGGCGCCGTAGGCGAACCAGCCGATCACGACCGGGTATTCCATCGTCTGGTAGCGCCCGACGGTGTCGCTGAACGGCACGATGCGCTCGGCGAACCCCCGGCCCGTGTAGAGGTACGGCACGTCGGAGTAGCACAGCGCCGCGTAGCGGACCTCGTCGCCGGACCACTGGTCCGAGACGCAGGGGGTCTTCTGGAGCATCCCGAGGACGAAGGCGACACAGGTCACGGCGAGGACCACACGCAGCGGCGTCCACCAGGGATGACGGGCCGCCCTTGCGCCCATCGGCCCGCCGATCCCCTCGCTGGCCGAGGTGACCAGCGGGTCCTCCCAGGTCGGTCGAACCGGGTCAGTCACGGGTGCCACCTCGCGGCTGCACGTCAGCGCGGGACGTCATGACCGGTCAGGGCCCCGCGCCGGGGGTGGCCCGGGGCTTTTCGGTCTGCGGCTTTTTGGGCTTCTTGGTCTTGGTCGGCGTGGGTGTGGCCGTCGGGGTCGGCGTCACCGTGGTCGTGGGACTCGGCGTCGGGCTCGGCGTCGGAGACGGAGAAGGCGTGGGCGTCGGGGTCGGCGTCGGCGTCGGCGTCGGCGTCGGCGTCGGCGTCGGCGTGGGCGTGGGCGTGGCCGTCGGGCTCGGGGTCGGCGTGGGAGCCGGCGTCGGGGTGGGCGTCGGCGTGGGCGCCGCGCTGGTCGTCGCGGGAGGCGGCGGCGAGGGTGCCTGGGTGGCCTTGTCGTTCGTGGCCTCCAGCATCGCCGCCTCGGGGAACTCCTCCACCTCGCGTCCCTGGAGGGCCTGGGTCATCACCGCGGTCCAGGTCTTGGTCGGGTACTCCGCACCGAAGTACGGGACCAGGTAGCCCGGCTCGCACACCTTCGGGTTGGGACGCGTGCAGCTCAGCGCATCGTTGCCGTCGCCGCGCACGTACATCACCGCGGTGGCCAGCTGCGGGGTGTAGCCCACGAACCAGGACGAGGACACGTCCCCGTTGTCGTTGGTCGCCGTCCCGGTCTTCCCCGCGGCGGGCCGGTCCAGGGCCAGAGCGTTGCGTCCGGTGCCGTTGGCCACCACCTGCTGAAGCGCGTAGGACACGTCGGAGTCCACGTCCGACTTGAGCACCCGGGTGACCTGGGACGAGTGCCGGTAGAGGGTCTCCCCGTCCGGCGAGACCACCCGCGAGAGCACGAACCAGTCCTTGGCCTGCCCGTCGTCGGCCAGGGTGGCGTACGCCGCGGCCATGTCGACCGGACTGCTGACCATGCCGCCCAGGGAGATCCGGCTGTTCGCCTCCAGGTCACGGCTGTTGCGCGGGATGCCCATCGCCACCGCGGTGTCCAGGATCTTCTGTGGGCCGTCGTCCATCTGTGCGGTGAGGTCGATGAAGGCGGTGTTGACCGACTGCTCGGTCGCCTCGGCCAGGTCGATCTGGTCCCCGTAGTCGTTCCCGTCCCCGGGGCCCTCGTTGACCACCGTGGACCCGTCGGGGAACTCGTAGGGCGAGTTGCCGGAGAAGGTGCTCTCCAGAGAGAAGCCGTCGACGATCGCCGCCGCTACCGCGAACGGCTTGAAAGCCGATCCGGGCTGACCACCTTCGACGGCCCAGTTCAGTTGGCTGGTCAGGTAGTCCTGTCCGGCGTACATCCCGCGCAGCGCGCCGGTCTTCGTGTCGATGGTGGCCACGCCGACGTGCAGGTTCTTCAGGCCCTTGGGCCGCTGGCTGCGGACCGCCGCGCGCGCCGCGTTCATCGCGGGCCGGGTGAAGGAGGTGGTGATCCTCAGGCCGCCTCCGTCGATCTCGGCGTCGGTGTAGCCCTCCTCGGCCAGGGCCTGGCGCACCATCGTGAGCATGTGGCCCCGCTGGCCGCCGTAGGTGTCCTGGCTGACCTGCTCGGGAAACGCCGGCAGGCGCCGCTGGGCTTTTTCCGCGGCGGCGTCGTCGAGGTTGCCCATGTCGGCCATCCCACCCAGCACGTACTGGTAGCGGCCCAGCAGTCGCTGCTTGGCCGCCTTGCCCGTGGCGGGGTCGAAGTTGTTCGGCGAGTTCAGCACGGCGGCCAGGACGGCGCCCTCGCGCAAGCTGAGGTCGGCGGCGTCCTTGTCGAAGTACGCCTGGGCGGCGGCCTGGATGCCGTACGCCCCACGCCCGAAGTAGATGGTGTTCAGGTAGCCCTGGAGGATCTCCTGCTTGGACTGGCTGTTCTGGAGCTTGAGGGACAAGAAGGCCTCACGCACCTTGCGGCTCAGCGTGCGGTCCGAGGAGAGATAATAGATCTTCACATACTGCTGGGTGATTGTGGACGCGCCCTGGGTGGCGTTGCCGCGGGCGTTGCTGAAGGCCGCGCGCAGGATGCCCTTCGGGTCGATCCCCTTGTTCGTGTAGAAGCTGCGGTCCTCCGCGGCGATGACCGCGTCCTGCACGTGCTGGGGAACCTCCGAGAGCGACACGCTGGTGCGGTTCTGCTCGGCGAACCGACCGAGCTCGCTGCTGCCGTTGGCGTAGTAGACGAACGAGGTCTGGGTCTCGAAGTCCTGGTTCGGGTCCGGGATGTCGGTGGCGACGTAGCCGTAGGTGAACGCCGCGGCGCCCACGAGGAACAGGCCCAGCATCGTGAGAAGCCCGGCCTTGAGCAGCCCGCGGCCCCAGGACTTCTTCTTCTTCGTCTTTCCGCTCGTGGGGCCCTGGCCCGAGCCCTTCCCGGGCGCGCCCCCGGGCGGCCTCGTGCCACCGGCACCCGAGGCGGGGGTCTTACGTTGTGCACTCACGGGCGGGCTCCGAGCATCGAGGGCGGCAGGGGCGTCTCGTCCCCCGCACGCGGGAGGGGACAGCGGGATGGGACAGCGGGACCCAGAGTAGGCGGCACCCGCGCTGCGGACGCACCGAACGCCCCGGCGGGTCTCGCTTAGCCTGTGGTGCGATATATCGCTACGATAGGTCAAACTGATACGGCCACGCCTCTCACGGTGCGGTCGGACCGAGGAGAGGACCCCGTGACCCGTCGTGGCGAGACCCTGGAGCTGGCCGTGCTCGGCCTGCTGCTCGAGTCGCCCATGCACGGGTACGAGCTGCGCAAGCAGCTCACCGTGGTCCTGGGCTGGGGACGCGTCCTGTCCTACGGCTCTCTCTACCCCGCCCTGAAGAAGATGCTGAAGGCCGGCTGGATCGCCGAGGTGGTCACCCCCGCCCCGGTCATCGCCAGTCGCCGTCAGCGGATCGTCTACGCGATCAGCCGCGAGGGCGAGGAGCGGTTCGCGCGCCTGATGTCCGAGGCCGGGCCGGCCTCGTGGGAGGACGACAACTTCGACGTCCGCTTCGCGTTCTTCTCCCGCACCGACATGGAGATCCGCCTGCGCATCCTCGAGGGCCGGCGGTCCCGCCTCGAAGAGCGGCTCGAGCGCGTCCAGGCCCAGCTCCTGCGAACCCAGCGCCAGATGGACCGCTACGCCACCGAGCTCCAGCGGCACGGCCTGGAAGCCGTGGAGCTCGAGGTCAAGTGGCTCTCGGAGCTCATCAACGCCGAGCGCGACCAGGAGCGCAACGCCTCCGGTTCAGGCTCCCCCGACCCACCAGCCGAGCAGCACGACATCCCATCCGCCACCGCTCACGAGCGACTGCAGTGACACACGAGAAGGAGACCCGCATGGGTTCGATACGAGTAGCAATTGTGGGCGTGGGAAACTGCGCCACCTCCCTGATCCAGGGTGTGGAGTACTACCGGGGCGTTGACCCCGACGACACCGTCCCGGGCCTGATGCACGTCAAGTTCGGCGAGTACCACGTCTCCGACGTGGAGTTCGTCGCCGCGTTCGACGTCGACGCCAAGAAGGTCGGCTTCGACCTCTCCGAGGCGATCGGCAACTCCGAGAACAACACCATCAAGATCGCCGACGTCCCGCCGACCGGCGTCATCGTCCAGCGCGGGCCGACCATGGACGGCCTGGGCAAGTACTACCTCGAGACGATCGACGAGTCCGACTCCGAGGCCGTCGACGTCGTCGCCGCGCTGCGGGAGTGCCAGGCCGACGTGCTCGTCTCCTACCTCCCGGTGGGCTCGGAGGATGCCGACAAGTTCTACGCCCAGTGCGCCAGCGACGCCGGCGTCGGCTTCGTCAACGCCCTGCCGGTCTTCATCGCCTCCGACCCCGTGTGGGCGAAGAAGTTCGCCGACGCGGGCGTGCCCATCGTCGGCGACGACATCAAGTCCCAGGTCGGCGCGACCATCACCCACCGGGTGATGGCCAAGCTCTTCGAGGACCGCGGCGTGGTGCTCGACCGGACCTACCAGCTCAACGTCGGCGGCAACATGGACTTCAAGAACATGTTGGAGCGCGACCGCCTGATGTCGAAGAAGATCTCCAAGACCCAGTCCGTGACCTCGAACATCGGCCACGACCTCGGCGCCCGCAACGTGCACATCGGCCCCTCGGACTACGTCCAGTGGCTCGACGACCGCAAGTGGGCCTACGTCCGCCTCGAGGGACGTGCCTTCGGCGACGTCCCGCTGAACCTCGAGTACAAGCTCGAGGTGTGGGATTCCCCCAACAGCGCCGGCATCATCATCGACGCCATCCGCGCCGCCAAGATCGCCATGGACCGCGGGCTCGGTGGACCGGTCGAGTCGGCCTCGACCTACCTGATGAAGTCCCCGCCGACCCAGATGCCCGACGACCTCGGGCGCGCTGCGGTCGAGGCCTTCATCCGCGGCGACGACCAGAGCTGAGCGGGCACGTCGACGGGCTCAGGCTGAGGTGAACCTCGCTCTGAGCCCGTCGATGAACGCCTGCCGCCGGACCCGACCCCGCTCGACGGCGGGCCGGTTCTCCAGCACGGACAGGCACCACGTCCACCGCATCAGCGTGTCCAAGTCCAGGTCGGGCCGCAGGGAGCAGGCATCGGGGACCGGCGTCGGCCCGGCATCGGGGACGCCGCTCTTGGCCAGGTAGAAGGCCACGTCGAAGATCTCCGGCCCCAACGTCGGCATCGGATCGATGGCGGTGAGCGTGGTGGACCTGATCAGGTTCTTGACCTGGAGGTCGCCGTGCAGCAGCACGGTGCGGCCGGGGGTCTCCAGGAGGTCGTCGAGCAGGCTCTCGGCGCGCGCCAGGTCCTCCAGCTGCTGCTGCGCGCCGGCGGTCTCGAAGCGGGTACGGGCCCATCGAATCCGGCGCTCGAGGTTGTCGGCCACTGAGCCGAAGGCGTGGCCCGTCGAGTCTGCGCCGTGCAGCCGCCTGACCAGGTCCACCACCTCGACGAGCTCCCACCGTTCTCGGGAGGAGCGCCCCACGAACTCCATCAGCATGGTCGAGCTGTCCTCGTCGGAGCGGACCAGCCCGGGCGCCCCGTCCCCGGCCCAGGCCTGCAGGGCCGCGCTCTCCGCAGCTCCCCCCCGGACGCTGGCGGGAACCTTGAGGACCAGCTCTTGACCCTCGGCGGAGCGGCAGTGCACGCACAGCGACTCCGCACCGCCGGTCAGCACGCTGAGGGGGACCAGGTCCCACTCATGGATCAGCCGACCCGCGGTCGTCTTGGCCTCCTCCAGCCAACGCCGCGCGTGCGCAGGACCGAGGGTGTACTCGAGGTCCTCGAGGAGGGCACCCGGGACAGGAGGGACGTCGTACCCCAAATCCCCAGCCTCCCCAGCCCCACGCGGCCCGAGCGGGTCGTTCCCGAGCGACCGCGACGTGTGAGGTGACAGCATGCCCCCTATGAGCGCCGCACGCCACCTTGCGCACCTGCTGCACGGAGGCTGGTTCCGGCGTCTCTTCGCGGTCCGGGTGGCCAGTCAGCTCACCGACGGCGTCTTCCAGACCGCGCTGGCCTCGTACGTCATCTTCTCCCCCGAACAGCAGCCGTCGCCCGCAGCCATCGCCGGCGCCCTGGCCGTCGTCCTGCTCCCGTTCAGCATTCTCGGACCCTTCGTCGGGGTGCTGCTGGACCGCTGGTCGCGGCGTCAGGTCCTGGCCTGGTCTAACTTCGTGCGGGTCGGCGTCGTCGGTCTGCTCGCGGTCGGGGTCGCCGCCGACCTGCACGGACCGGTGCTGTTCGCCCTGATCCTGATGGCGTTGTCGGTCAACCGCTTCCTGCTGGCGGGGTTGTCGGCCTCCCTGCCCCATGTGGTCACCCGGGAGGACCTGGTGACCGCCAACTCCGTCACCCCGACGGCCGGCACGATGGCCTTCCTGTCCGGCCTGGCGCTCGGCACCGCCGCGCGGCTGGTCTGGACGGCGCTCGGCGTCGAGGGTGACGTGGGAGTCCTGGCCACCGCCGCGGTGATGTACGGCGTGGCCGGGGGTCTCGCCCTGCGCATCCCGCGCGCCCTGCTCGGCCCGGACGTGAACGCCGACGCGCCGGACGTGCGGGTGGAGGCCCGGCACGTCGTCCGCGGCCTGATCGCCGGGCTCCACCACCTCGGGCAGCGTCCGGCCGCGGCGTACGGTCTGGCGGCGATCGGGGCGCACCGCTTCTTCTACGGGATCTCGACGGTGTCGTTGGTGCTGCTCTACCGCGGCTACTTCCACGACGTCACCGACAGCGAGGCCGCGCTCCGCGACCTGTTCATCGCCGTGCTCGTCAGTGGTCTCGGATTCTTTACTGCCGCTCTGGTGACGCCCAGCGTGGTCGAGCGCATCTCTCAGCGAACCTGGGTGCTGGTCCTGCTCGTGACGGCGGCGACGACCCAGCTCTTCCCCGGCATCCTCTACACCCGGCCGGCCCTGCTGGTCTCGGCGTACTTCCTCGGCGTCGCCTCCCAAGGCATCAAGATCTGCGTCGACACCCTCGTCCAGTCCCACGTCGACGATGCCTTCCGGGGGCGCGTCTTCGCGCTCTACGACGTGATCTTCAACGTCACCTTCGTCGCGGCCGCCGCCGTGGGTGCCTTGGTGCTCCCCGCCGACGGACGCTCACCGGTGGTCCTGGTGGCGATCGCCGCCGGCTACCTGCTCACCGCAGCGCTCTACGCCCGGGTCACCCGCGCTCAACTGAAGAGACCGCTGCCACCCGAGCCCGAGTTGGTGGTCGGCGGGACGAACTCGTAGGGCTGTACGACCACGAAGCCGGGGCCGTGGAAGGCGTACTGGAAGGCCTCCCCCGAGCCGCCTCGGAGCAGCGAGCTCATGTTCACGCTGGAGACGACCTGCGGGCTCAGGGAGGACGACCAGGCCACGGCGGCCTGCACATCGACGTACGTCGGCTGACTCGCGCAGTCGAGGACGACAGGGCGACCGACCGTGCACAGGGCCACTGTGCCACCGCCGTGGACGGTGGTGTTGAACAGTCCACCGGACATCATCCCGGCGCCCTTGACCCGGTTGATGTCCCACTCCAGGGAGGCGTCGAAGGCCAGCAGGTTGCGACCGTTGACGCTGATCCCGTCCCCGTCGAGCTCGATGAGGTAGACGTAGCCCCCCTCGTTGGCGAAGAACACCTCGCCCTGGCCGGAGACCCGCATCAGCGGCATGTCCTCGCTGGTGAGGACCTTCTTCAGGAGGCGACCCATACTGCCGGTCTTCTCGTGGTGGAACTGGACGTGGCCCTGGTAGGCCACCATCGACCCCTTGATGGCCAGGACGTCGGCGCCGAGCACGACGCGGAGCATCTGGGAGTTCTGCAGGCCGAAGCACTGCTGGCTCTCGACCTCGAGGTTACCGTGGCCGAACAGCTCACTTCTCATGACGACGACCCTGCCACATCGGCGGTCGCCCCCCGCCGACACCGGCGACAGCGGCCTGCTCCCCATGGAGAACTGCCTCTCCCCATGGTGAGTTCGCCATGGGGAGAGGCAGTTCTCCTGCATACCCTGGGAAACTTCCCGCTCAGGGGGAGGGTCGGGCGGCCCACCAGGAGCGGAGCTCCCGCTCAGCATCCTCCCGGTCCAGGGGCCCGCGGTCCATCCGGAGCTCGAGCAGGTGCTGGTACGCCTCGCCGACGACCCGGCCCGGTCCGATGCCGAGCACACCCATGATCTCGTTGCCGTCGAGGTCCGGACGCATCGAGGCCAGCTCCTCGGCCTCCCCGAGACGATCGATGCGCTTCTCGAGCTCGTCGTAGGTACGCCGCAGCCGGTCGGCCTTGCGCTGGTTGCGCGTGGTGCAGTCCGCCCGGGTCAGCACGTGCAGCCGCTCGAGCTCGTCGCCCGCGTCGCGCACGTAGCGGCGGACCGCCGAGTCGGTCCACTCCCCCGACCCGTAGCCGTGGAAGCGCAGGTGCAGCTCGACCAGGCGGCAGACCGCGTCGATCTGGTCGTTGCTGAAGCGCAGGGCCTGCATCCGCTTGCGGGTGAGCTTGGCCCCGACCACGTCGTGGTGGTGGAAGGTGACCGTCCCGCCGTCGGCGAACCGGCGGGTCCGGGGCTTGCCGACGTCGTGCATCAGCGCAGCGAACCGCGCGACGAAGTCGGGGGCGCCCCCCAGCCGGTGCTCGAGGTCGATCGACTGCTCGAGCACGGTCAGCGTGTGCTCGTAGACGTCCTTGTGCCGGTGGTGCTCGTCACGCTCGAGGGCCAGCGCCGGCAGCTCCGGGAGGACGTACCCGGCAAGGCCGGTCTCGACGAGCAGGGCGAGCCCCCGCCGCGGTTGCTCCGCGCAGACCAGCTTGACCAGCTCGTCGCGGACGCGCTCGGCGGAGACGATCTGGATCCGGTCGGCCATCTCGCTCATCGCCGACACCACGTCCGGGTGCACGGCGAAGCCGAGCTGGGCCGAGAACCGGGCCGCCCGCATCATCCGCAGCGGGTCGTCGGAGAAGGACTCCTGCGGCGTCCCGGGCGTGCGCAGAACGCCCTGCGCGAGGTCCACGACGCCCCCGAACGGGTCCGCGAAGACCGCGTCGGGAACGGCAAGGGCCATCGCGTTGACGGTGAAGTCCCGACGCTTCAGGTCACCCACCAGGGAGTCGCCGAAGTCCACCGCGGGCTTCCGGGAGGAGCGGTCGTAGGAGTCGGAGCGGTAGGTGGTGATCTCCACCTGCCACCCACCGCGGCGGCAGCCGATCGTGCCGAAGGCGCGTCCGACGTCCCACACGGCGTCGGCCCACCCAAGCACCAGTTGCTCGGTCACGTCGGGTCGTGCGGAGGTGGTGAAGTCGAGATCGCTCTGGAGGCGACCGAGCATCGCGTCCCGGACCGGCCCGCCGACCAGGTGCAGCTGCTCGCCGGCCGCGGCGAAGCGAGCCCCCAGCGCGTCGGTGACCTCGGAGATGCGCCCGAGCTCGACCACGGCGCGGCGCTGCATCTCGCTCACGTTCAGCGTCGAAGTGGGGGGCGTGGACACGGGAGGCAACTCTATGCCCCAGGTGACCCGCCTCGGTCGTTAGCCTTGCGCTGTGACCCCCCTCCTGGCGTGCCGCGCTGCCGCACGCCTCACAGCGGCGGTGACCTCGGCCGTGCTGGTCGCTCTGCTGCTGGGGGGCACGGCGGGGGTGGCCCTCGCTCCCCCGGCCGTCGCCGCCGAGGACGGCGACCCACTGCTGGTCACGCTGGACACGCTGACCCCGGCGGTCCTGCCTCGCGCGGGCACCGTGGAGGTGACCGGCACGATCAGCAACGACACGGACGAGGACTGGTCGGACCTCAAGGTCTACCTCGTCCACTCCCGCACCCCGATCGGCGACGCGGAGGACCTCGCCGCCGCCGCGGTCTCCGACCCGGGCAGCGACATCGGGGAACGGCTCGCCCTCCCCGGGCAGTACCAGGAGGTCGGTGACCTCGCGCCGGGCGAGTCCACGACGTACCGGCTCAGCCTGCGCCGTCGGGAGATCACCACCACCGACGAGCCCGGCGTCTACTGGCTCGGGGTGCACGTCCTCGGCACCGACGGCGACGGCCGGGACGGGTTCACCGACGGCCGCGCCCGGACCTTCGTGCCCCTGATCCCCCGAGGCACCCCCCGCACCGAGGTCGCCGTGGTCCTGCCGCTGGTCGAGCCCGTCCTGCGTGAGCCCGACGGTCGGCTGGACCGGCCTGTGCGCTGGAAGCAGCTCGTCTCCCGGGACGGCCGGCTGAGTCGGCTCCTCGACCTCGCCGGGTCCTCACCGGGCATGGTGACCTGGGTGGTGGACCCGGCCGTCCTTGAGGCCGTGGACTCGCTGGCCCGGGGCAACCCCGGCATCGACTCCTCCCCCGACGGCAGTGGCCCGGGCGAGACCGGCGACCCCTCGGCGACCGCCAGTCCGACGCCCAGCACACGCCCCAGTACATCGCCCAGCACTAACCCGGGGACGTCGCCGGGCGCGAGCGGGGGGCCGACCGACGACCCGGGGCCCGCCGGCGCCTCGGCCCCGGCCGGGCCTGACCCCGCCGCCGAGGGGACCCCGGGCGAAGCCGAGTCACCGGCCGCGAGGACCGGGACGCCGGCGTCCAGAGCCGCGGCCCGATGGTTGGACCGCTTCCGGGCGATGACCGCCCGCTCCCAGGCCCTCGCCCTGCCGTACGGCGACCCCGACCTGGCCGCAGTCACGCTCGCGGATCGGTCGAGCCTGCTGCGCGAGGCCCAGAGGCAGGGCGTGGCCACGCTGAACACCCTCGGCATCGCGGCCGAGCCCGTGCTGGCGCCACCCTCGGGCTATCTTCCCGCGCGCTCCCTGGCCCGGCTCGGCGACGACGTGCCGCTGCTGCTCGGCGACGACGCGCTGCCCGACGCCGAGGCGACGCTGGTCAGCCGGTCCAACGGCCTCGACGTGCTCCTCGCCGACTCCGCGACGCTGGAGGGGGGACCGGGACCGAACAACCGCATCGACCTGCTGGCTGTGCGACAGCGGCTGCTGGCCGAGGCGGCGGTGCGCTCCGTGGGCCCCGATCCCGCCGAGCCCCTGGTGGTGGCTCTGCCCCCGGACTTCGACCCCGGGCCCGACGGCGGTCGGGCGGACTTCTTCGCCGGGCTCGACCAGCCCTGGATCGAGCCGGTCGACCTGGGTCGGCTCCTGGCCCTCGCGCCCGGTCCGGTCGACAGCTCGAAGGTGGTCTACCCCCTCGACGAGCGTCGCGCCGTGCTCCCGGTCGCCAACCTCGACGCCAGCCGCAGCCTGATCAGCACCGGCAGGACCTTCGCCCACCTGCTCACCGACAACGACGACGTCCAGGACCAGCTGGCCCGCCAGGCTCTGCTCGCGTCCTCCTACGCCGCGCGGGACCGCGCCGACCGGGCGCTCACCGGGGCCCGCTCCACCCGCAACCGGATCCGGCTGCGGATGGAGCAGGTCTCCCTGGACGGTCCCGGCTTCGTGATGATGTCCAGCGACACCGGACCCATCTCGGTCTCGGTGACCAACGGGCTCGACGAGACCGTCACCATCCGCGTCCAGGCCCTCGGTGACGCCGCGGGCATCACCGTGGACAGTCCAGGCGCCATCACCCTGGCGCCGGACCAGCGCACGGCGGTGCTCCTCCAAGCCGACGCATCCCGTGGCGGCGTCCGCTCGGTCACCCTGCGCGCGACCACCGAGCAGGGCGACCCGGTCGGACGGGCGGTGCGGGTGGACGTCCGCACGAGCAACGTCGGGGTGGTCATCTGGGTCGTCATGGCGGCCGGAGGAGCGCTCTTCCTGCTCGCTGTGGCCGCGCGCCTGCGGCGCCGCCGGCGCGACCGCCGGCTCGGACCCGACGACGAGGCCCTGGCGTGAGCGGCGTGCCCCCTTCCGAGGAGGACGACGGCTCGATCCTCTCCTCCAGCGCGGTGATGGCCGCCGGCACCGTGGTGTCCCGGGTCAGCGGCTTCCTGCGATCGGCTCTGCTCGCCGCCGCGCTAGGCACCCAGCTGCACGCGGACGTCTTCACGATCGCCAACACCGTGCCGAACATGATCTACATCCTGCTCGTCGGCGGGGTCTTCAACGCCGTCCTGGTCCCCCAGCTGGTCCGGGCCATGCGTGAGGACGCGGACGGGGGTGAGGCGTACACCAACCGGGTGTTCACCCTCGCGGCGTTGTTCCTGGGCGTCGTCACTCTGGCGCTGGTGCTGGCGGCGCCCTGGGTGATGCGGCTGTACCTCGACGGAAGCTTCTACAGCCCCGAGCTGGACGCCCAGCGCGAGTCGGTCGTCGTCTTCGCCCGCTACTGCCTGCCGCAGGTGTTCTTCTACGGCATGTTCGTGCTGGTCGGCCAGGTGCTCAACGCGCGCCGGAGCTTCGGCCCGATGATGTGGGCGCCGATCGCGAACAACGTGATCGCCGTGGCCGTGCTGGTGGCCTACCTCGTTCTCTTCGGGGCGGCCTCCGGCAGCGAGCTGGTCGGTGGCTTCGGCGCCTCCCAGGAGCTGCTGCTCGGGCTCGGGTCGACCGTGGGGATCATCGCGCAGCTGGCCATCCTGGTGCCGTACCTACGCCGGGCCGGCGTCACGGTCCGACCACGCTTCGACGTCCGGGGCACCGGCCTGGGGCGCACCCTGAGTCTGGGAGGCTGGACGGTCGCCTTCGTGATCGTCAACCAGATCGCCTACACCGTCGTGGTCAGGATCGCCTCGAGCGGGACGGCCGAGGCGGCCACCGGCGCCGGGACCGCTGCGGGAGCCGGCTACACGATCTACTCCAGCGCGTTCCTGGTCATGATGGTCCCGCACTCGATCGCCACGGTCTCCCTGGCCACGGCGATGCTGCCGCGGCTCTCCTCGCACGCTGCTGCGGGGGACCTGCCCGGGGTGGCCCGCGCCGTGGCGTCCACCCTGCGCACCACCCTCGCCCTGATCGTGCCGGTGGCCCTGCTCGTGCCCCTGATCGCCTCGGACCTGAGCAACCTCATCTGGGGGTACGCCGCGGCCAGCGCCACCTACCAGGATTTCGCCGTGGCCCTGAGCCTGTTCGCCCCCGGACTGGTGTTCTTCACCAGCCACTACCTGATGCTGCGCGGCTTCTACGCGCTCGAGCGGACCCGGACCGTGTTCTGGGTCCAGTGCGTGATCGCGGCGACCAATGTCGCCCTTGCCGTGCTGCTGACCCGTTCGGCCTCCCCGGCGAACACCGCCGCCGGTCTGGTGCTGGCCTACAGCGGCGCCTACCTCGTCGGCTCGGTGGGCTCCTACCTGTTGCTCCGGGTGGTGCTCGGCGGTCTGGAGACGCCGACGCTGGTCCGGTTCCTGGTCCGACTGGCGCTGGCCGGCGGCGGCGCCGTGCTGGTCGGCTGGGCCGTACGCACCGGTGTCGCCCTGGCCGTGACCGGTGACGGCAAGCTTGACGCGGTCGTGGTCGTCGCCTCGGTCACGGCGGCGGGCGGTGCGACCTATCTCGCCCTCAGCCGACTGCTGCGGATAGCGGAGGTCAACGACGTGACCCGGCTGGTGACCAGCCGGCTCGGGCGCTAAGCGTTAGCCCTCGGCTCGCACCGATCGTGCGTAGCATAGGCGAGGAGTCGACACCGCTTGTCGCCGTACTCGCGAGGGAGGGACGTGTCCGGCACACCCATCGAAGCAGGGACCGTGCTCGCCCGCCGATTCGTGCTGGAGGACCTCCTCGACGAGAGCGAGGGCGCGCGCTTCTACCGCGCCGTCGACCGGGTGCTGGCCCGTGACGTGGCCGTGCACGTCGTCGCCGAGGACGACCCGCGCTCGAGTGGTCTGCTCTCGGCCGCCCGGACCTCGGCCACCGTCTCCGACGTCCACCTGCTGCGGGTGCTCGACGCGGCCACCGAGGACGGCGTCACCTATGTGGTCAACGAGTGGGGCTCGGGGATCTCGGTGGACAGGCTGCTCGCGGAGGGGCCGCTGTCGCCCCGACGTGCCGCCTGGGTGGCCAAGGAGGCCGCCGAGGCGATCACCGCCGCGCACCGGCACGGGATCGCGCACGGCCGACTGATCCCGGAGAACGTCGTCATCACCGACTCGGGCTCGGTCAAGCTCATCGGCTTCGTGGTGGACGCCGTGCTCCGCGGCCGGGGCTGCCTCCCGGTCGCCGGAGGCCCGCCGCTCGACGAGCACGAGGCCGACGTGCTCAACCTCGGCGCCCTGCTCTACGCCGGGCTGGTGGCGCGCTGGCCCGGGACGGCTGGGACGTCGCTGCCCCCTGCCCCGGTGGAGGGTGGCCGCACGCTCCGCCCGCGCCAGGTGCGCGCCGGCGTCCCCCGCCCGCTGGACGCCATCTGCGAGCTGGTGCTCAACCGCGACCAGAACCCAGCGGTGCCCTCGATCGTGACGGCCCACGAGGTCTACGCCGCGCTCTCGGACTACATCGGGGACCCTGCGGCGGTTCCGATGGGGCTGGGCGGATCTGAGGCCGGCACCCTCGGTGGGACGACGGTGCGGGTGCGGCCCGCCGCGGACCCCGAGGCCACCCAGGCCGGCACCCCGGATTTCGTCGCCCCGCCCGCGGACCCGGGCTCGACCCAGGCGGGTGTGCCGTCCTTCGATCCCCAGACCGACGCCCGAGCCGGCTCGTCTGAGGATTGGTCTGGGGGCTGGTCCGAGGAGCCCGCCGCCCCCCCCCCCCCCCCCCCCCCCCCCCCCCCGCCCCCCCCCGCGGGCCCCCCCGGCCCCCCCCCGCGCCGGGGGGCCCCCGGGGCCGCCCCCCCCACCCGCGGGGGGGGGG
>JBBPYL010000054.1:0-14094 GCA_038199935.1 Propionibacteriales bacterium | reverse complement strand
GGAGCCGGTCGCGTCAGTAGACTCCCGCCCAGCGGGGGTGGCTGAGGTCACGTACCCCGACGTCCAGTGCTTGACGCCTGGGCACCCACACCAGTCGCACACGGGTGGTGACACCCAATCGGAGGAGAACGTATGTCCGGGCACGTCTTTGCTGCCGAGATCGGCGGTGGGGCTGTGGACCTCTCGGGTGGGAACCTGACGCTGGTCTACGTCGTTCTGGTCATCGCGGTGATCGCGCTGGCTCTCGGGATGGTCTTCCGCAGCCAGGTGCTCGCCGCCGGCGAGGGCACGACCAACATGCAGACCATCGCCCTGGCCGTGCAGGAGGGGGCCAACGCCTTCCTCACCCGGCAGTTCCGCACCCTCGGCGTCTTCGCCGTGGCCGCCTTCCTCCTGCTGTTCCTCCTTCCCGCTTCCGGCGGGACCGACGTACGCATCGGCCGGTCCGTCTTCTTCCTCGTCGGCGCTGGCTTCTCCGCCGCCATCGGCTACCTGGGCATGTCCCTGGCCGTGCGCGCCAACGTGCGGGTGGCAGCGGCGGCCCGCGAGGGCGGGCGCGACACCGCGATGCGGATCGCGTTCCGCACCGGGGGTTTCGTGGGCATGGCCACCGTCGGCCTGGGCCTGATGGGCGCCGGCCTGGTCGTCGTGCTCTACAAGACCGACGCCCCCACCGTGCTGGAGGGCTTCGGCTTCGGGGCCGCCCTGCTGGCCATGTTCATGCGGGTCGGCGGCGGCATCTTCACCAAGGCGGCCGATGTCGGCGCCGACCTGGTGGGCAAGGTCGAGAACAACATCCCCGAGGACGACCCGCGGAACGCGGCGACGATCGCGGACAACGTCGGCGACAACGTCGGGGACTGCGCCGGCATGGCCGCGGACCTCTTCGAGTCCTACGCGGTGACCCTGGTCGCCGCGCTCATCCTCGGCAAGGCGGCCTTTGGGGCCGAGGGCCTGGTCTTCCCGCTCATCGTTCCCGCCATCGGCGCGCTGACCGCCATCCTCGGCGTCTTCATCACCAAGCCCCGCCCGGGCGAGAACGGCCTGACCACGATCAACCGGTCCTTCTACATCTCCGCCGGTGTCTCGGCCGTGCTCAGCACCGTGGCCGCCTTCATCTACCTGCCGGGCTCCTTCGCCGAGCTCACCGACGTGCCGCAGGCCCTCCAGGCCTACGACGGTGACCCGCGCATCATCGCCACGCTGGCGGTGCTGATCGGGATCGTGCTGGCCGCGATCATCCTCTCGCTCACCGGGTACTACACCGGCACCGACCACCGTCCGGTCAAGGACGTCGGCACCACCTCGCTCACCGGCGCGGCCACCGTCATCCTCTCCGGACTCTCGGTCGGCTTCGAGTCGGCGGTCTTCACCGCGCTGGTCATCGGCGCCGCGGTCTATGGCGCCTTCCTGATCGGCTCGGGGGTGGTGGCCATCTCGCTCTTCGCCGTGGCCTTGGCCGGCTGCGGCCTGCTGACCACCGTCGGCGTCATCGTGGCCATGGACACGTTCGGCCCGGTCTCCGACAACGCCCAGGGCATTGCGGAGATGTCCGGCGACGTGGACGGCGAGGGCGCGCAGATCCTCAGCGAGCTCGACGCGGTCGGCAACACGACCAAGGCCATCACCAAGGGCATCGCCATCGCCACCGCGGTGCTCGCTGCGACCGCGCTCTTCGGGTCCTACACCGGGGCCATCCGCGAGGCTCTCGTCGCGGCCGGGGAGAGCTCGTCGTTCACCGCCCAGGTCTTCAGCCCCGACATCCTGGTCGGGCTGCTGATCGGCGCGGCCGTCGTGTTCCTGTTCTCCGGGCTGGCCATCAACGCGGTCGGCCGGGCGGCCGGAGCGGTCGTCTTCGAGGTCCGCCGTCAGTTCCGCGAGATCCCCGGGATCATGGAGGGCACCGGCCGTCCCGAGTACGGCAAGGTCGTCGACATCTGCACCCGCGACTCGCTGCGCGAGCTGGCCACCCCCGGCCTGCTCGCCATCTTCGCCCCGATCGCGGTCGGCTTCGGCCTCGGTGTCGGGCCGCTGGCGGGCTACCTGGCCGGCGCGATCGGCACCGGCACGCTGATGGCCATCTTCCTGGCCAACGCCGGTGGGGCTTGGGACAACGCGAAGAAGCTCGTCGAGGACGGGCACCACGGCGGCAAGGGGTCCTCGGCCCACGAAGCGACCATCATCGGCGACACCGTCGGTGACCCCTTCAAGGACACCGCCGGCCCGGCCATCAACCCGTTGCTCAAGGTGATGAACCTGGTCTCGCTGCTCATCGCGGCCGCGGTGGTCCAGCTCAGTGTCGGCCCGGACGAGAGCGACGTCCTGCGGATCCTGATCGCCCTGGGCGCCACGGCGATCATCGCGGTGGCGGTCTACATCTCCAAGCAGCGTCCGGTCGCCATCGGGGACTCGGACCCTGAGAGGGCGAAGATCTGAGCACGCTCGGACTGGACCGCGACGTCGTACGACGTCTGCGGGACACCCTCGAGGGGGCCGGCTTCCGCGACGACGCGGTCGCCGGCCTCCTCGGCGTCAGGGCGTTCGCGGCGCTCAGGCGCAACGAGACGACACCGTCGCTGCGGATTACCGCCGACGGCTCGGTGCTCGGCACGCTGGTGCGGCTCTGGCTGCTCCAGAGCGGGGTCTCCGCCGAGGCGGCGCACAGAAGCCTGCCGGGCCTGGTCGAGCCGCTGTGCGCCGGGGGCCTGCTGGAGCTGTCCGGGGACCGGGTGGCCGCTCTGGTGGACCTCCGGCCCTCCGCGCAGGACGGCCGCGACCTGTGGGTGGTCAGCGACCGCAGGCCCGGCCTGGACGGCGCGCCGGTCGCGGTGGGGGCCGACCACGTCCTCGGAGTCAGTTCCGCCTCCTCGTCGCTGGCCCGGCTCACCGTCCGCCGTCCCGCGGCCCGCGCGCTCGACCTCGGCACCGGCTGCGGGGGTCAGTCCCTGCACCTGGCCAGCCACGTGGACCAGGTGGTGGCCACCGACGTCAACCCGCGCGCGGTGGCGATGACCGGTCTCAACGCGCAGCTCAACGACGTCCCGCTCGACGTCCGGCACGGCAGTCTGTTCGCTCCCGTCGAGGACGAGACCTTCGACCTGATCGTCTCCAACCCGCCCTTCGTGGTCTCCTCGGCCACCGAGGAGCAGCTCGTCTACCGCGACTCGGGGCTGCCCGGCGACGAGATGATCCGCCGGGTCCTGCAGGGTGCGGCCACGCGCCTCGCCCCCGGGGGTCTGGCGCAGGTGCTGGGCAACTGGGTGCACCGCCGCGGTGAGAGCTGGCAGGAGCGGGTGGGCGGCTGGTTCGAGGACCTCGGCTGCGACGTGTGGGTCGTGCAACGCGAGGTGGCCGACCCGGCGGAGTACGTCGAGCTCTGGCTCAAGGACGCCGGGGTGCACGGGACCGCGGACTACCTCCGGCGCTACGACACCTGGTTGGCCTGGTTCGACGAGCAGGCCATCGAGGGCGTCGGCTTCGGCTGGGTGAATCTGGCCCGCGTCGAGCCCGGGCACGCCCCGTCGCTCCGGCTGGAGGAGTGGGCCTGGGAGGTTGAGCAGCCCCTCGGTCCCGAGATCGGTCGCTGGCAGCAGGTGACCGCGGCGCTGTCCGGCCCGCTGGCCACCACCGACGGCGTGCTGGCCGCCCGGCCCGTCACCCGCGCCGACGTACGTCAGGACACCCATGGACCGGTGGGGGAGCCGGACCCCGAGACGATCGTGCTCCGACAGGGCCGGGGTCTGCGGCGGGCCCGGTCCGTGGACACGGTGCTGGCGGGACTGGTCGGAGCCTGCGACGGCGAGCTGAGCGTGGGGCAGATCCAGGACGCGGTGGCCCAGCTCACCGGCGCCGACCCGGCCGCGGTGCGGGCCGAGCAGGTCCCGGCCGTGCGTGAGCTCGTGGCCGAGGGCTACCTCGAGGTCTGACCCGGCACCGCCGCGCCCGACACGCCCTGACCGGTTCCCGCGTTGACACGTAGCGTTACCGTGAGCGGCGCACACCGAGCAGAGGAGCACACCACACGTGGCAGGTAAGAACGGCACCGGGAGCCGACTCGTGATCGTCGAGTCGCCGGCCAAGGCGAAGACCATCGCCGGCTATCTCGGCAGCGGCTACGTCGTGGAGTCGAGCATCGGCCACATCCGGGACCTTCCGCAGAGCGCCGCGGACATCCCGGCCAAGATCAAGGGCGAGTCCTGGGCGCGGCTCGGGGTCGACGTCGACCACGACTTCACTCCCTACTACGTCGTGTCGCGGGACAAGAAGTCCCACATGACCAAGCTCAAGGGCCTGCTCAAGGACGCCGATGAGCTCTTCCTGGCCACCGACGAGGACCGGGAGGGCGAGGCCATCGCGTGGCACCTTCTCGACGAGCTCAAGCCCAAGGTCCCGGTGCGCCGGATGGTCTTCCACGAGATCACCAAGCCGGCCATCCTGGCCGCGGTGGCGTCCCCTCGGGAGATCGACATGGACCTCGTCGAGGCCCAGGAGGCGCGGCGGATCCTCGACCGCCTCTACGGCTACGAGGTCTCCCCGGTGCTGTGGAAGACGGTCATGTCGGGCCTGTCCGCGGGCCGCGTGCAGTCGGTGGCGACTCGGCTGGTGGTAGCCAAGGAGCGGGAGCGGATCGCCTTCCGCACCGCGGCGTACTGGGACCTCGAGGGGACCTTCGACGCCGGCTCCCGCCACGAGGACCGGATCTTCCCGGCCAAGCTGCACTCCGTCGACGGATCCCGGGTGGCCCGCGGCAGCGACTTCACCTCGACCGGCGTCCTCAAGGACGGCAGCCAGGCCGTCCAGCTCGACCGGTCCCGGGCCGAGGCCCTGACCGGGGCCCTGAGCGAGACCACATTCGAGATCCGCTCGGTCGAGGCCCGGCCCTACACGCGCAAGCCCTACGCGCCCTTCCGGACCACCACCCTTCAGCAGGAGGCCTCGCGCAAGCTCGGGTTCGGCGCCTCGCGGACCATGCAGGTCGCGCAGAGGCTCTACGAGAACGGCTTCATCACCTACATGCGCACCGACTCCACCACGCTCTCGGAGTCGGCGCTGGGCGCGGCGCGGGACCAGGCGCGTGAGCTGTACGGAGCCGAGTACGTCCCCGACGTGCCGCGGACCTACGCCTCGAAGGTGAAGAACGCCCAGGAGGCTCACGAGGCGGTGCGGCCGGCCGGTGAGCACTTCCGGACCCCGGCTCAGACCGGCCTGAGTGGCGAGCAGTTTCGGCTCTACGAGTTGATCTGGATGCGCACGGTGGCGTCCCAGATGCGCGACGCCCAGGGGCGCAGCGTCACGGTCCGGCTTGGCGGCGAGGCTGCCTCCGGCGAGGACGTCGTCTTCGCCGCCTCCGGCCGGGTGATCACCTTCCACGGCTTTCTCAAGGCCTACGTTGAGGGCCGCGACGACGAGGGCGACCCCGACAGCGTCTCCGACGACCGCGAGACCCGCCTGCCCGCGGTGGGGGAGGGAGACGCGGTCAGTGCGGCCACCCTGCGGGCGGCCGGCCACGAGACGAAGCCCCCGGCGCGCTACACCGAGGCCACCTTGGTCCGCGAGCTCGAGGAGCGGCAGATCGGCCGTCCCTCGACGTACGCCTCGATCATCGGCACCATCCTCAACCGCGGCTACGTCTACAAGAAGGGCACCGCGCTGGTACCGGCCTGGCTGGCCTTCTCCGTGGTACGGCTGCTCGAGGAACACTTCTCCAGGCACATCTCGTATGAGTTCACCGCGCAGATGGAGGACATCCTCGACGAGATCGCCGGCGGCCGGAAGGACCGCAACAGCGAGCTGGCCGAGTTCTACTTCGGCTCCGAGGACGTCGAGGGGCTCAAGAAGCTGGTCAACGAGCTCGGCGACATCGACGCGCGTGAGCTGGCCACCTTCCCCATCGCCGACGACGTGGACCTCCGGGTGGGGCGCTACGGCCCCTACGTGGAGACCAAGGACGGGACGCGGGCCAACGTGCCCGAGGACCTGCCGCCCGACGAGCTGACCGAGGAAAAGGCTCGCGAGCTGCTGGCCAACCCAGCGGGCGAGGAGATCCGGCTGGGCGAGAACCCCGAGACCGGGTTGAGCGTGGTGGCCAAGAACGGCCGCTACGGCCCGTACGTCACCGAGCAGCTGCCCGAGGACGCCCCGAAGTCCGCGAAGCCCCGGACCGGCTCGCTCTTCGCCTCGATGAGCCTGGACACCGTCACCCTCGACGACGCGCTGCGCCTGCTCACCCTCCCGCGCGTGGTCGGCGCCGACCCCGAGTCGGGGGAGGAGATCACCGCACAGAACGGTCGCTACGGCCCGTATCTCAAGCGGGGCACCGACTCCCGGTCGATTGACGCCGAGGAGAAGCTGCTCAGCATCACGCTGGAGGAGGCGCTGACGATCTACGCCCAGCCCAAGCAGCGTGGTCGCGCGGCCGCCGATCCCGGGCGCGAGCTCGGGCCGGACCCGGTCAGCGGCGCGGTCGTCCGGATCAAGAGCGGACGCTTCGGGCACTACGTCACCGACGGCGAGTTCAATGCGACGCTGCGCGACGGCGACGACGAGAAGACGGTGAGCCTGGACCGCGCCACCGAGCTCCTCGCGGAGCGTCGGGCGAAGGGGCCGGCGAAGAAGTCGGCGAAGAAGCCGGCCAAGACGGCGGCGAAGAAGACCACCGCCAAGAAGTCGGCGAAGAAGCCGGCCAAGACGGCGGCGAAGAAGACCACCGCCAAGAAGGCCTAGCCCAACCCGCCGACTCGGCGCGTATGCACGCGCAGAACCCGCCGAGTCGGCGCGTGTGCACCTCGGGCCGACCCCGGGGAGGAGTGGGGACGCGGCAGAGTGGGCGGCTCCGGCCGTAGGGTGGGCGCCGTGAGCGCGTCCCAGCCCTCCTCGGCGGTCGAGGACCTTCGCAACGCGCCGGCGCACTCGCTCGCCGCTGTCCTGCGGATCCCGGACTTCCGCCACCTGTGGATCGGCCTCGGGCTCTCCAGCCTCGGCGACTGGCTGGGGCTGCTGGCTCTGACTGCCCTGGCCAACGCCAGCGCCGACACCTACGCGGGCAAGAACTACGCGATCGCCACCGTGCTCTTCCTGCGGGTGCTCCCGGCACTGGTGATGGGTCCGGTCGCCGGCTTCGTCGCCGACCGGTTGGACCGACGTCGCGTGCTGATCTGGGGTGACTACCTGCGAGGGGCGCTGTTCCTCTCGATCCCGTTGGTCGGCACGCTGTGGTGGGTCTTCGTGGTCACCGTGCTGGTGGAGACCATCTCGCTGGTGTGGGGCCCGGCCAAGGACGCCACCGTCCCGAACCTCGTTCCACGGCACCGGCTCGAGGCGGCCAACCAGATCAGCCTGGCCACCACCTACGGCTCCGCCCTGCCGGCGGCGGCTCTGTTCTCCGCCCTGACCGTGGCCGACAAGCTCTACAGCTCGCTCTTCGAGTGGTTCCAGCGGGGACCGATCGATCTGGCCATCTACGTCAACGCCGTCACCTTCGTGATCTCGGGCATCGTGATCTCTCGGCTGACCACCATCCCCTCCGGACCGGCGGACGTCTCCGGGGACGCGAGCCTGCGTGCGGTCATCGTGGACGGCTGGAACTACGTCGCCCGGACCCCGTTGGTGCGAGGACTTGTCATCGGCATCATCGGTGCCTTCTCGGCCGGCGGGGTGGTGATCGGGCTCGCCCGTACCTTCGTCTCCGACCTCGGGGGTGGCGACCCGGGCTACGGCGTTCTGTTCGGCGCGGTGTTCCTGGGTCTCGGCCTGGGCATGTGGCGCGGACCGCGCCTGATGTCCGGCCTGTCCCGGCACCGGCTCTTCGGCGTGACGCTGACCACCACGGGACTGCTGCTCTTCCCGCTTGCGCTCGTGCAGCAGCTCGAGATCGTCTCCGCGATCACCGTCGTCCTCGGGTTCACCGCCGGGGTCGGCTGGATCACCGGCACCACGCTCCTCGGCCTCGAGGTGCCCGACGAGGTCCGGGGGCGCACGTTCGCGTTCGTCGGGTCGATGATCCGTCTCTCCCTGGCCCTGGTGCTGGCCGTCGCGCCGCTGGTCGCCGGCACCATCGGCACCCACGACTTCGGGCCGGTGGACTCGCGTGGCGACCCGTTCCTGGTCTACAACGGAGCGGCCTTCACCTTCCTGATCGCCGCCGTGCTGATGAGTGCTGTCGGTGTGGCCTCCTACCGTCAGATGGATGACCGGGCCGGGACCTCCCTCTTCAGCGACCTGCGGCACTCCTTCTCCACCACCCGCGGCATCTACTCCGCGACCGGGTGCTTCGTCGCGCTCGAGGGCGGTGAGGGGGCCGGCAAGTCCACCCAGGTCCGGGCGCTGGAGGCCTGGCTCACGGCGGAGGGGTACGACGTGCTGCTGACCCGCGAGCCCGGCGGCACGGGTGTCGGCTCGACGTTGCGCGGCATCGTTTTGGACCCAGCGACCGGGGACATCTCCTACCGCACCGAGGCCCTGCTCTACGCTGCCGACAAGGCTGAGCACGTCGACTCCGTGGTGGCGCCGGCCCTGGCGCGCGGCGTGGTCGTGGTGACCGACCGGTACGTCGACAGCACGCTGGCCTACCAGGGGGCCGGGCGGGCGCTGGTCGACCGCGAGCTGGAGCGGATCGCCCGGTGGGCCACCAGCGACTTGCGGCCCAACCTCACCGTCGTGCTCGATCTCGAGCCGAGTGCGGGCCTGGCCCGCTTCGAGGAGCGTGACCGGATCGAGAGCGAGTCGCTGGAGTTCCATGAGCGGGTGCGCGAGATGTTCCTGCAGCTGGCCACCGCCAACGTCGAGCGCTACCTCGTCGTCGACGCGCGCAAGCCGGCCGAGGAAATCGCGGCCGAGATCCGGGAGCGGCTGGAGCCGCTGCTGGAGGGCGCGACCCAGCGCACCCCGTCCAGCCCGGGGGGCGCCACGTGAGCGTCTGGTCGAGCCTGGTCGGGCAGCGGCACGTGGTCGACGTGCTGACGCGGGCGGTTCAGGGGAACGGGATGACCCACGCCTGGCTCTTCACCGGACCGCCGGGGTCGGGCCGGTCGAACGCGGCGATGGCCTTCGCCGCCGCCCTGCAGTGCCCCCGGGGAGGCTGCGGGGAGTGCGCGCAGTGCCAGACCACGCTGGCCGGGACGCATCCCGACGTGAGCGTCACCCGCTCGGACACCGCGGTCCTCTACATCGACGACATGCGGGAGCTGGTGCACCGCTCGGCGCTGGCTCCGGCCCAACGGCGGTGGCAGGTCATGGTCGTCGAGGACGCCGACCGGCTCGGGGACCGGACCGGGAACACCCTGCTCAAGGCCATCGAGGAGCCCACGCCGAAGACGGTGTGGCTGCTGTGCGCCCCCACCGTCGAGGACGTGCTGCCCACGATCCGCTCCCGGACCCGAACGGTGGCGCTGAGCACGCCGACCGCGACGGAGGTCGCCGGCTTCCTGCGGACCACCGACGGGGTCCCCGACGCTCTCGCCGCGTTCGCGGCCCGGGCCAGCCAGGGTCACATCGGACGGGCCCGGGCGCTGGCGCGGGACGAGAGCACCCGGAACCGCCGGCGCGAAGTGGTCTCCCTTCCGGCCGGCCTGACTTCGTTGGGCGCCTGCCTCAACGCCGCCGGCAACCTGATCGGCATCGCGAAGGACGAGACCGCGGCCCTGACCGAGACCTCCAACGCCCGGGAGCTCGAGGACCTCGGCACCACCTTCGGCGACGACCGCAAGGCCAAGTCGTCCCGGGCCTACCGGGCCGCCCTGCGGGAGCTGACCCATCATCAGACCCAGCGGGAGCGCCGCCGGGTGATGGACGTGATCGACCGGAGCCTGATGGACATCATGTCGATCTACCGCGACGTCATCGCGGTGCAGACGGGCGCGAGGGGCGACCTGGTCAACGAGGAGATGCGCCAGGAGGTCAGCGACCTCGCGCGGCGCTCGAGCCCGGAGGCGAACCTGCGTCGTATCGACGCGATCTTCGCCGCCCGCGACTCGATGATGGAGTTCAACGCCAACCGGGAGATGACCCTGGAGGCGATGATGGTCGCCTTGGCCGTAGGACGCGGTGCCTAGAGTGGGACCGTGTCCCTGAGTCGTCTGGTCGTCGTCTCGGCGACGCTCGCCCTGGTCCTGACCGGCTGCGACGGGTCGGGGGGCGACAGCACGCCGAGGCCCAGCTTGTCGCCGAGTCCGCTGCCGGCGCCGAGCGAGGGTGGAGCGTCGGAGACGGCCGATCCCGATGCTGCGGCGCTGGCTCCCTTCTACGACCAGACGCTCGCCTGGTCGGACTGTGGGGACAACCAGTGTGCGCGGCTGACGGTGCCCTTGGACTACGCCGACCCCGCCGCAGACAGCATCGAGTTGTCGGTGCTCAAGGTGGCCGCGGCGAGCAAGGCGGCCCGGATCGGCTCCCTGGTGGTCAACCCGGGCGGTCCCGGCGGTTCCGGGGTCGACTACGCGGCCAACGCCACGTCGTACTTCGGGGCCGAGCTGCGCAACGCCTTCGACATCGTCGGCTTCGACCCTCGCGGGGTGGGGCAGAGCACCCCGCTGCAGTGTCTGAGCGACGCCCAGCTCGACGTGTTCGTGGCCGCCGACCCCGATCCGGACACCTCCGCGGAGATCGCCAGCTCGGACCGTCTGCTGCGGCGCTTCGGTGACGGCTGCGTACGCCGCAGCGGCGATCTGGCCGGCCACGTGTCCACGCTCGAGGCGGCTCGCGACGTGGACGTGCTGCGCGCCGCCCTCGGGGACGCCAGGCTGACCTGGTTCGGGGCGTCCTACGGCACGTTCCTGGGAGCGGCGTACGCCGAGCTCTTCCCCAACCGGGTGGGTCGGATGGTGCTCGACGGGGCGCTCGACCCGTCGCTCACCTCCCTGAACCTCAACCTGGCTCAGGCTGAGGGGTTCGAGACCGCGCTCAGGGCCTACGTCGGGGCCTGCGTGGATCGCGGAGGCTGCTTCCTCGGAGGCTCTGTGGACGCCGGAACACAGCGGATCCGGCAGCTCCTGGACTCCATCGAGCAGAAGGCGCTCCCCGCGGGCGACCGACGCCTGGCCATCGGCAACGCGGTGCTGGGGGTCTGGGCTCCGCTCTACAACGAGGACTACTGGCCGATCCTGGACAACGCGCTGCGCTCGGGCCTCGCCGGCGACGGCAGCACGCTGATGGCGCTCTCGGACGCCTACACCTCGCGCGGCGCGAACGGCTACACCGACAACGCGCTCGAGGCGTTGTACGCGGTGAACTGCCTCGATCACGACGACGCCATCCCCAGCAGCGAGGTGGCCGGCTACATCCCCCGCTTCGAGAAGGCGTCGCCGACCTTCGGTGCGATCTTCGCCTACGGACTCTCCGGCTGCGGAGAGTGGCCGATCCGGACCGGCCGCAAGCCAGCGCCGATCCACGCGACCGGAGCTTCGCCGATCATGGTCGTCGGCACGACCCGGGACCCGGCGACCCCGCTGGTCTGGGCGGAGGCGCTGGCCGACCAGCTGGACTCCGGAGTGCTGGTGCGCCGCGACGGTGACGGTCACACCGGCTACCTCGCGGGGAACCACTGCGTCGACTCCGCGGTGGAGGCCTACCTGGTCTCGGGTATCGTGCCCTCAGGGACGGTGAACTGCTGATGACAAGGTACGGCGCGCAGTACGGGCCCGACATCACCTTCCTCGGCGTGGACCGGTGCGACCTGGAGGAGCCCTCCTCCCTCGAGGGCGCCGACGTGGTCATCGTGGGGGCGCCGTTCGACGGCGGCACCTCGCACCGTCCGGGCACCCGGTTCGGTCCCCAGGCCATCCGGGCCGGGTGCTACCTGCCGCACGACGGGTCCCGACCGCACCTGGCGTTGCGCACCGACGGGCTGCGAGACCTGCGGGTGCTCGACGCGGGTGACGTGGAGATGTACTCGGGGGACGCCGAGCGAGCCATCGCCGACCTCGAGCAGGCGGTGTACACGGTGGCAGCGTCCGGTGCGGTGCCGCTGGTGCTCGGCGGGGACCACACGGTCACCCTGCCCGACGCCACCGGGGTGGCGCGCCACCACGGGATGGGCCGCATCTCGATGCTGCACTTCGACGCCCATGCGGACACCGGCGACATCGAGTTCGGGTCGCTGGTCGGCCACGGGCAGCCGATGCGGAGACTGATCGAGTCCGGTGCCCTGCGCGGGGACCGGTTCCTCCAGCTCGGGCTGCGGGGCTACTGGCCCGGACCCGAGACGCTGAGCTGGATGGCCGAGCAGGAGATGCGGTCTTATGAGATGACCGAGATCGGCGCCCGGGGGCTGGGGGTCTGTCTCGAGGAGGCCTTCGAGATCGCACTGGACGACTGCGAGGGCGTCTTCCTCTCCGTCGACGTGGACGTCTGCGACCCGGGCCACGCACCCGGGACGGGGACGCCGGAGCCAGGGGGCCTCGCCGCACGCGAGTTGCTCGACGCTGTACGCCGGATCTGCCTCGAGCTGCCGGTCGTCGGCATGGATATCGTCGAGGTCTCACCACCGTACGACCACGCGGAGATCACCGCCTTCCTGGCCAACCGGGTGGTGCTCGAGGCGCTCTCGGCGATGGCGGCACGGCGTCACGGCATCTCCCACGACCCGGCGGGTCCGCTGCTCGAGGGACGCTGAGGCCTCAGCGGGGTCGGACCGGCTCGGCGATGGCCTGGATCCGGGCCGTGGCCAGCTCGATCATCAGCCGCGCCGCGGGCGACAGGGTCGCGTCGGCCCGGTGCACGATGGCCAGCGTGTCGAACTGCCGCGGACGCAGCGAGACCCACCCCGCGTCGGGCGCGAGCCGGGGTAGGAGCTGTTCGGCGGCTCCGCGGGGGATGACCGAGTCGGCCAGGCCCATCCCGACCAGCTCGACGGCCGTCTCGACGTCCTCGACCTCGATCCGAGTCTGGGGGTTCCGGCCGGTCTCGTGCAGCATCCGGCGGAGGACCAGGCGGGTGGAGTCTTCCGAGCGCCAGGTCGTCTCCGGCATGACCAGCGAGGCCCTCGACAGCTGCGCCGCGGTCACCGGGGCGGTGAGCCGCTCGGGGTCCGCGCTGACGTAGACGAGCTCGTCGCGGGCCACGGGGATGACGCTCATCCCCTCGCTGACCGTCGGGATCGCGATCATCGCGGCCTCGATCCGGCCGCGCCGCAGGTCCTCCTGGACGTCGCTGGAGTTCTGACCGACCAGCTCGACCCGGACTCCGGGATGGCGGGCCAGGACGTCGGCGACGAGGGCTGCGCCGGCGTACAGGCGCGCGGTGCCGAACATGCCGAACCGGATGGTTCCGGTTTCGAGGGCGGTGACGCTCTGGACGGCGCGGCGGGCCTCGTCGGTGGCGGCGAGCGCCCGCTCGGCGTACGGGCGGAGGGTCTCGCCGCTGGAGGTCGGGACGACGCCGCGCCCGACCCGGGTGAACAGGGGGCTGCCCAGGGACGTCTCGAGCGAGCGGACCTGCTCGGAGACCGAGGGCTGGGCGTAGCCGAGCTGCTCGGCCGCAGCGGTCAGGGACCCGCACTCGTAGGTGGCGAGGAAGCAGCGTAGCTGGTGCAGGGAAAGCATCGTCACATCATAGGGTATTCCTAGGGTTTTCAAAGGAAAGCGAGGCTACCCCTATGTCTCGCAGTCCGTCAGACTGTTTGTTGTCAGCACCACGCTCGCCACCCGAGGAGGGTCGCCCATGTTCGCCCACACCTGCACCACGTGCCACCAGCGCCGTCTGGTCTTCTCCGACCAGGTCGTCTCCCTGGTGAACACCCGCAGCGGCATCGTCGTGCGCTACGGCTGCCTGTGCGGCTCGTCGCAGACCTGGGTGACCGGCAAGGCAACGACCGGTACCGACCGGGTCCCAGTCGCCGCCTGAGCCGAGTTCGCCCCACCGTGTGCGGTGTCCGTATACTTCGCGGCGTTGCCCGGGAGCGGTCCCGCACTGCTGAGCCGGGCAACGCGCCGCCTTAGCTCAGTCGGTAGAGCGTCTCACTCGTAATGAGAAGGTCGTCGGTTCGATTCCGACAGGCGGCTCCGCCAAACCCGCAGGTCACGGGTGGTTTTGGTGCCTCGTGGACGACTCGAATCGGCTGGCCCGCGGCGGATGTAAGCCGATGGGTAAGCCAATGCTTTT
>JBBPYL010000053.1:0-10476 GCA_038199935.1 Propionibacteriales bacterium | reverse complement strand
GGCGTGCACGACCTCGAACCGCTCGCCGTCGAGGTCGGAGAGGACTTCCTCGGCGGTGTAGAGCACCGCGGCGGAGGTGGGGCCACCGGTGCCCTCGGTCAGGTTGGTCGAGTCGTGCGCGACGAGGTAGAAGGTGCCGCCGGGTCGGAGCCCGGTGAACGAGTGCCGCAGGGTCTCGCGGCGTTCGTCGGCGGTGAGCTGGAGGTAGGCCACGACCACGAGGTCGAGCTCGCCGGGCGGCGGTCGGTGGGTGATGACGTCGGCGTGCACCCAGTCGATCCTCAGGTCACCCCCGCGCGGGTGACAGGTCTGCCCCTGGCGACCCTTGTCCAAGGCGACCAGCGAGAAGTCCACGGCGGTGACGTCCCAGCCGCGTTCGGCCAGCCAGAGGGAGTTGCGCCCCTCACCCGCGGCGAGGTCGAGGGCCCGACCCGGCCGCAGGGCGGCCAGGTCGCGCTCGACGAACTGGTTGGGTGCGGCGGACCACACCAGCTCGGACGCGGCGTACCGCTCGTCCCAGGATCGTGCGTCCATGAGTCGCCTCCTCGGGTTCGGCCGGGCCCGTCCCGTTCTCAGGACAGGGACAGGAAGAGCTCTCCATCTTCGCAGTGTCCAGCTCGTCACTGTCGCCCGCGGCCAGGCAGTGCTTGAGGCCGGTCGCCACGAGGGAGAATCCGGCCCGGTCCCGGGCCCGGCTCACCGCCGCGAGCTGGAGCACGACGTCCTCGCACTCTCGGCCGTCCTCCAGCATGCGGATCACGCCGTCGAGCTGGCCGCGTGCCCGCTTGAGGCGGTTGGCGACCGGCCCGGTGGTGTCGGGGGACAGCTGCATGCGTGGTGCCTCGTGGTGCCTCGTGGTTCCGCGCGGTGCCGTGGGGTCCAGACGGCCTCAGGCCTCGGTTAGCGAGTCCAGGGCGGCGGTGATTCGGGGTTCCGGCGTCTTCGGCGACCTCGGCCAGGGCGCACCTGCGTCACGCTCTCGGCGTAGGGCGGGGTCAGCGCGCGGGAGAGCTGTCGCTGATCATGCCTGCTCCTCACCGCTCTGCTGGCCGGCGACCTGGGCGTGCACGTCGTTCATGTCGAGGCCGCGCACCGCGCCGATGACCTCCTCGAGCGCCGGGGCGCGGAGAGCGCCCGGCTGGGAGAAGACCAGGACGCCCCCACGGAAGGCCATCAGGGTCGGGATGGAGGTGATGTTTGCCGCCCGGGCCAGCGCCTGCTCGGCCTCCGTGTCGACCTTGCCGAACACGATGTCGGGGTGGGAGTCGGCGGCCTTGCCGTAGGTCGGGGCGAACTGGCGGCACGGTCCACACCAGGAGGCCCAGAAGTCGACGAGGACGATATCGTTGTCGGCGACCGTCTGCTCGAAATCGGTGGCGGTCAGGGTGATGGTGGCCATGGAGGTCCTTCCGTCGAGGCTGGATCCTATACCTATGGGGGTATAACCGGACCGGCTCGCCCCTTGTTCCCCACCCGCCCCACCCACCCACCCCCACCCCCAATTCGTCCGCTCAGCCGAGCCGTGTCACGGCACATCGGCTGCGGAGGAATCGGGGTGGGTGGCGCGGAAGTATTCGTAGCGCAGGACCCGGGCGCGTAGGGGCCGGGGCAGCCGCAGCAGCAGACACAGCGTGCGCGGACCTCCGCCCGCCTGTGAGCCGTGCGCGCGCAACGAGCTCAGCTTGGCGTCGAGCTGGTCGCGGACGTCGACCCGGTGGGTCGGGTCGTGCCGGTCGGTCCAGGGTGCCTCGTGCGCGGGCAGCTCCGGCATCGGGAGCAGGCAGGCCAGCAGCCGGGCGGCGCGGACCAGACGCAGGAGGCTCTGGCGCACGCACCTCTGCTGGCTCGCCCTGCTGCTCATCCGGGTCATCGAGAAGTCCACCGACGACACCTGGCGCAACGTCCGCCACGAACTCGACCGGATGCACCTGGTCAGGCTGTCGACCGGTGAGGGTCAGGTCGCGCAACGCCCCGCGACCACCGTCGGCCAGAAGGCGATCCTCGCGGCGCTCGAGCTCGGTGAGCCGGCACGGTTCTTCGACTTCACCGTCCCCAGCGACTGACCGCAGGCGAGCGGCCCCCGGTGCGGATTGCAGTGACACGATCCCCAACCACCGATTCGGGATCTCCCCAGGTCACAGGCCAGATTGACCGATCGTGGGCAACATCATCTGCGGACGTCCGGTCAGTCGCGATGTCTGCCGGCGAGGGCGCCCAAGTCCTTGGCCGAGGACCGGGAGCGTCGGGCCGAGGCGCGGGAGCGGGTGAAGACCCACCGGGTGTGCACGTCAGTCAGGTTCAACGTCTGGGCGAACTCGCCCTTCAACGCGCGCCCGCAGTGCGCGACGGTGTTGCCCTCGAGGAACCCGGGCTCGGTCTTGACCTCGTCACCAGCCTTGCGGATCTTGATCGAGTTGCGTAGCAGCGGCGAGGGCTTGGTCGTGGTGTTGCCCTTGATCTGGTCCTTCGCCCTGGCCGGCGCCAGGTACCGGTCGATCGAGGCTGAGCTCGTCGCCAGCAGCTCCTCCCGCACTGCCCGCCCGAGGCGGCACAGACCTTCGCCTAGCACCTTCACCGCGTCGTAGGAGAACTTCGCGGTCCGCGGCTTCCGTGGCCGTGCAGCGACTTGGCGCCCTGGCCCCGGCAACCGCTTGGCGGCCGCTGTGAGCCGTCGCCTGGCGTTGTCGCGCGACCACCCGGCCACCTCGACCACCACCTGGTCCCGGATCCGGCCCCTGTCCTTCTTGCTCGCCTCCACATTCGCCTTCGCGTACCTCGTGATGATCCCCGCAAGAGACGCCGTCGCAACCCACGCCTCATGCCCCACCACTCGCACCGTTCGCGGCGTTCCTACGTAGGGCACGGAGAGCGTTTCACGGGCAGATGTCGTGGGTCTCTTCGCCCTTGACGCACCGTTGTGCCCGGGGTCACACTCTGGTTCAGTGGATGAGCTGATCTGCCACCGTGCCAGCTCTTCGGGCTGTCGCGCCGTTCGATAGAGGAGATCTCGCGATGATCCGACCCCGCCACCTTCCTGCCCTGACCGTCACAGTGCTGTCCCTATTCGCTGCCTCCGCCTGTGGAGGTGGTGGCGACGGCAGCTCGGACTCGGCGTCGGGCGAGTGTCAGGACGTGACCCTGCGCCTGTCCCACCAGTGGCCCGCAGCCTCCGGAGAGGACGGCGACTTCCGCTCCGTTATCGCGCAGAAGTTCGCGGACGGCGTGGAGGAGGCGACGGACGGCTCCGTGAAGGTGCAGATCTACCCCAACAGTTCACTCGCCGAAGCCACCGAGCAGTACGACGTGATGCAGCAGGGCGGGATCGACATGACGCTCTTCCCGCTCGACTACGCGTCCGGGCGCGTGCCCAAGTTCAGCATCACGTTGATGCCGGCACTGGTGCGCAGCCACGCGCAGGCGCAAGCGTGGCAGGACGCCGAGATCGGCAAGCGCGTCGAGGAGATCATGGACGAGAACGGCTCAAAGCCGGTCGTCTGGATCTGGAACGCCGGTGCGGTCGGCGCCAAGGGCGACCCGATCCAGACGCCTGAGGACGTGCGGCCCGGCATGATCATGCGTGCCGCCGGCACGTATGTCGAGCAGATGCTTAAGGACGCGGGCGCCGGCATCACCAGCCTGCCCTCGAGCGAGATCTACACCGCGATGCAAACCGGCGTGCTCGACGCCGCGGTCACCTCCACCGGCTCGTTCGCCTCCTACAACCTGCAGGAGCAGGTCGACTCCTTCACGTCGCCGACCAAGAACACCTTCTGGTTCATGTTCGAGCCGCTGATCATCAGCAACGACTCCTACGACAAGCTCTGCTCCGAGCAACAGGACGCCGTGATGTCGGTTGGTGAGGACCTTCAGGACTTCGCCTACACGGCCTCGGAGGAGGACGACGGGCGCGTCGAAAAGGTCTTTTCCGATGCCGGCGTGGAGGTCGTGCAGATGGACGAAGCCGCGTTCAGCGAGTGGCAGACCCTCGCCGAGAAGCAGTGGGACGAGTTCGCCTCGTCGGTTGACGGTGGCCAGGAGCTGCTCGACCTGGCCAAGGACGTGGACGCGCCTGCCTCATGACGACGACCCTGAAGTACATCCTGACGTTCAGGTGGGCGAACCTCACCTCGGAGGTGTCGGGCTACCTCAGCGGCGTAGCTCTGTTGGGTGCGACGTTCTCCACGATGCACGGTGTGACGTCCCGCTACTTCCTGGGGCACCCCACCATCTGGCAGACCGAGCTCAGCGTCTATCTCCTGTTGTTCGTGACGTTCGTCGGCGGCGCCTACGGCCTCAAGCAGCACGCGCACGTGGGTGTGGACCTGTTGGTCGAGGCGCTGCCGGCGCGTCCCCAGTTGCTGCTGCGGTTGGTCGCCTCCACGCTCTCGCTCGGCGTCGTCCTGGTGGTGCTCTGGACCGCCATCGCTATGTGGTGGGAGGCGACGCAGAACGGCTGGACCAGCTCGACGGTCTGGGCAGCGCCGCTGTCGATCGTCTACGCGATCTTGCCGCTCGGCATGCTGCTGGTCGCCTGTCAGTACGTCGCCTTCGTTATCGAGGGCGTCTTGGGGCTGTTCGGTCGAAAGCCCCAAGAGGAGATCGCGATCCTCAAGCAGCAGAACCCCGAGCTTAGCGCGGCCCACACATCCGACCCCGAACCGGCCGGACCCGTCGGCCTCGGGTCCTCACCGAGTGCCAGACCGGCCCCGACAGACCGGAGCATGTGACGTGGACCCGTTGATGCAGGGCGCCATCATCGCGGTAATGGCCCTGGTGTTCTTCTTGATCGGGATGCCGATCGCTTTCGCGCTCGGCCTGACCTCGATCCTGTCCATCCTGCTGTTCCTGGGCCCGTCGGAGTTCGACCTGTTCGCCAAGTTCATCTTCGACGCGACCAACGACTTCGGCCTGCTCGCGATCCCCTTGTTCGTGCTGATGGGCAACCTCTTCGGGGGTTCCACCGTGAGCAAGCACCTGTTCGAGGCCGGCGAGGCGTGGCTGTCGAAGATCCGTGGCGGCCTGGCGATGAGCAGCGTGATGGCCTCCTCGATCTTCGCCGCGCTGACCGGGTCGAGCGCCGCGACGGCGGCCGCGATCGGGCACGTCGCGGTGCCGGAGATGGAACAACGAGGGGTTCCCGTCAGGATCGCGACCGGCGCGGTGGCCGCCGGCGGAACGCTGGGGATCCTGATCCCGCCCAGCGTGACGCTGATCCTCTACGGGATCGCCTCCGAGGAGTCGATCGGCCAGCTGTTCGCGGCCGGGATCATGCCCGGAATAGTGATCACGATCCTGTTCTGCATCTGGATCTACTTCGGTACCCAGCTGGAAGAGCGTCGGCTCGCCCGAATGGCGGAGAATACGGAGAAGGTCTCGGTCGGCTCTGGTTCCGGCACGTCGGCCACACCGACCAGCGCCGGGCCCGACGCTCCCGACTTCACCTGGTCACAGCGGGCGGTGGCGCTGCTCAAGGTGCTGCCGTTCTTGGCCCTGATCGTAGGGGTTCTCGGCGTTCTGTACGCCGGCGTCGCCACCCCGAGCGAGGCAGCAGCGGTCGGCGTCGTGATGGTGCTCCTGCTGATCGGGGTGGCCTACCGCGGCCTGGGTGGCCGACAGTTCGTCAAGGTCTTACTCGAGACCACCAACCAGAGCACGATGATCTTGATGATCGTGGCTTTCTCGGGCGTGATCGCGACGGTGCTCAGCTTCCTCCGGGTCCCGCAGGAGCTGGCCGGCATCGTGACGGAGATGGATCTGAACAAGTGGATCATCATGGTGGTCATCAACATTGTGCTGCTGGTGATGGGGTGCTTCCTGCCGCCGGTCTCGATCATCGTCATGGTCACGCCGATCCTTTACCCGCTGATCGTGGGATTGGGGTTCGACCCGATCTGGTTCGGGATCATCATGACCATCAACATGGAGATCGGTCTGATCACGCCACCGGTTGGACTGAACCTCTACGTCCTGCAAGGGGTGGTGCCGCACATCGCGCTCAAGGACATCCTGATGGGCGCGTTGCCGTACACCTTCGTTCTCGGTGGGTCGATCGTTCTCTTCTCGATCTTCCCGTGGATCGTCACCTTTCTCCCGAAGCTGTTGTATTAGCCCGGTTCGCCGGCCAGGAGGCCCGCCCGTGTCATCCGTCGTCACCTTCGACCTGTTCAGCGCGTTGACCGACTCGCGTACGGGCGGGGCCGCGGTGTTCGCCACGTTGGCTGGCCGACGCTCCTGGCCGGCTACCGGTCAGCAGATCTACGACGTGTGGGACCGGCTCAACAAGGCAGCCCAGGCCGACACCGTCGACTGGCTGCCCTACGCCGACCTGGCCGAGCAGGCACTGGGTCGCGCCTACGGCGAGCTCGGGCTGGAGGGCGACGTCGCCACCGACATCGCTGCCCTACTCGAGTCCCAGGCCGAGTGGCCGCTGTGGCCCGATGCTGCTCGGGGACTGCGTCGGATCAGCGGGAGCCGCCGAGTCGGCATCTTGTCGAACGTGGACGACGCGCTCGCCGTTCGGACACGTGCCGTCGCACTGGCCGCACCGGAGTTGCTGTTCACCTCCGAGCGGCTCGGGGTCTACAAGCCCGACCCCAGGGTCTACGAACGCGCCCGGGACGCCGCCGGTGGCGATCTGGTGCACGTCGCGACGTCGGCGCGGGACGTCCGCGGGTCGCTGGAGGCCGGCATCGACGTCGTACGCCTGCGTCGCCCCGGCCACCATCTCGACCCGGCCGGGCCGACGCCGACGTACGAGGTCGATAACCTCGATGAGCTCGCCGAGCTGCTGAGTCAGCGGTAGGCATCGATCCCGAGCTTCAACGCCAGGACGATCCCGGCGACCCCGATCACGGTGCGCAACAGGCGTGCGGAGACATGGCGTACGACGACCGGTCCGGTCCGGCCGCCGATCAGGCTGCCGAGGGCGAGCGGGACCACCGCCGCCCAGGCGACCGGGGCGAGCACGGCGAACGCCAGCGCGGCCACGCCGTTGGCCAGCATCAGCAGCATGTTCTTCAAAGCGTTGCTCTGCGGCAGGTCCACGTCGGAGGCGGCCAGGAGCAGCGCCAAGATCAGCACGCCGGCAGCCGCGCCGAAGTAGCCGCCGTATATCGCTACCGCGAAGATTCCGATGGTCATCGCACGGCTGTCGCCACCGTGGTGCAGCGTCCGGAGGAACTGCGGGCGCGGTTGCAGCAAGATGATCGCGGAGGCCAGGCCGATCAGCCAGGGGACGACCAAGGCGAACGAGCCGCTGGGCGTCACCAGGAGCAGCGCCGCCCCCGCGGCGCCGCCCACAGCGGCTATCGCTCCCAGGCGCCGGAGCCGGGGGCCCTGCCCGCGAAGCTCGGGCCGCGAACCGAGCGCCGAGCCCACGCCGCTGCCGATCAGCGCGACGGTGTTGGTCACGTTGGCGGTCACCGGAGGCAACCCCACGCTGAGCAACGCCGGGTAGCTGAACAGCGACGCGAGGCCCGCGATGCTGCTCGACAGTCCTGCTGCCAGGCCGGCGACGAACAGCAGGACGAGGTCGTCAGGCGGCACGGCGACCCCCTGACTCAGCGCGCATAGGAGGGGTCACGCAGCAGCGCGACGTCGCAGACCAGGAGGATGTGCTCCGCGATTGCGTCCGCGGCCGCCACCTCGTTCTGGCCGCGGATGGCGTCGGCGATCTTGCGGCGGCCGGGTGCGGCTCCGACCGGCTCTTCCGGATCTTCGCCGAGATTGCCTCCATTAGGTCCTGGAGCAACGCCGACCTTGCCGCCCTGGTAGCGGATCCGTAGAACGGCTCGTCGCCTTTCAGCCCACGGCCGTCGGCGGTGGTGTCGCTCTGCATGATCTCGAGTGCGCTGTCGATCCGGGCCAGGTCCTCATCGATGCGCCGGAGTGCAGCCAGCTCGGCGATCTTCACCTCGAGCGCCTCGCGCCGCCGCCGGGTGTGCGCCCGCACGGCGGAGAGCCCGGCAGAGTCAGAACGGGTCTCGAGCAGGATGACGCCCTCACCGTAGGGGCCTCCTCGACGAGTCCCTGGACCTCGAAGACGACCAGCGCCTGGAGCGCTGGGGCCCGGCTCACGCCGAGTCCCGTCGCCAGCTCGCGCTCGGGCGGTCGCCGGTCGCCGGTCGCCGGTCGGCTGCTGCTCGTGGATCAGCGAGAGCAGGCGCTCCAGCACCTGTTCGTACAGCCACGACCGCTGCGTCGGGCGGAGTGCGTGCGCGCCGGCCCAGACGTGGGGAGAAGACTTGGGCGGCACAGTCATGCAGGCTCGCTTTCTAGCGACCGGCCGTCGGGAGCGCCGGTGCTTGACATCGAGCGTAGCGGAGGTTCAGTGTCTTGGCTGAGCCACTGAACTAGAGGAGAGCCGTCGATGGGCCTGCTGTCCGACGTCCTCGTCGTTGACCTCACTCGAGCGTTGTCGGGGCCCCACGCGGCGATGATGCTGGGCGACCTCGGTGCCCGGGTCATCAAGGTGGAGGCACCGGGCACGGGGGACGACACGCGGTTATGGGGACCGCCCTTCGTGGGGCAGGGAGACGAGCGTGAATCGACGTACTTCATGTCGTGCAACCGCAACAAGGAGTCGGTCACCGCGGACCTCAAGAGCGACGAGGGCAAGCAGTTCCTCCGCCGGTTGGTGTGCCAGGCCGACGTGCTGATGGAGAACTTCCGCCCGGGCGTCCTGGACCGGCTGGGCTTCTCCGTCGAGGAGCTGCACGAGATCAACCCGCGTCTGGTCGTCTTGTCGATCACCGGCTTCGGCCGCGACGGGCCCGAGGGCGGACGCGCCGGCTACGACCAAATTGCCCAGGGCGAGGCGGGGCTGATGAGCCTCACCGGACCAGGGCCGGAGGAGCCGACCAAGGTCGGCGTACCGATCGGCGACGTGCTGGCGGGGATGTACGGCGCGTACGGCGTTGTCGCCGCGCTCCACGAGCGCAACCGGACCGGCCGGGGCCGCGTCGTCCGCACCAGCCTGCTCGCGGCCATCGTCGGCGTGCACGCGTTCCAAGGCACCCGGCACACGGTGGCAGGCGAGGTGCCCACCGCCATCGGGAACCACCACGCCTCGATCGCGCCGTACGGGCTGTTCCGGACCGCGGACGCCGCGGTTCAGCTCGCCGTCGGGAGCGAGGCGCTCTGGCGCCGGTTCGCACCGGTGGTCGGGCTCGACGCGGTCGATTCCCGGTTTGCCAGCAACGAGCTGCGCGTGGCGCACCGGTCCGAGCTGATCGCCGGCATCGACCGTGCGTTCGCGGCGGCGGGCGCCGCAGTGTGGCTCAGACGCCTCGACGATGCCGGCGTGCCTGCCGGCAGGGTCCGCGCGCTCGACGACGTCTATGGCTGGGAGCAGACCCAGTCCCAAGGGCTGCTGATCGAGGTCGAGCATCCGACCGCCGGTACGATCCGGTTGCCCGGTCCGCCGTTGCGGTTCGACGACAACGCCTACGCGGGTGCGCGCAAGAGCCACCTCGCGCCGCCGCTCCTGGGGCAGCACGACGCGAGCGTCCGGGCCTGGCTAGACGAGGTCGACGTCGCCGAGGTCCACGCAGCCGAGGACGTGTAGCCGTGAGCCGGGGACCCGACGCGCGCACGCTGGTCGGAATGGTCCTCGACGAGGACTCCTTCCGGTCCTGGGACCAGCCGCCGGTCGAGCACCTACAGACCGAGGCGTACGCCGCCGAGCTCGCCTCGGCGCGTGAACGCACCGGGCTGGACGAGGCGGTGATGACCGGCGAGGGAACGATTCAGGGACGTCGCGTAGCCGTGATGGCGTGCGAGTTCTCCTTTCTCGCCGGCTCAATCGGCGTGGCCGCGGCCGAACGGCTCGTGCAGGCCGTCGAGCGCGCCACTGAAGAGGGGCTGCCGCTGCTTGCCGCTCCGGTCTCGGGCGGTACCAGGATGCAGGAGGGTGCGGTCGCCTTCATCCAGATGGTCAAAATCACCGCCGCGATCGCGCTGCACAAGGCACACGGACTGCCCTACCTCGTCTACTTGCGGCACCCGACAACCGGAGGGGTCTTCGCGTCCTGGGGCTCCCTGGGACACGTGACCGTCGCCGAACCCGGCGCGCTCATCGGCTTCCTCGGTCCGCGCGTCTACGAGGCGTTGTACGCCCGGACATTTCCACCGGGCGTCCAGGTGGCCGAGAACCTCTTCCGACGTGGGCTAATCGACGCCGTGGTTCCGCCCGAGGAGATCGCCGAGGTGCTGGCTCAGGCGCTGAACGTGCTGTGCGCCGATCGCACGGTGCCCGGTGCCACCCAGACTCTCGCCGAACCTGAACCCGAACCCGAACCCGAACCCGAACCGGTGGCCGAGGTGGATGCCTGGGACTCCAGAACTCCTGACCTGGTGAGGTCATTCACGCAAGCGCGGGTTGGCCTTTGACGCTGTAGGCGAGGGTCAGGTTGGTGCCGGGGTAGCGGGTCGCGGTGTCGGTGAGCTCGGCGCAGAGCGCCGCGAGGGCTTTGCTCG
>JBBPYL010000052.1:0-6270 GCA_038199935.1 Propionibacteriales bacterium | reverse complement strand
TCCTCCCCGTTCACTCCCCAGGCATCGAGGCCGGCTCGCGCCATCGGCAGCAGCCGACGCAGCACCAGCTCGGTGGCCGGCACCTGGCCGAGCCCGGGCCAGTAGACGTGCGCGCTGATCCCGTCGCGGGCGGCCACGTGGAAGTTCTCCTCGGCCGCGCTGAAGGACATCTGCGACCACAGCGGACGCTCGTGCTCGGCCAGGGTGCGGACGAGCCCGTAGTAGAAGGCGGCGTTGGCCATCGTGTCCACCACCGTCGGCCCCGAGGGGAGGACCCTGTTCTCCACCCGCAGATGCGGGGTGTCCTCGACGACGTCGTAGATGGGCCGGTTCCACCGGTAGATGGTGCCGTTGTGCAGGCGGAGCTCGGCCAGGCTGGGGGTGCGGCCCGATTCGAGGACCTCCAGCGGATCTTCATCGTCGATGATGGGCAGCAGCGCCGGGAAGTAACGGACGTTCTCCTCGAAGAGGTCGAAGATCGAGGTGATCCACCGCTCCCCGAACCAGACGCGGGGACGGACCCCCTGAGCCTTGAGCTCCTCGCTGCGGGTGTCGGTTGCCTGCTCGAACAGGGCGATCCGCGTCTCGTGCCACAGCTCGCGCCCCAGCAGGAAGGGCGAGTTCGCGCCCAGCGCGAGCTGGACCCCGGAGATGGCCTGGGAGGCGTTCCAGTACGCGGGGAAGTCTTCCGGGCTGACCTGGAGGTGCAGCTGGGTGCTCGTGCACGCCGCCTCCGGGACGATGGAGTCCGAGGTGGTGCGCAGGCGCTCCGGACCCCCGATGTCGATGACGATGTCCTCGCCCCGGGCGTCGAGGATCTGGTTGCTGAGCAGCTGGTAGCGGGGGTTCGTGCTCAGCGACTCCGGGGTCATGTGCCCCGCGGCCAGGGTGGGCAGGATCCCGATCATCACCATGTGCGCGTCGAGCGCGGAGGCCTTGTCCTCCGCCGCGTTGAGCGCGGCTCGGACCCCCTCCTCGAACTGCGCGAAGCCGCGGTCCTTGAGCTGCTTGGGCGGCACGTTGATCTCGAGGTTGAACTGGCCGAGCTCGGTGACGAAGTCGGGGTTGTCGATGGCCTCGAGCACCTCGTTGTTCCGCAGAGCCGGGTCCATCGAGGAGTCGACCAGGTTGAGCTCGATCTCCAACCCGGTCATCGGGGCCTCGGCGTCGAAGCGCGACTCCCGGAGCATCCTCGCGAACACGTCGAGACACCGGCGCACCTTCTCGCGGTAGCGAGTCCGGTCGGCGCGGGAGAACTCCTGCTGCGCTACCTCTTCACCCATGTGCTGCAGCCTAGGGCCACGGCACCGTGATGCCCACCACAGGTCCTCGGCTCACCCCCGCCTGAGGAGCACCAGGTCCTCGGGGTCGAGAGGTCGCCAGGTCGACGGCGGCACGGCCCCGGTCAGGGCGTCCGTCACCAGCCTGGCCAGCGAGTGCTCGGGCTCCAGCTCGTGACAGCGGTCCACAGCGCACCAGGCCAGTGCGCCGTCGCCGCACACCCAGGCCGTGAACGCGACCAGGGCGGCCGGTGTCGCCGCGAGCTCGGTGGGGGTGCGCCGGAGCACGTCGCACCACAGGTCGAGGTGGGCCCGCGCGGACTCATGGGTGACCCCCGCCCACGCGACGTCCCGCACGTCGATGCTCACCACGGCGACGCTGACCCTGGCCACGTCGGCGTCGCTCCAGCGGCGCGGCTCCTCGACGTGCTCGTGCAGACGCTCCTGAAGCCACCGCGCCTCGCCGACGAGATAGTCACGCGCCGCCGCAACGGATTGTGGCCGGGGTTCGGCTTCCGCGGCTCCCGTCGTCGCGGGGGGCCGGGTCGCTGCGAGGAGCCGGTCGGCGAACCCGTCGGCCTCGCGGCGCACCGCCTCCACCGAACCGGGGTCGGCGGGGTCCAGCGAGCGGCGCAGCGCGTCCCGGTTGGCGTGGACGGTCCGTCCCTCGACCACGGCGTCGAGGGTGAGCGGGTGGTGCTCGAGTGAGTACGCCTCCCCCGGACCGCCCGTCCGGTGGCCGTCCTCGCCGTGGGCGCACCAGCGGCCACGCTCGGCATGGATCATCAGCAGCACGCGGACGTCGCCCCGGCGCAGGGCCTGGACCAGGGCCGCGCCCACCCGCGAGGCGAGCCGGCGGTCGACGGTGTAGAGGACGACCGCCACCTCGCGGACCTCGTGGCCCGATGCCACCCGGGCCAGCTCCTGCGCAAGGCCGGTGATCTCCACCCGCAGGTCGGCGTGGGCCGGAAGATCGACCCTGGCGTGCACCGGGTGCGCGGCGGGCCCCGAGGTGACCAGGACCGCCGACTCCTCAGGGTGGAAGCCGATCAACGTCGGGACGCAGGCCAGCAGGTCGACGGGACCACGGGCGTGCAGGGTGCGAGGAGGGGTCATCGGTCCACCGTGGCGGTGCCGGGGGGCGTCGGACGGCGACGCCGCGCGGGCTGGGGACACAGCACCGCGTCGCGCCCCTGGGGACGAGGTCGGGTCGCTCGCACCGGCCAGGCATCATGGGGTGGTGCGGTCCGAAGCGACGATCCTCCACGTCGACCTCGACGCCTTCTTCGCTGCGGTCGAGCAACGCGACAAGCCCTCGCTACGCGGCAAGCCGGTCGTGGTCGGCGGCGTGGGCGGTCGCGGGGTGGTCGCCACGGCCTCCTACGAGGCCCGAGTGTTCGGGGTCCGCTCGGCGATGTCGACCGCCGAGGCCCGGGCGCGCTGCCCGCACGCGGCGTACCTGGGGGGTCGCTTCGACGCCTACCGCGAGGCGAGCGGCCAGGTGATGGCCGTCCTGCACGCCCTCTCGCCCCTGGTCGAGCCGCTCTCGCTCGACGAGGCCTACGTGGACCTGAGAGCCACGGACCTCGAGGACCACTCGGTGGCGGCGGTGACCACATTGGCCCGGGAGCTGAAGACGCGGCTCAGCGACGCGACCGGGGGGCTGTGCGGCTCGGTGGGCATCGCCACCTCGAAGTTCGTGGCCAAGGTGGCCAGCGACCTCGACAAGCCCGACGGCCTCGTCGTGGTCCCCCCCGGCACCGAGGAGGAACTGCTGCACCCGATGTCGGTCTCGGTCATCCCCGGCGTCGGCCCGGCGACCCGTGAGCGTCTGCGTCGGGTCGGCGTCCTCACCGTGGCCGACCTGGCCGCGGTGGACGCCGAGGAGCTGGTCCGGCTCGTCGGCCAGGCCCACGGGTCCTCGCTCTACCGCCTGGCGCGGGCCGACGACGACCGTCCCGTCGTCGCCGAGCGCGAGGCGAAGTCGGTCAGCGCCGAGGACACCTACGACACCGACCTCGTCGATCTCCGACTGCTGGAGGGACTGCTGGACCACCAGTCGACCAAGGTGACCGAGCGCCTGAGGGCGGCCCGGCTGTCGGGGCGCACCATCTCGATCAAGGTGCGGCTGCACGACTTCAGCACCCACTCCCGCTCGGTCACGCTGACCTCCCCGACCGACGACGTCCGCGTCGTGGCCAGGACGGCCAAGTCCCTGCTCCGCGACCTCGACACCTCCGGAGGTGTACGGCTGCTCGGGGTGGGCGTGGCTGGTCTGGCGGACTGGATCCAGGAGGACCTCTTCGACACGACCGCGCTCACCGACCCGTCCCTGGGCCCCGTCCTGCCACGCGCCGCAGGACGGGGCCCAGGGTCGGACGCAGCAGACCCGGCGGCCGACGGCGGCGGGGTCGACCCGGACCATGTCGCCCCCTCCGCGGTGGGGGTGGACCCGGTCGGGGAGCTGCCCGCGCCCGACGTCGACCGCTTCACGCGAGGCAGAGGGTGGCCGCCGGGAGCCGACGTGGTTCACGCCGAGCACGGACCGGGCTGGGTCTGGGGAGCCGGCGCCGGACGAGTCACGGTGCGCTTCGAGACCGCGCACACCGGACCCGGCCGGGTCCGTACGTTCCGCGACGACGATCCGGCGTTGACCAGGGCTCCACCGGGCGGCGGACCAACCCCCGGCGTGTCGCCGCCCGAGGGGGACCAGGGCCCACAGAGGGGTAGGACCCCGGACGTATGAGGTCCGGGGCCCTACGGGTGACCCAGCGCATGGTGACGTCGCCCGGTCGATCCGACGAACCGCGGCATCCCAGCAGCATCGTCACCGGCTGCCGCGGCGAGCGAACCCGCCGGGTGGATCCTCGTTGTCGTCCGATCCCGCTCTCCCTCGCGGGAGTGCGTAGGAGAGTTCTACGCCTCCGCCGGCCCGCCCACAACCCCCCTTTCCCCGGGGCGAACTTTCCTCGGTGGGGACCAAACCGCCGCGCGCCCGCGCACGAACCGCAGGTGATGCGTCCCGGGGAAAGCCTGAGAAGTTTCTGAGATCCTGCTCGGTCGGCAACTTCTGCGGTAGCTCCGACGTCGTACCAGAAGAGAACACCCGTTGTCACCGGTTCAGGGAATCGAGGGCAACCCGTGTTCGTTGTAACGAGTACCCGCCCGTACTGATGGGTACGACGCCGGGCAACGAGAAGGGAGTGCACGTGGCAACGAGTCGGACGCACACACGGGAAATCGAGGGACGCGACAGCGTCGGGATGTACCTCGATGAGATCGCGCGGACTCCGCTGCTGGACGCTGTCACCGAGGTCGAGCTGAGCAAGGCGATCGAGGCCGGCATGCTGGCCAAGTCCCTTCTCGACGAGGGCCGGGTCGGGCGCCGCAAGGGCGGTGCGCCGAAGTTCGCCACGGCCGAGGAGCTCCAGTGGCTCGTCGACGACGGCGAGCGCGCGGTCCAGCGCTTCATCGAGGCGAACCTGCGCCTGGTGGTCTCCATCGCACGCAAGTACGGCCGGAGCCAGATGCCGATGCTCGACCTGGTGCAGGAGGGCAACACCGGCCTGATCCGTGCGGTCGAGAAGTTCGACTACCGCAAGGGCTTCAAGTTCTCCACCTACGCGACTTGGTGGGTGCGACAGGCCATCACACGAGGCATCGCGCAGCAGGCGCGGGTCGTGCGCCTGCCGGTACACGTCGTGGAGGAGCTCAACCAGGTCGGCGCCGCACGGCGGACCCTGGAGCGTCAGCTCGGTCGCGACCCCGAGCCGGAGGAGATCGCCGACGAGCTCGGTCTCGACGTGGACCGTGTGCTCGACCTGATGAGCTGGGGCCGCGAGCACGTGAGCCTGGACACACCGGTCGACGAGGACGGAGACACCTCCCTGGGTGACCTGATCGCCCAGGAGACCGCGCCGGGGCCGGACAGCACGTTCCTCGACGTGGAGGCGCGCAGCCGTCTGAGCATCCTGGTCGAGCTGCTCGACGACCGGGCTGCGGACATCGTCCGCTCGCGGTACGGCCTGGTCGACGGACGTCAGCACAAGCTGGCCGACATCGGGGCCAAGCACGGGATCTCGGCCGAGCGGGTCCGCCAGCTCGAGCGTGAGGCACTGCAGAAGCTGCGAGTCCTGGCCGACCCGGACCTCGCCGCCTGAGTCAGGCGGTGCCCCGGCGCTGACCGGTGAGCTCCCCGAAGACCTCCGTGACCTTCTCGCGGAGGTCTTCGTGCGTCCCGGTGTTCTCCACGACGTGGGTCGCCGCCTCGAGCCTCTGCTCCCGCGAGGCCTGAGCGGCGACGCGGGCCCACGCGTCCGGGTCGCTCATCGCCCGCTCACGCACCATCCGGTCGACCTGGGTCTGCACGGGGACGTCCACGACGAGCACCGCGTCGAAGGAGCCGGTCTGTCCGGTCTCCACGAGCAACGGGATGTCGTGCACCACGACCGAGCCCTCCGGAGCCCCGGACTCGATCTCCGTGGCCCGGGCCCGGACCAGCGGATGCACGATCGCCTCGAGCCGTCGCCGGGCCTCGGGGTCGGCGAAGACCAACTGCCCCAGTCGCGGCCGGTCCAGGGTCCCGGACTCGTGGAGCACCCCCGCGCCGAACTCTTCCACGATCTGACTCAGCCCCGCGCTCCCCGGGACGACGACCTCGCGTGCCAGAAGGTCCGCATCCACGACCACCGCCCCGAGGCTGTCCAGGAGCGCAGCGACCGTGCTCTTACCCGACGCCACTCCCCCGGTCAGTCCCACGCGCATGCGCCGAGTCTGCCAGGTCCGGGTGCGGACGCAGACACAGGAACCTCCCCGCCGCAGGTGCGCGATGGGGAGGTTCCGAGGTGCTGGCGACCCACCCCGGGTGGGGACGAGTCATCGGGTCACTGCTGGTTGCCGGTCAGCTTCTCCCGGAGAGCCTGCAGGGCTTCGTCGGACGCGAGCGACCCGGAGGTCTCCGCGGTGTCGCCCTCGTCGTTGGCCGGGGCCG
>JBBPYL010000051.1:0-9176 GCA_038199935.1 Propionibacteriales bacterium | reverse complement strand
CAGCCCCCGCGCGGGGCCCCGCGGGGACAGCGGCGGGGTGCCCCGGTCCCGCGGGGGGCCCCCGGTGAAGGTCTCCCCCCGCCCGGGCGCCCGGTGGGCGCGCGCGGCCGCGGTGAACCGGTGGGCCAGCCGGAGCAGCGAGTCGGCGTACGGGCTCATCGAGCCGGACACGTCGAGGAGGAACACCACCCGGCGGGGCCGGGGTTGACGGCGCCGCCGGGCGATCTCAGCGGGCTCGCCCATCCGGGCCATCATCGCCCGCAACGTGCCTCGCGCGTCGATCTCACCGCGGTGCCAGGACTGGTGACGGTGCCCGACCCGGGTCGGGGTACGCGGGCTCAGAGTCTCGAACAGGGCGTTCAGCCGGGCCTTGTCGGCCGCGCTCATGGCGGCGATGTCGCGGTGCCGCAGGACCTCCAACCCGCTGGCCCGCGCCCGCACCGGATCGGGCTCCGGCCCCGGCGTGCCGTCCTGGTCGTCCTCGGAGAGCGCTGCCTGCTGGAGCGGCGGCCGGCTCGGCGCAGGGCTGGCTCGTCCGGGCTTCTCCCGGTCCAGGAACCAGGCGTGGAAGACCTGGTCGTACCGGTCGAGGTCCTCGGGTCCCGAGCAGAGCGTGGCCCGGCCGGCCCAGTACGTGGCCCGTCGGTCGTCGAGCCCGACCAGCGAGGTCGCCTCCACGAAGGCGTGGGCCCGGTCCGTCGTCACCGGGACCCCCGCCGCGTCGAGCGCCCGGGTGAAGCCGAGGAGCAGCGCGTCGGGGGCGTGGAGCGGGTCCGAGCCGAGCGCCGCCTCGCTCAACGGGTCAGCATCCGGTCCAGGGCCTGCTGGACGCGCTGGGCGTCCTCGCGGTACTTCACCAGGGCGCCGAGGGTCGCGGCCGCCGAGGCGAGGTCCAGCTCGGTGGTCCCGAGGTGGTGCAGGGCACGGGCCCAGTCCAGCGTCTCGGCCACCCCGGGAGGCTTCAGCAGCGCGCCGACCACGTCGGAGCCGCGGAGCTGCTGGACGAGCGTGACGACCTGCGCGGCCAGCGTCGCCGACACCTCCGGAGCCCGGCTGCGCAGGATCTCCACCTCGCGCTCGAGGCCCGGGTGCTCCACCCAGTGGTAGAGGCAGCGCCGCTTCAGCGCGTCGTGGACCTCGCGGGTGCGGTTGGAGGTCAGGACCACCACCGGCGGCGTCCCGGCACTGATCGTGCCCAGCTCGGGGATCGTCACCTGGTAGGTCGAGAGCACCTCCAGCAGGAAGGCCTCGAACTCGTCGTCGGCGCGGTCGATCTCGTCCACGAGCAGCACCGCCGGCGCCTCGCGCAGCGCACGCAGGACCGGACGGGCCAACAGGAAGCGCTCGTCGAAGAGCGACGCCTCGGCCTGGGCCACGTCCCCGGCCGGCCCGACGGCCTCCAGGGCCCTCAGGTGCAGGATCTGCCGCGGGAAGTCCCAGTCGTAGAGCGCCTGGGTGGCGTCGATGCCCTCGTAGCACTGCAGCCGGATCAGTGGGACGTCGAGCGCGGCGGCCACCGCCTCGGCCAGGGCGGTCTTGCCGGTGCCCGGCTCCCCCTCCAGCAGCAGGGGCCGCTTCATGGTCAGGGCTAACCAGACGATCGTGGCCAGGGAGTCGTCGGCGAGATAGCCCGTCTCCCGCAGTGCCGCACCGAGAGCAGCCGACGAGGAAGAAGCCGGGGACGACATGCGGCGAGACTACCCAGCCCCCACCCAACCCCGCCGAGTCGGCGCTTGTGCACGCCCACAACCGGCCGGCTCGACCGTCAGGCTCGACAGTCCAGGTAGAAGCGTCGCTGGGTGAAGGCCAGCGGATCCTGCGTGTGGTGCAGATCGAGCAGCTCGGCGGAGTATCGGTCGACCGAGAAGTCCGCCGGACCCTCCCACGGCACCCACCGCAGATAGCGGACCAGCGCCGCCACATCGGCGAACCTCGTGCTGCCCCGCCACTCCTCGCTCGCCTCCACGGTGAGACCTGCGCGCTCCGCGTCCACCGCGCACTGCTCGAGGTTGATGTGGGGGTACGCCGTCGTGCTCCCGAAGATGGCGTGGATCTCCTCGAAGTCTCGGCCGTCGACCTGCTGAGTCAGGAAGCGCCCCCCGGGCACCAGAACCCGGACGACCTCGGCCGCGTCGTACGCCTCGTGACGGTTGAGCACCCGATCGAACCGCGAGACGGGGAAGGGCAGCGTCGCGTCCTTCTCGGCGTCGTAGGGAAGCACCGGGATGCCCAGCGACCGCAGGTTTCGGGTGGCGACCGGAAGGTTGGGGGCCCAGCCCTCGGTGGCGACGGTGTCCGCGGGCAGCGCATCAGTCAGGCCGAGCAGCACCTCCCCTCCGCCCGTCCCCATGTCGAGCACGGACAGGCCACCAGCCAGCGCCTCGCGCGCCAGAGACTCGTAGGACCAAGGCGGCTCGTCGCTCGTCAGCCGCTCGTCGAGCTCACCGAGGTCCCAGCCCTCGACGGGTCGGCCGTACTCGCCACGCCACACGTCGAGCAGCCGCGCCTCCCAGGCGCCGTCGTTGGTCGGCCGGTCTCCTCCGCGATCGTGGCTCACGGCGTAATTCCAGCACGCGCGCGTGCACAAGCGCCGACTCGGCGGGTTTGGGGCGGGGTCTGGCGTGGGATGGGAGCTTGTAGGGTGGTCAGTCCGGGGGGCGGAGGTCCGCCGGTACGTCGACGTCGCGGCCGGTGGCCAGGTCGCCGCACTCCACCAGCCGCACCGCACCGGCCGCCAGGTAGTCGCGCGCCCCCCGGTCGCCCTGAGCCGCCCCGCCCACCCCCATCCAATGGTCGCGCCCGAGCAGCACCGGATGACCGGCCTCCCCGACGTACGCCGCCCGGGCGATCGTCGACGGGCCGTCGGCCACGGACAGCACCCGCTCGACCACCGACGGCCCGACGTCGGGCAGATCGACCAGCGTGACCATCGCGCACTCGACCGACGGCGGCGCGGCCGAGAGCAGGGTGAGCCCGTGCCGCAGGGATGCCCCCATCCCCTCTTCCCAGTCCGTGGCCACGACGACCTCGACGCGCTCGTCGGCGGCCCAGCCCAAGGCGTCGAGCAGACCCACCGCGGTCTCCGCCTCGGCTCCCAGCACGACGCATACCCGGACGCAGCCGCCCTCGAGCAGCGCGGTCAGGGCCAGGTCGAGGTAGGGAACCCCGCCCGAGTCACGCAGCTGGGACTTGGGCGAGCCCATCCGTCGCCCCGCGCCGGCCGCCAGCAGCAGCCCGACTGCCTCGCGTCGACGACCGAGTCCCCTCACCGCAAGACCGACTCGGCGTCGCGGAGGGCGCGCAGCACGTTGCCCGACCCCAACCGGACGAGGTCGTGCTCGGACCAGCGGCGCCGGCGGAGCTCGGCCATCAGCAGGGGGTAGCCCGCCACGTCCTGCATCCCGTCGGGGAAGTCCGAGGCACCGTCGTAGTCGCCGCCGAGACCGACGTGGTCGAGCCCGGCGACCTCGCGGACGTGGTCCACGTGGTCGGCGACGTCGCGGACGGTCGGCGGCGGCGGGGCCGAGGGCCGGTGCTCGGTCAGGACGGGGTTCACGTCCTCGAAGCGTCGAGGGTCTCCGCCCCGCTGCGCCACCACGTCGAGCATCGCGAAGTACCACTCGGCCCAGGCCTGGCTGACGAAGAACGACACGAAGCTGACCATGGCCACCCCGCCGTTGCCGCTCAGCCGGGCGAGCACGTCGTCGGGCACGTTGCGCGGGTGCGCGGTCAGCGCCCGTGCGGAGCTGTGGCTGAAGATCACCGGGGCCGTGCTCACGTCCAGGGCGTCGCGCATCACCGTGTCGGCGACGTGCGAGAGGTCCACGAGCATCCCGAGGGCGTTCATCTCGCGGACCACGTCGCGACCGAGGTCGGTCAGGCCACCCACGACGGGACGGTCGGTGGCCGCGTCGGCCCACGGCACGTTGTCGTTGTGGGTCAGGGTCATGTAGCGCACGCCGCGCTCGTACATCGCCCCCAGCACCTCCAGCGAGGAGTCGATGCAGTGGCCGCCCTCCATGCCCAGCAGGGAGGCGACCCGCCCCGCGGTCACGGCGGCGTCCACGTCGTCAGCCGTGCGGCACAGCGCCAGCCGGTCGGGGTAGGTCTCGACCAGCCGGTGGACGAAGTCGATCTGCTCGTACGTCGCCCGCACCGCAGCGGCCCCGGTGAACGAGCAGGGCACGAAGACCGACCAGAACTGCCCGGTGACCGAGCCCCGTTCCAGCCGGGGGAAGTCGGTGTGCACCCGCGGCTCGCCGGCCAGCAGGGAGACGGCGTCGAGGTCGTAGCCGGTGAGCTCTCGCATCGTCCACGGGAGGTCGTTGTGGCCGTCGAGAACCCCGACGGCGACGCCGTCAGAGGAAGGGGGGCTCATCGTGGTCGGCTCAGCGCCGCGTCGGCGCGCTCCAGCGGGATCCACAACGTGTAGCGGTCGGAGCGGAAGGTCATCCGCGAGACCTCGAGGGCCAGCGAGCCGGCGAAGGCCCGCCGTGCGACACGGAGGACGGGGTCGCTCGAACTGATCTCGAGCAGGCGTGCCTCCTCGGGGCGGGCCGCGCTGGCGTCGACCGAGTCCTCGCCCCGGGTCGGCATCAGATCGCGCTGCCGGAGGTCGCCGTACAGGCTCTCGGGGAGGGGCCGCTCGAGGAAGTGCGGCACGACCACGTCGGCGAGGTAGGCGTCCTCCACGGCCATCGGCACCCGGTCCGCCAACCGGAGCCGCTGCCAGTGCACGACCCGCGCACCCTCCTCGATCTCCAGGGCACGCGCCACACCGGGTCCGGCCGCCTCCATCCGCGCGATCATCGTGCGGGAGGATGCCGCCAGACCGCGTCGGCCCATCTCCTCGGAGTAGCTCGACAGCGCGACGTGGGCCTCGGGGTGCGACCGCGCGACGAAGGTCCCCCGGCCGGGAATCCGCTCCAGAAGGCCTTCGGAGACCAGGGTGTCCAGGGCCTGCCGCACGGTCATCCGCGCGACACCGAACTGCTGGACCAGCTCGCGCTCGGAGGGGGCCGGGCTGCCCGCCTCGGCTCCGTCGATGAGCGCACGCACGTGCTCCCGGACCTTCACGTGCTTGTGCAGCACCGGCCGTGACCGTTCACCTGCGGCGACGTCGACCATCGCACCTCCCTCGCCACCCGCGGGACCCCACCATAGTCATATCCGGGGTGTGGCTGGGCGCCGCTTCTCATCCTGGGGAGTGCTCGCCTACTCGGTGGAGATGGCCTGGAGCACGTCGAGCCGCGAGGCCCGGCGGGCCGGAAGCACGGCCGCGAGTACCCCGACGAGCGCCGCGACGCCGATGTAGGCGACGAGCTGCCCGGCCGGCACGACCAGCACCTCCAACCCGTCGTCCTTGAGCGAGCTCATCAGCACGATCCCGAAGACCAGCCCCATCGCGACCCCGAGCACCGCTCCGAGGACCGCGATGATCACCGCCTCCAGCCGGATCATCCGACGGAGCTGGAAGCGGCTCAGCCCGATGGCGCGGAGCAGCCCGACCTCGCGGGTGCGCTCGATGACCGAGAGCGCCAGAGTGTTGACGATGCCCAGCACGGCGATGACCAGGGCCAGGCCGAGCAGGGCGTAGATGATGATCAGCAGCTGGTCGATGGGCGCCCGCTGCTCCTCGGCGTAGCCGCCCTGGTCCTTGACCGTCACCGTGGGCAGGTCGGCGGTCTGCTGCTCGATGGTCTTCTGCAGCGCAGCGATGTCGTTGCCCTGGCCGACGGCGACGAAGACGGAGGCATCCGCCTTGGGGAAGCCGGCCTTCTCCAGCGTGGTCACGGTGGTGGTGTACGGGAAGAAGAGCACCGGGTTGTCGGACTCGTAGACGCCGGCCACCCGGAGCTTCTGTGGGCCCACGGGGAAGGTCAGCTCGACCTCGTCGCCGACCGCGAGACCCCGGTCGCTGGCCACGGACTCCGAGACGAGTACGTCGCCCTCCCCCAGGTCGCTCAGCGCCCCCTCGACCATGGGCACCGTCGCCACCGCACCGAGGGTCTGGGGCTCGATGCCCATCAGGGACTCGGAGTCCGCCTCGAAGGAGGCGTTCGCGTAGCGGACCCGGCTCACCGTGGCCACCCCGTCGGTCTTCTCGATCCGGTCGGCTATCGCGGGCGAGAAGGGCACGCCGATCACGTTGGAGACGACCAGGTCGCCGGAGAACGACGCCGCGACGGAGGCGTCCACGCTGGCCTTGGCCGAGGAGCCGAGGATCGACATCGTGGTGACCAGGGCGAGCCCGATCATCAGGGCCGAGGCGGTGGCCGCCGTACGACGCGGGTTGCGCAGCGCGTTCTGTCCGGCCAGCACCCCCACGGTGCCGTACACCCGCCGGTACAGGATCGCGCCGAGCCCGACGACCGGCCGGCTGAGCACCGGTGCCGCGGAGGCGACTCCGAGCAGCGCGGCCAGGATGCCACCTCCGACCCACCAGCCGGGACGGGGCACGTCGGCGTAGAGTCCGGCCACCATCGCGGCCGCACCGGCCACGATCAGCACCACCCCCGCGACAAGGCGCCGGGTCAGGGTGTCCTCGGGCATGGCCACGTCGTCGCGCATCGCGGCCACCGGGGGGATCAGCGCCGAGCGGCGCGCCGGGACGTAGGCCGAGGCCACGGTGACGACCACGCCGACCAGGTACGCCGCGATGACGGTTCGGGGAGCGAAGATCAACGACGAGCCGCTGAGGTCGAGGCCGAAGGTGGCGAACAGGGCGCGGATGCCGAGGGCGAGCACCACTCCCAGACCCAGCCCGATCGTGGAGCCGAGCACACCGAGGACGACGGCCTCGAAGAGGACCGAGCGCGTGACCTGACCGCGGGAGGCTCCCAGGGCGCGGAGCAGGGCGAGCTCACGGCTGCGCTGGGCGACCAGGATCGAGAAGGTGTTCACGATCAGGAAGCTGCCCACCACCAGCGAGATGCCGGCGAAGATGAGCAGGAAGGTGCTGATGAAGCTGATCGCCTGCATGAGGTCGCTGGCCGCCGCGTCCGCCGTATCGTCCCCGGTGACCGCCTCGAACCCCGGCGGCAGGACGGCGGCGACGTTGTCGCGGAGCTCGTCCTGGCTCATCCCGTCGGAGGTGACCCACGCGTCGTTGTAGGCGTCCTGACCCTCGACGAAGAGGTCCTGGGCGGTGGAGGTGTCGAAGATGGTCAGGCTGGCGCCGTTGGTCGAGGCGCCGTCCCCGAACGTGGCCAGGCCGACCAGGGTCGGGCGCAACGTCGGCTCGGCGCCCGAGGTGACGAGCTGGACGGTGTCGCCGACCTGGTAGCCGCCGCGCTCGGCCGTCCCGACGTCCAGGGCGATCTCGTTCGGCCCCTCGGGCACCTGCCCCTCGGCGAGGACCAGGCCCTCCAGCCCGTTGGCCGCGGGGGCATCGGTCCAGTTCAGGCCGATGCCGGGAGGACCCTGTCCGCCGATCACTTTGCCGTTCTGGCCGACCACGAAGACCCCGAAGGAGGAGACGTTGCCGTCCGCGCGGGAGGCCCCGTCGACCTGGGCCAACGTGGGGATCAGGGAGGCGGGGAGGGTCTGCGTGGTCGGCGTCCCGTCGTCGGTCACCCCGCCGTCGGCGCGGACCACGACGTCGCCCACCGACGAGTCGAAGATGGCGTCGAAGGAGCGGGCCAGGGTGTCGGTGAAGATCATCGACCCGGCCACGAAAGCCACCCCGAGCACGATCGCGAAGGTGCTCATCACCAAGCGCACCTTGCGCCCGAGCAGGCTCTTCCAGGCTGCGTGGAACATCAGCCCTGCTCCCGGCCCCGGTCGGCGTCGAGCTGCCGGGCGTCCATCCGGGTCATCCGTTCGAGCACGGTGTCCCGGTCCGGATTCCGCAGCTCGTCGACCACTCGGCCGTCGGCCAGGAACACGACCCGGTCGGTGAAGGCGGCGGCCACCGGGTCGTGGGTGACCATCACGACGGTCTGGGCGAACTCGTCGACGGAGCGCCGCAGGAGGGTGAGCACCTCGGCCCCCGAGCGCGAGTCGAGGTTGCCGGTCGGCTCGTCGGCGAAGACGATCGACGGCTGGCTGGCCATCGCCCGTGCCACCGCGACCCGCTGCTGCTGGCCCCCGGAGAGCTGGTTGGGCCGGTGCCCGAGCCGGTCGGAGAGGCCGACGGTCTCGATCACCGTGCGGTACCACTCGGCGTCCGGCTTGCGACCGGCGATCGAGAGCGGCAGAAGGATGTTCTCCTCTGCGGTGAGCGTGGGCACCAGGTTGAAGGACTGGAAGACGAAGCCGATCTCGTCGCGGCGGAGCCGGGTCAGCTCCTTGTCCTTGAGGCCGGAGAGCATCGTCTCCCCGACGTAGATCTCACCGCTGGTGGCGGAGTCGAGCGCCGCGCAGCAGTGCATCAGGGTAGACTTGCCCGAGCCGGAGGGACCCATCACGGCGGTGAACTCCCCGGCGTACAGCTCGAGCGTGACGTCGTCGAGGGCGCGGACCTCGGCGGTGCCGCTGCCGTAGGTCTTGGACAGTCCTAGGGCGCGGGCGGCGGTCCGGGTCGGGATCGTCTGCTGGGTCACGGGGAGGAGCCTTTCGACTGGCGGAGTCCGGGGCCGGGTGGCGTGGCTCGTCCCCGAGCCTAGGAGGTGGCCCCGACCGGGCGACACCGGTTTCGTACCTGACCGACCCCGGAGTGACCCCTGACTCATCCCCCACCGCGGGACTAGAACAGGTGTTCGAGCGCGGGCTAGGCTCACCCCCATGACCGTGGACTTCCAAGCCTCGTTGTTCGACGTGACCCCGGCCGACGCCGAGGAGGCTCCTGAGGCCTCCCTGGGGCGCCTGCGGGGAGCGGTTCGCAGGCATGTCCTGGCCGAGGGTGCCTGGGTCGACGTGCGGGCCTCCTGGCTCAGTGGCGGCGACGGGCTGCTGGGGCGCCTGGTGCACGGCGTGCCCTGGCAGGCCGAGCGGAGGACGATGTACGACCGGGTGGTCGACGTACCCCGGCTCACTCGGTTCTACGGCGAGCAGGACCCGCTGCCGGACGAGGCGCTGGTCCGGGCACGCGACGCACTGGGCCGGCACTACGCCCCCGAGCTCGGGGAGCCCTTCACGACGGCGGGCCTGTGCTACTACCGCGACGGACGGGACAGCGTCGCGTGGCACGGGGACACCCAGGGGCGCTCGAGCACCGAGGACACCATGGTCGCGAT
>JBBPYL010000050.1:0-12291 GCA_038199935.1 Propionibacteriales bacterium | reverse complement strand
CACGTCGGTGGCCGACCTCGGCTGGTTCGTGGTCTCCGACATCGCCTCGGTGATCACCGCCCTCACCACCAGCATCAACGTGATGACGATCCTGATCTTCGGTCTGCTCGGCTTCACCGGCTGGGTGCTGTGGAAGACCTCCTTCGGGCTGCGGCTGCGCTCGTGCGGGGAGAATCCGCAGGCCGCCGAGAGCCTGGGGGTCAACGTGATCCGCTACAAGTGGATCGCCGTCGTCGTGTCCGGGGCGATGTCCGGCATCGGGGGCGGCTTCCTGGCCCTGGTCGCCTCGAGCGGCTTCGTCACCGGCCAGACCGGTGGCCGCGGCTACATCGGGCTGGCGGCGATGATCTTCGGCAACTGGCGCCCGGGGGGCATCCTCACCGGTGCGCTGATGTTCGGTTACACCGACAGCCTGCCGCTGCGCTCCTCGGGGACCATCCACGCGCTGCTGCTGCTGGTCGCCATCGGGCTGGTCGCGCTGGCCGGGTGGCGGATGCAGCGCGGACAACGCACCCAGGCAATCGTCTTCGCTCTTCTCGGGGTGCTGTTCCTGGCCTGGTTCCTGCTCACCGACTCCGTGCCGCGGCAGTTCACGGGGATGACGCCGTACGTCGCGACGCTGCTGGTGCTGGCCTTCGCCTCCCAACGGCTCCGCATGCCCGCCGCCGACGGTCAGACCTATCGGAAGGGATCGGCGGGCTAGTGCCCAGCGGCGAGGAGAGGGACGAGATGGACTGGGAGGACCTGCGGCGTCAGGCCGTCGCGGTGATGGAGCGGGCCTACGCCCCCTACTCGCGCTACCGGGTCGGTGCGGCCGGTCTGGTCGAGGACGGTCGGGTGGTCGTCGGCTGCAACGTCGAGAACGCGGCGTACGGCGTCGCGCTGTGCGCCGAGTGCGGGATGGTCTCCTCCCTGCACGCCACCGGCGGGGGCAGGCTCACCCACGCGGTGTGCGTGGACGGTCAGGGTGAGGTGATCATGCCGTGCGGGCGGTGCCGTCAGCTGCTGTACGAGAACGGCGGCCCGGAGATGGTCCTGATGACCCGCTCGGGGCCGAGCCCGATGAGCGAGGTCCTGCCCGACGCCTTCGGTCTCGATGCGCTCGACCTCGCTTGACCTGAGTTCCGCCGCCGTCCTCGCGGACCCCTATCCGGAGCTCGCGCGGGAGCGGGCGCGGGGTCCGGTGGCGTGGCACGAGCAGACCCAGCGCTTCCTCACCTTCGACCACGCCTGCGCGGGCGCGGTCCTTCGGGACCGTCGCCTGGGCCGAATCTGGACCGACCGGGAGCCGGCGGCGTACCTGGAGCCGTTCAACCTGCTCCACCGGCACCAGATGATGGAGAACGAGCCGCCCGACCACACCCGGCTGCGGCGGCTGGTCTCCGGCGCCTTCAACCGAGGCCACGTGGAGCGGCTCCGCCCTCGGGTGCGCGAGCTGGCCGCCTCCCTGCTCGACGAGGTCGACGAGGCCGCCTTCGACGTGGTCACCGACTACGCCGAGCCGCTGCCGGTGCTGGTCATCGCCGAGCTCCTCGGGGTGCCGACGAGCCTGGCTCCGCAGCTGCGGCAGTGGTCCCAGGCCATCGTGGCGATGTACGAGTCGGCCCCCGACGCCGAGGTGGTCGCTGCCGCGGTGGGAGCCGCCGCGGAGTTCGCCGGCACCATCCGTGAGGTGGCTCGGGACCGGGCTCGAGAAGCGCGGGCGGACCTGCTCTCGGACCTGGTCTCGGCCCGGACGGCCCCGCCCGGCGCCGACTCCACGGGCGCCTCGGGTTCCGCGGGGCTAACTGAGGACGAGGTGGTCGCCTCGGCGGTGCTCCTGCTCAACGCCGGGCACGAGGCCTCGGTCAACGTCTTCGGGAACGGGCTGGTGGCGATGCTCCGGTCAGGGGCCCGCCCCACCGGGGCGCAGACCGCCACCTGCGTGGAGGAGATGCTGCGCTTCGACTCCGCGCTCCAGCTCTTCGAGCGGACGGCGGTCCACGACGTCGAGGTCGGCGGGGTCCGGCTGGAGCGCGGGCAGCGGATCGCCGCCCTGCTCGGCGCCGCCCACCGCGACCCGGCAATCTTCGCCGCTCCGGACACCTTCGACCCGGCTCGCGAGCCGAACCCGCACCTGGCCTTCGGTGCCGGTCTGCATTTCTGCCTCGGCGCGCCGTTGGCCCGGATGGAGCTGGTCGAGTCCTTGGGACTGCTGCTGCGCACTCTCCCCGCACTCGAGCTGGTCGCGGAGCCGGTCTCCCGCGGGACCTTCGTGTTGCGGGGTTACTCCCGGGTCCGCGTAGGGTCCTCCTCCGGACGACGCCACGAGAAGCACAGCGAGGGAGCACGGCATGGGTGAGCGGCATGACGCGGTCGAGGTGATCACCACCAAGCGGGACGGCGGTGCGCTGAGCGACTCCCAGGTCGACTGGGTGGTCGACGCCTACACCCACGGCCAGGTCGCCGACGAGCAGATGTCCGCGCTGGCCATGGCCATCGTGCTCAACGGGATGACGCGCGCCGAGATCTCCCGGTGGACCAAGGCGATGATCGCCTCGGGGGAGCGGATGGACTTCTCCGGGCTCTCCCGCCCGACCGCGGACAAGCACTCCACCGGGGGCGTCGGCGACAAGATCACGCTGCCGCTGGCCCCCCTGGTCGCCGCCTGCGGCGTGGCCGTGCCCCAGCTCTCGGGTCGCGGTCTGGGACACACCGGGGGGACCCTGGACAAGCTCGAGGCGATCCCCGGCTGGCGGGCCGAGCTGTCGACCGCCGACATGCTGCGTCAGCTCGAGGAGGTCGGCGCCGTGGTCTGCGCGGCCGGCAGCGGGCTGGCCCCGGCCGACAAGAAGCTCTACGCCCTGCGCGACGTGACCGGCACCGTCGAGGCCATCCCGCTCATCGCTAGTTCGATCATGAGCAAGAAGATCGCCGAGGGGACCGGCGCGCTGGTCCTCGACGTCAAGGTCGGCAGTGGCGCCTTCATGAAGGAGTCGGGTCCGGCCCGCGAGCTCGCTGAGACCATGGTCGCGCTTGGGACCGAGGCCGGCGTGACGACGGTGGCCCTGCTCACCGAGATGTCCACCCCCCTGGGGCTGACCGCCGGGAACGCCCTGGAGGTGCTGGAGTCCGTGGAGGTGCTCGCGGGCGGCGGCCCCCCCGACGTGGTCGAGCTGACGCTGGCCCTGGCCCGGGAGATGCTCACCGCGGCCGGCTCGGACGTGGATCCGGCCCAGCGACTGGCCGACGGCTCGGCGATGGACTGCTGGCGCGCGATGATCTCCGCGCAAGGCGGGGACCCCGACGCCACCTTGCCGCGGGCACGCGAGACGTGCGTGGTCACCGCATCGGCCTCGGGAGTGCTGACCCGGCTGGACGCCCTGGCCGTCGGCGTCGCGGCCTGGCGGCTCGGGGCAGGACGCGCACGCAAGGAGGACCCGGTGCAGGCCGGGGCGGGCGTCGAGCTGCACGCCAAGCCCGGGGAGGTGGTCCGGGAGGGCCAGCCGCTGATGACGTTGCACACCGACGAGCCGGATCGTTTCCAGCGGGCGCAGGCCGCGCTGGCCGAGGCCGTGGAGATCGCGCCCGCCGGCTCGGCGTACTCACCCCCGCCGGTCATCCTCGACCGCGTCCACGCCTAAGGAAGTTTCCCTCACTCGTCAGGGGAGGAGCAGGACCACGGTCTCGGCGACGCAGGCGGGCTTGTCGGACCCCTCGAGCTCGATGACGACCTTGAGCCGCAGCTGCTTGCCCGAGACGATGTCGCTGACCTCGACCACACCGACCTGGGCCCGGACCCTGGACCCCACCGGCACCGGCGTGGGGAAGCGCACCTTGTTCACGCCGTAGTTGAGCTTCGCCCCCGGCGTGTCCAGGGTGAAGACCTCGCCGCCGAGCCAGGGCACCAGCGAGAGGGTGAGGTAGCCGTGGGCGACGGTCGTCCCGAACGGGCCCTCGGCGGCGCGCTCGGGGTCGACGTGGATCCACTGGTGGTCTCCGGTGGCGTCGGCGAACGCGTCGATGCGGTCCTGCTCGACGGTGACCCAGTCGCTCGTGCCGAGGTCCTCCCCGGCGGCGTCGGCGAGCTCCTCGAAGGTCGTGAAGGTGCGCATGGGGTGTGCCTGTCTGCGTGGGGGACTGGTTGACTGGTGCTCATGTCCGAACCTATCGGGGAGCTCGTCCGCCGCGCGCCCAAGGTCCTCCTGCACGACCACCTCGACGGGGGTCTGCGGCCGCAGACCATCCTCGACCTCGCGCCTGCCGGGTACACCCTGCCCGCCTCCGACGCGGACGCGCTCGGCCGCTGGTTCGAGGAGTCGGCGAGCTCGGGCTCGCTGGAGCGCTACCTGGAGACCTTCGAGCACACCGTGACGGTGATGCAGACGCGGGAGAACCTCGTCCGCGTCGCCCGCGAGTGTGCCCTCGACCTCGCCGAGGACGGCGTCGTCTACGCCGAGGTGCGGTACGCCCCCGAGCAGCACCTCGAGGGCGGGCTCACCCTCAGCGAGGTGGTCGAGGCGGTGGGGGCGGGCTTCTTCGCGGGCGAGCAGGAGGCGCGGGCGGCCGGACGGCCCGTCGTGGTCCGTCAGCTCCTCACCGCGATGCGGCACCAGGCCCGCTCGATGGAGATCGCCGAGCTGTCCATCGCCTTCCGCGACCAGGGCGTGGTCGGCTTCGACATCGCCGGCGCCGAGGCGGGCTACCCCCCGACCCGGCACCTGGACGCCTTCGAGTACCTCCAGCGCGAGAACGCGCACTTCACCATCCACGCGGGCGAGGCCTTCGGGCTGCCGTCGATCTGGGAGGCGCTCCAGTGGTGCGGGGCGGACCGTCTGGGACACGGCGTGCGGATCATCGACGACGTCACCGTCGGACCCGACGGGGTCGCTCGGCTCGGGCGGCTGGCCTCCTACGTCCGGGACAAGCGGATCCCGCTCGAGCTGTGCCCGACCTCGAACCTGCAGACCGGAGCGGCCGAGTCGCTGGCCACCCACCCGATCGGGATCCTGGCCGAGCTGCGCTTCCGGGTGACGGTGAACACCGACAACCGGCTGATGAGCGGTACGTCGATGAGCCGGGAGATGACGCTGCTGACCGAGGCGTTCGGCTGGGGGATGGACGACCTGCGCTGGGTGACGATCAACGCGATGAAGTCGGCCTTCCTGCCCTTCGACGAGCGGCTCGCCCTCATCGACGAGCTGATCAAGCCGGCGTACGCCGTCCTCGGCGCGATGAGCTAGCGGCTCACCCCCCCGACGTGGCCCGCCGGTTGCTCAGCACGAGGAACGCGGCCCCGAGCAGGGCCACCACGCCGAGCCCTCCGACGACGTAGCCGGCCTCGATCCCACCCCCGCCGTCGCCGTCAGCGGCGGTGGGCGTGGTCTGAGTCGACGGGGACGGGTCCGCGGGCGGCGCGGAGGAGTCAGTCGCCGACGGGGACGCCGAGGGGGAGGGCTCGAGCGGAGCGGGCTCCTCGGTGTAGTCGGGAGCGCCGGAGACCTTGCCCGTCACCGCGAGGTGCAGGGTGAAGGGAACGACGTAGGACTGGCCCTCGGGGTCCTCCTCCAAGAACACCGCGACCGTGTAGCGCCCGGCCATCGAGTGGTCGCCGGTGGCGTCGCTTCCCTCGCGGCTCAGGTACGTCACCGGGCTGGTGCCGACGCTGAACGAGCTCGCCGAGGTGGGCAGGAAGCCCTGGTTGGCCGGGCTCCCGTCCAAGGTGAGGTCGCTGGCCTTGGCCCGGCCCGGGCTGAAGAGGTCGACCAGCGACGTCAGGTCCAGGTTGCCGGTGGCCTCGGCCAGCTTCTCCCCCGGTGGGGGGAAGTCGACGCGGGCGGTGAGCTGCTGGCCCCAGTCCACGTCGACCTGGTACGTCAGCAGCTCGCCGGGCAGGATGCCGTCGCGGTACGACCCCGGGGTGAGTACCGTCGCGTCGAGGAACGAGGACCCGCCCACGGCCTTGCGCGAGCGACCCGCGGACGGGCGCCGGAACGTACCGTCGGTGGCCTGCGGGAGGTTGTCGGTGGAGGCGACCGGAGGCTCCTCGATCACCCGCAGCTCCAGCGGCCGGGGGCCGCGCACGGACCGGACGTCGTCGGTCACGGTGACCAGCAGGGTGTCCGCGGTGACGCAGGGATCCTCGTCGGCGGCGTCGGTCCCACCGGTCGCGGCCCCGGCGGAGATCAGCCGCCCCACGCTGAGCTGGGCGAAGTCGCTGGCGCTGTCGCAGAGCTCACCCTCGGGCGTGCTTGTCGCGACCGTGACGCTCTCGCCGTCGGAGGTGGCGGTGCGCAGGGACGCGCTCACGTGCAGGGTGGAGCCGGGGACCTCGCGCTGAACCTCGTAGTGCTTGACCAGCGCATTCTCGCTGGTGCCCAGATCGTCGAGCCAGTCGCCGGCGACGAGGGTGGGCGCACCGTCGGCGGTCGGGGTGCCGCGGACCGGGTCGCCCACGGCGGCGAAGGGACGCCCGGCCCGGGTGGCGAGCTTCTCCAGGCTGGTGGCGAACTCCTCGGAGGAGTCCACGTCGTAGTAGGTGCCGTTGCCGGCGCCAGCGATGCACTGGAGCTTCTGCCGCGCCGCTCCGTCCACGTCGAGCCCGACGACGTCGATCTTGAGGTCCACGCCCTGGGCGGAGAGCTCGCGGGCGACCTTGCAGGGGTCCGGGTCGCAGGTGGGCTCCCCGTCGGAGACGAGCACAATCGTGCGGCGCCCCTGGGAGCCGAGGTCCTTGCCCGCCTGCTGGAGGGCGTACCCGATCGGGGTCTCCCCGTACGGGCGGTAACGCGAGACGGCCGAGCGCAGGTCGGCCCGGTTGTCGGTGCCGACCGGAACGACGAGCTGGGAGTCGGTACAGGCGCCCGCCTGGTCGCGGGAGAACACCGTGGCGCCGTAGACACGCAGACCGACCGACTGGGCCGGGGGCAGCGAGCCGATGACCTGGCTCAGGGCGCGCTTGGCGGCGGCGATCTTGGTCTCGCCGCCCGAGGCACGTTCCTTCATCGAGCCTGAGGAGTCCAGCACCAGGACCATCCGACCGGCATCACCCTCGGCGAGTCCGGGGGTGACGGCACCGGCGTCGGCAACCGGCCAGGCCAGCGTGAAGGACACGACGAGGAGGACGAGCCCCGCCAGCGAGCCGCGACGGCACACGGACGTTCGGGACTGCCAGGGTGGTGCGGGGTGTGTAGACGCGGTCATGGTGTGACTCCCTCCGTGGATTTGCAAATGCAAAGATAGGTGGCAGGCTGCCCAGGTGCAAGCCGGGAGGCTATCGTTCGCAGAAGCAAACCGAGAGGGTCCCCGTGTCACGTCCCGCCACCGCCGCGCAGCGGCGCAGCCAGCAGGAGCAGGCGCGACTCTACGGCGCCCCGCTCGGAGCGCTGGTCGCGGAGGTCGGCGACGTCCTGGGTCTCTCCCAGGCCAGGACCGCCGCGCTGATGGGCATCTCGGCGCCGATGCTCTCCCAGCTGGCCTCGGGCCACCGGGTGAAGATCGGCAACCCGTCCGCGGTGCTGAGGCTCTCCCAGCTGGTCGGGGGGGCTCGGGACGTGTCCGCCGGACGCGCGAGCGCGGAGGAGATCCTGGAGCGGCTCGAGGACGAGCGGGCCGACCAGGTCCTGACCCGCTCGACCCAGGTCAGCTCGCGCCGCGGGGCCGCGGAGATGCAGCACCTGCTCCGGTCGGCGGCCACGGCCGAGGAGCTGCTCGCGGCGTCCGCCCTGCTCGAGGCGGACCACCCCGCCCTCGCCGAGCTCCTGCGCGTCTACGGGGCCGGGCGCAACGACGACGCGTTGGCCCACTACGAGCGCACCGTCACGGCTCGCTGAGCGCGTCGACGGCGCACGGGGCCGCCGGACGGGCTGTGGCATGCTGGACGCGCCGTGTCGTCGGGTGTGGGGCAAGGGGTTCTCGCGGTGGGTGAGGTCTTCGCCGGACGCTACGAGCTCGTGGACGTGCTGGACGCGGGCGGGGTGGGCACGGTCTGGCGCGCCTGGGACCACCGCGAGAGCCGCTACCTCGCGGCCAAAGTGCTCCGTCAGTCCGACGGTGACTCCCTGCTCCGGTTCGTCCGCGAGACCTCGCACCGCATCAGTCATCCGCACGTGGTCACCCCGCTGGGGTGGGCCGGGGAGGACGAGCGGGTGCTCTTCACGATGCCCCTGGTGCGGGGGGGCTCCCTGGCCACCCTGCTCGGCGACTTCGGCGCCCTGCCCCTCCCGTGGGTCCGCGACCTTCTGGCCCAGCTGCTCGAGGCCCTCGAGGCCGTGCACGGTGCGGGGCTGGTCCACCGTGACGTCAAGCCGGCCAACCTGCTGCTCGAGGTCACCGGGGCCGGTCGGCCCCGGCTGCTGCTCTCCGACTTCGGGGCGGCGGCCCGGATCTCGGCGCCGCGGCTGACCCACGCCGACTCGGTCATCGGGACCCCGGGCTACTTCGCGCCCGAACAGCTCCGGGGGGCCGATCCGGACCCCCGGCAGGACATCTACGCGTCCGCCGTGGTGGCGCTGCAGATGCTCACCGGTCGTGCCCCCAGCGTGGCCGGAGACCTTCCGGTGCTCGGCGTGGACCACCCCGCGGACCCGGCGCTGACCTCGCTGCTGGCCGAGATGACCGACCCCGACCCGGCGCGACGGCCGCCCTCGGCCCGGGCCTGCCTGACCCGGCTGGGGGAGACGACCGGAGGGCACCCGGCTCTCGGGCACGACGTCGAGGTCTTCGACCACGTCCCGGACCTCCCCGAGGGCTGGACCGGGTCTGGCCCCGCGGGAGCCGTGCCCGACCGCACACCACCACAGCCGGCCGGGTCCGTGTCTGTGCCTGGCTCGGGGTCGGCGACCCGCACCCTCGCGCGCGAGGGGGGTCCGGAGCAGGGGCAGGAGCCCCCGACGGCCCGACCGGCCATCCCGGCGACCGCCTGGGCGCTGGCCGTGCTCGGCGTCGCCCTGCTCGTCGTCGCGGTCCTCCTGGAGAGGTGAGCGAGCGACGATGAGTGTCCCGATGGTGCCGGTGCTCCTCACCGGCCTGGTCGCCCTGGCCGGCGGGGTGTACTTCCTGGTGTGGGGCCGACGTCAGGCGCGCACCGCCCACGCCTTCGGCGCAACGGCGCTGCCGGCCCAGGCGGTGGTCACGGACCTCCGACTGCGGCACCAGACCCACAACCAGGAGCACGACGACGGCTACTGGGTGCCCGTGGTGCGGTTCGTGCTGCCGGACGGGCGGCAGGTGGAGGCGGAGACGCTGGTGGGCTCGATGCCGGCGCCTGCGAAGGTGGGTGACCGGGTGCCCGTGCGCTACGACCCCGCCGACCCGCATCGGGTGAACCTGTCCGCCGGTCGCGCCCAGCCGGCGTCGCTGGGCTGTCTGTGGACGACGCTCGGGTCCGTCCTGGTCGGCCTCGGGCTGCTGGTCCTGCTGGTCTGGGTCGTGTTGTGGCGGCTGCTCGGGGTGGGCGGGTGAGCCGGTCCTCCGAGCGTTCCGGGCGCTACACCGTACGTCGCTGGGGCGGGTTGGTCGCGCTGGTCATGCAGGTCACCACGGTCCTCGTGGTCGGCTTGGTCCTGGGCGTCGCGCAGGACCGGATGGCGATCAACCTGGTCACCGTGGCGGTGGCCGTTGCCCTCGGCGTTGCCGCCTTCGACCGGGCGACCCTCGCCGTGCGGCTCGACGCGTCGGGCGTCACCTGGGGCCAGGCGACGCCGCGCGTCCTCGTCTCGACCGCTGGTCTGCGCCGGGTCGACTGGGCGGCAATCGAGGGACTCGAGGTCGTCGAGAGCCGACTGCTTCGGGCGCGGTTGAGCCCGGGGGGTCCGCTGCCGGCCTGGATGCGCGGACGCACCACCGATCCGGACGCACCGGCGCTGATGGTCCAGGGTCCAGCGCCGGGGATCCAGGCGGCCGAAGTGTTAAATCTTGCCATAATCCACGCTCAGCACGTTTCGGTGCGCCCGACTCGGACATAAGCGAACTGTCGACACGCCGATTCACCGTGTTACGGTCGGCGCTGCGGCGAGGCCGCGAAAACGACGAAGTGTCCGGGGGAGCGCTGTCATCGTGGGGTTGTACGACGTTGTGACGTGCGGGTTTCCCGCGGCGCCGTGGTCCGAGGGGACCGACGGCACTGTCGTGGGGGGGAGCGGTGGTTCCGCTTCCGGGCGCGAGCCGGCGACCGTCCGCGGGTCCTGAGCACGGTCCAGGGGCTCCGGCGGGCCCGTGTGCCGGCGGCGTTCCGCGACTGCCCGGCCTGGCGCGTGGAGCTGTTCAACCCCTACGGCGAAGGGGGGACCTACCCGCCGTACGGCAACGCCGGCACCTTCGACGGGATCGGGCTGGGCACCACCGGCGCCTCCTCCTCGGGGCCGGTCCGGCGCTACTCGCTGGGCATCGACTACTCCGGGCTCTGGGCGCTGCGCCTCTCCCTGGCCGGGGAGACTCTGGACGGCTGCTCGCAGACGCTGTCCCAACGGGCCTACGGCGCACGCTTCACCCTCAACCTCGACGGGGGGCGCCTCGGGGCGCCGGACCGCCCCACCTCGCGCCCGACGGCCACCTCGTCGCCCGCGTCCTCTGCCGACCCGTCACCGGCGCCCTCGCCGAGTCCGCTCGCCGCGCCGGAGCCCGCCGCGTCGGAGAAGTACCAGAACCCGGTGGACCCCGAGGCCACGCCGGGGTGGGTCTATCCGGCCGTCGCGGTGAGCGGGGTCGCCCTGCTCGGGGTCGTGCTGGTCGCGGTGCGCACCGTGCTCAGGCGTCGCCGTCAGGGCTGGTGAGCAGAAGGGTCGAGCCCACCCGTACGCCCCAGTCGGCGAAGGCACCGGCCTCGGCCTCGATCACCCCGCGGCCGCGCCAGACCCAGCGACCCAGCCGCCCCGGGGGCATCGTGACGGTGTGCAGGACGGTGCCGTCCTTGGCCAGGTGAGCCACGTCGAGGGCGAAGCGCATCCGGAAGGTGTGCACCTGCCGGGCCGGGGCCAGCCACATCGCCCCCTCGAGCCCGCTCCGACCGAGCAGGCCCTTGCTCCGGGACCGGCTGGTCCCGGCGACCTCGACTGGCGCCACGTCGCGCCCGTCCACGATCAGTCGCGTCATCTGGTGCTCTCCCCCGCTGCCGTCCCCGGTCCGAGACGTCCCCGACCCCGTGGTCGGCGTCAGCATATTCGAGCCCGGCTCGCGCAGCAGGCTGGCGACACGGTCGAAGGCGTCGGGGGCAGTGAGGGCCACACAGCCGTGGCGCACCGCGCGGTCCACCACGTCGGGCTCGGCGCGCATCAGCCTCAGCCCCCGGGTGAGCAGCACCCACGGTGGCTTGCGACGTTCGCGCAGGTCGCGGACCAGGCGTCGCCAGAAGGTCACCGCGAGGCGGTTGCCGACGCAGACGGCCAGGCCCAGCAGTCCGTGTGCCGTGCAGGTCGCGACCAGCTCCTGGGCGAAGACGCCCTCGGCCACCACGAGGGGAGCGTCACCGAGGGTGACGACACGGCTGCCGACGCGCCCGTTGCGCGCGATGTCGTAGACCGGGACCTCAGCGCGACCCTCGGTGCACAACCGGCCCAGGGTCTCCAGCGCCTGGTCGGCGAACCAGGAGGCCGGGTCGTCCCAGTCGACCTGTCCCGCCGTCGCGCCCGCGTCCAACCGGGGCAGGGTCGGGTCCGCACCGTCCTTGTAAAAGTCGTCGAGGTTGACCGTCGGCAGCCCGAGCTCGGCGCGGAAGCGTCCGCACAGCCGAGACTTGCCCGATCCCGATGGACCGGCCAACAGCACCACCCGGCCCGGGGAGGTGGGCGGGCTGGTCCGGGCGGCGACTTCAGACTCCGATCGGGTGCCAGACCGTCTTGATCTCCAGGAAGGCCGTCATCGCCGTGAGCGCGGGCGAACGGGTCCACTCCGGCTCGACCGCGGGCGCGCGCACCACCCGCTTGAGGTTGTCCGCGGCCGCACACTCGGCCTCCACGGCCGCGTCGGGGTCACCACTGAGACCGCCGAGGTCGATCGCGTTGACGTCCATGTGCGCGGCCAGGGTGGGGACGGTGTCGGCCAGGTCGCCGGTGAGCATGTTGACCACGCCGCCGGGGACGTCGGAGGTGGCCAGCACCTCGCTCAGCGTGATCGCGGGCAGCGGGCGTGCGGTGGACGCGGCCACCACGCAGGTGTTGCCGGTGACCACCACCGGGGCGACCACGCTGACCAGTCCGAGCAGCGAGGAGCGTTGCGGCGCAAGGACGCCCACGACACCGGTCGGCTCCGGAGCCGAGATGTCGAAGTAGGGCCCGGCGACAGGGTTGAGCCCGCCGAGCACCTGCGCGAGCTTGT
>JBBPYL010000049.1:0-15622 GCA_038199935.1 Propionibacteriales bacterium | reverse complement strand
TGTTCATCGGGTGGTCGCGCCCGTCGGTCCACACCACCCGGCTGGCCAGCAGGGCGGGTCGGGCGCCGCTGCCGGCGTAGGTCGCCCAGGCCCGGACCAGTTCGTGCGCCGCGGTCGCGGTGGGGACGGTGTCGTCGTCGAGCAGCCAGACCAGGTCGGGCTCGTGGCGCAGCGCGGCCCCAATTCCGGCCGCGAAGCCGCCCGCGCCACCGGTGTTCTGGGCCAGGCTGAGCACCTCGAGGGTCGGCTCGGCCTCGGCCCGGGTCCGCAGCACGGCGTCGGTCCCGTCGGTGCTGGCATTGTCGACCACCACGATCCCCGTCGGCGGGTGGGACTGGGCCACCAGCGCGTCAAGGGCCTCGGCCAGGAGGTCACGACGGTTCCAGGTCACAACGACAGCGACGACCCGGGGACTCACGGGGGCCGACCCTATCGGGGCGCTCAGCAGGCCGACGACAGGTCCTTGGCCTTGTTCGCCTTGTAGCCCTCGGCGTAGCTGCCCAGGGAGCCACCGACGGTGCCCTGGCTGGGCGTCGTGCGGGAGAAGCCGGGACGCTTCGTCACCGCGGGGCCGCCACCCCCGCCCTCGTCCTTGGCCTCGGACTTCGCGATGGCGGTCGTGACCATGGCGTGGATCTTGGCCAGGTCCGGGGCGCCGGTGTTGATCACCGGGGGCACGAAGGAGACCGAGCTGACCGGGGTGGACCGGGTCTTCATGGCCAGCTCGGCGAACGTGCCGAGCTCGGAGGCGGGCAGGTCGGTGGTGATGAGCTCGGTGCTGGCGGCGGCGATCTTCTCGAACTTGCCGATCACCGTGCTCGGGGAGAGCTGCTGGAGCATGGCGTTCATCACGCACTTCTGCCGGGCCATCCGCGAATAGTCGTCGGCGCTCTCCCGCGACCGGGCGAACCACAGCGTCTCGAACCCGTTGAGCCGGCGTACGCCGGGCTCGATGTAGCCCGTCACCGGACCGCCCACCCCGCCGATCGGGATCCGGTCACGGACGTTGAGCTTGAGGCCCCCGACCGCCTGGACCAGGGCTCGGAATCCTTCGAGGTTGACCATCGCGTAGTAGTTGATCTTCAGGCCGGTGATGCCCTCGACGGCCTGCGAGGTCGCCTCCACACCGGGGTTGGCCGCGCCGGCGAACAGCGCCTTGTTGTCCGCGGCGAAGGTGGTCAGGCTGTTGAGCTCGCAGGTCTCGCAGTCGTAGCCGTCCGGGTACTGCTCGGCCATTACCGATCCGGCGGGGAAGGTGAAGTTGGTCATGTTGCGGGGCAGGCCGAAGAGGATCGCGCGACCGGTCTCGGCGTCGATGCTGGCCACCGAGATGCTGTCGGGGCGCAGCCCCCAGCGGTCCGCACCCGAGTCACCGCCGAGGAGGAGCACGTTGTAGCGACCGTGGGTGGCCTCGGTGACCTTCCCGGCGCCGAACATCGAGGAGATCAGGTCCCGCTGGACCGCGACCACGTGCGAGGCGAAGAGCAGCGACCCCGCGACCGAGAAGCAGAGCAGCCCGTTCAGGCCCACCACGGCGAGCCGCTGCTTCTGGCGCAGCTCCAGGGGCTGGCCGATCCGCCAGGCGTCGAAGAACAGCAGGGCCCAGCCGACGGCCACGGCGCACAGCCCCAGGCGCAGGACGCCGAGCATGACGGTGTTGGTGGCCAGGAAGTAGGCCACCGGGTGCCAGGCCAGGCTCAGCAACAAGACCAGGACCGTCACGGCGAGCAGGCCGGCGAGGATCCTCAGCGCCAGCCGGCCGACCCGCTTGTTGCCGGCCACCAGCTGGGCGGACCCGGGGAGGACCAGCGTCATCACCAGCAGGACGACGGCGCGTCGGAAACGGACGCGCCCGGCGTCGCGGCTGCCGTACCCGGCCAGAGGACGGGTGGCGGGGCGAGATCCGGGAGGGACGTCCCACCCGGGGGAAGAGACGGGCGGCATGCGCGGGGCCTTTCGAGGTGGTCGTCGCATCGACGCCCCAGTATCACCAGCCACACCTGTCACAGCGCCGCGGCGCGCCGCGCGGTAGCGTGCGGTCATGGCCGAACCCCCGACCGGAGACCGTTCCGGACGCGGCGAGGACTTCGACTGGCTCTACGGCAGGCCGGGGTCCTCGAGTGGGACCTCCGCCCCGTCCCCACCGCAGCCCGACCAGGACCCCGAGCCCACCCTGGTCATGCCCACGATGAGCCGTCCTGCCGCCGGGCCACCTCCGTCGGCCCGGCCTCCGGCTGGCCGACCCCCTGCTGGCCGACCTCCTGCGGGACCGCCGTCCTCGGGTCGCCGTCGCTTCCGGCCGCGGTGGCTGGTCTTTCTGGTGGTGGCCTGGCTGGTCTTCCTGGTGGCCGTACCGCTCTGGGCCTGGTCCCAGGTGGACAAGGTCCGGGTCGCCCCCGCCGGGGAGCGCCCGGCCGAACAGCCCGGCACCACCTACCTCCTGGTCGGAAGCGATAGCCGCGAGGGTCTGACCCGCGAGGAGGAGCTGGACCTGGGCACCGGCAAGGCCGCCGGGCGACGCACCGACACGATCATGCTGCTGCACACCGGGAGCGGCCCCAACCTGCTGATGTCGATTCCCCGGGACAGCCTCGTCGACGTCCCGGGCTACGGCACCACGAAGATCAACGCGGCCTTCGCGTACGGCGGTCCGCGCCTGATGGTCCAGACCATCGAGCAGAACACCGGGATCCGAGTCGACGACTACGTCGAGATCGGCTTCGGTGGCTTCGTCGACGTGATCGGAGCCGTCGGCGGGGTGGAGATCTGCCCCACCGAGGCGATGAAGGACCCGCAGGCCAACCTGGACATCGCCAGGGGCTGCCAGCAGGCCGACGGCAAGACGGCGCTGGGTTACGCGCGGTCTCGGAAGACCTCCGCCCTGGGCGACATCGACCGGGCCCGCCACCAGCGTGAGGTGGTCAGCGCCGTCGGCGCGTCCGCCGCCTCACCCTGGTCGGTGCTGAACCCGGTGCGCTACGTCCGGCTCGCCGCCGCGGGGGCGCACGCGCTGCGGGTCGGCGAGGACACCTCGATGCTCTCCACCGCACGCTTCGCCTGGGCGATGACCCGGGTCAGCGGCAAGACCGGGCTGACCTGCGGGGTGCCGATCGCGGACCTGGCGGTGAACTGGGACGACGCCCGGGCCAACCAGCTCTTCGGCCGGATCATCGAGGACCGGACCCAGGACATCGGCCGAGGGCTGTGCAGCCCCTCGGGGCTACCCGGCTGAGGCCCAGCTCGCCTCGGTGCGGTCGGCGAGGTCGGAGACGACGCCGGTCAACGCGCCGGTCGACTCGCGCACCGAGCGCTGCCGCATCGCCCCCGAGCCTCGGGCCAACAGCTGCTCGAACAGCGCGTGCACCACGTCGGTGTCGCCGGCCTCGTCCAGGGCGTCGCGCACGTGGTCGACGAAGGCGGCCAGGACGTCCCGGGTCGAGCCGAGCTCGAAGGTCGCGGGGTTGACCAGCTGGCCCGGCACGCCGTAGCGGGCCGCCCGCCAGGTCGCCGCCTTGAGCAGGTCCGCGCGCCACTCGCCCACCGGCTCCCCCGCGGACCAGGCCGCCGCCTCGGTGGTGACCAGAGCCCGGCTGAGAAGCGCGACCAGCACCGCGTCGTCCACCTCGGTGCACACGTCGGCGACCCGGACCTCGATCGTCGGATAGCTCGCGGCCAGCCGGACGTCGAAGTAGAGCATGCCCTGGTCCAGCCCGGCCCCCCAGCGGACCAGCCGCTCGGTGGTCGACCGGTAGCAGTCCAGGCCGCCGTAGGGCTCCGAGACTCCTCCGGTCGGCCAGCGGCTCCAGATCTGCGAGCGCCAGCTGGCGTGTCCGGTGTCCTCGCCGCGCCAGATCGGGGAGTTGCTCGAGAGCGCCAGCAGCAGGGGCAGCCAGGGGCGGACCCGATCGGACACCCCCACGGCCTCCTCGTCGCTGTCGACGTCGATGTGCAGGTGCATCGCGCAGGCCAGGGCCTGGCCGGCCATGGCGCCGTACTCGTTCATGATCCGCTCGTAGCGCGGCTCGGGGGTGATCCGCTCCCCGGGGTCCTCGAGCACGGGAACCCCCATGGCCACGGCGCGGGCGCCAGTACCGGCCGCAGCCTCTCCTACGGCGCGGCGACCGGCACGGATCCCGGCGGCCACCTCCTCGGCGGTGCTGGCCGGCTCGGAGGCGGTCTCGATCTGCTGGAGGAAGAGCTCTTCCTCGACCGCCTGGGCCGCCTGGGCCGCGTGGTCGCGCACCGCGCGACGGGCCATGGCGGTGAGCTGGAAGGAGTCGGGGTCGACCAGGAGAAGCTCCTCCTCGACGCCGATCTTGCGCACGGTCATCACCCCACTGTGTCCAGCACCGGGCCGTCCAACCCTGACCGGTACGCCGCTAGCGCAGAGGCCCCGGGTGGGCCGCCTCGGCGCCCACGTAGCCCAGGTTGTCCCCGATCACGGCCGCCACCGTGGCCACCGCGCAGACCAGCCGCGGTGACCAGAGGTGGACGTGATCGTCCTAGGCGGTGAGCGCGAGGAGGGCGGTCACCGTCCACCGTCGGAGGCGGCCGAGGAGCCGCTGACCTGGTCGCTCCACGCGGCACGGGCGCCGGAGTCGCCGACCCGGACGACCTGGACGGTGCACAGCAGCGCGGCCAGCACGGCGACGACCGGGAGGACCCGGGTCAGCGTGGAGGCGCCCGCCGAGGACGCGCCGCCCGCCGAGCCGGTCGCCCCGCTGCCCGTCGTGTTGGCACGGCGGGCGCGCCACTGGAGCAGCACCATCGCAGCCAGGACCAGCACCAGCGGCAGCGTGAACCACAGCAGCTGATCGCCCAGTGCGGCGTGGTCGCCGGGGATGCCGACCCGCTTCTCCAGGGCCTCGCCGCTGCTGGTGGCCACCGGGATCAGCACCGTGCCCACGGCCGCGGCGGCGAAGACCAGGACCAGATAGCGCTCGCGCCACGCCGGCCGCAGGGCGATGAGCAGGGTGCCGAGCACCGCCAACGGCAGCAGCACCACGACGCCGTGCACGACGAGCGGGTGGACGGGCAGACCGTTGATCAGGTCGAACATGGTGACTCCTCGCGTCGGGACGTTCCTGGATCGTGGCGAGCCGTGACCCAGTGTGCGTCCAGCTACCTGCCAGAAACCTGACACCGCCTCAGAGCAGGAAGACCCGCGTCGAGACCACTCCCCCGTTCAAGACCCCGATGGGAGGCAATCGCGCTGCCGGTGGGACCCCTAGCCGAGCACGGGCTCACCTGTCGTACGCCCATCCCCCGGGAACAAGCTCGGAGGCCTTGACCGAGCATGGCGTCCGGGTGGACGTCACTCAGAGCTCGGACTGCACCCCGGCGAGGAGCTGGCGGGCCATCACGATCCGCTGCACCTGGTTGGTGCCCTCGTAGATCTGGGTGATCTTGGCGTCGCGCATCATCCGCTCCACCGGGTAGTCGCGGGTGAACCCGTAGCCGCCGAGGACCTGGACCGCGTCCACGGTGACCTGCATCGCGATGTCGGAGGCGAAGCACTTCGCCGCGGCGCCGAAGAAGGTCAGGTCCGCGTCGCCGCGCTCGGAGCGTCCGGCGGCGGCGTAGGTCAGCTGTCGAGCCGCCTCCACCTTCATCCCCATGTCGGCGAGCATGAACTGGAGACCCTGGAAGTCCGCGATGGGCCGCCCGAACTGGCTGCGCTCCTTCGCGTAGCTCAGCGCATGGTCCAGCGCGCCCTGGGCGATGCCCACCGCCTGCGCGGCGATCGTCACCCGGGTGTGGTCGAGCACCTGCATCGCCGTGGCGAAGCCGGTGCCCTCGGCGCCGATCATCCGCGTCGCGGGCAGCCGCACCGAGTCGAAGTAGACCTCGCGGGTGGGCGAGCCCTTGATGCCCAGCTTCCGCTCCGGGGCGCCGAAGGACACCCCGGCGTCGGACTTCTCGACCACGAAGGCGGAGATGCCGGTGCCGCGGGGGGCATCGGGGTCGGTTACGGCGAAGACGGTGTAGTACTCCGAGACCCCGGCGTTGGTGATCCATCGCTTGACCCCGTCCAGCACCCAGCCGTCGCCCTCGCGGACGGCCCGTGTCCGCAGCGCGGCGGCGTCCGAGCCCGCCTCCGGCTCGGAGAGGCAGTAGGAGAACATCACCTCGTTGGCCGCCAGCGGCGCCAGGTAGGTCTTCTTGACCTCCTCGGAGCCGACCAGCATCAAGGGCAGGGAGCCGAGCTTGTTGACCGCGGGGATCAGCGAGGACGACGCACAGGCGCGTGCCACCTCCTCGATGACCAGGCAGGTGGCCAGCGCGTCCGCCCCGGCGCCGCCGTACTCCTCGGGAACGTGCGGCGCGGCGAAGTCCGAGGCGGCCAACGCGTCGTAGGCGGCCTGGGGGAACTCGCCCCGTTCGTCGACCTCGGCCGCGTGCGGGGCCACCTTGGCCTCGCAGACGGCCCGGACGGCCTCGCGGATCGCCTGGTGCTCCTCGGACAGGGCGAACATGGTCGACTCGCTGGACATCGGGCGGCTCCTGGTCGTCGGTGCACGGAGGGCCGATACTACCGGCGAGTAGCCCGAGCGGTTCCGGCGCGGCCGGTAGCGTCGTCCCATGAGCTCATCACCCCCGCCGCCGGGCCAGGACCCCGAGGATATCCGCTACCTGCTCGAGGAGTGCGAGACCTGGGCCGTGGTCGGCCTGGGCGACAACCCCTCGCGCACGGCGTATGGGATCGCGACCCTCCTCCAGCAGCGCGGCAAGCGCATCGTGCCCATCCACCCCCGGGCCGAGACCGTGCTCGACGAGACGGGGTACGCCACCCTGGCCGAGGTCCCCTTCGCGGTGGACGTGGTCGACGTGTTCCGGCGATCCCGGCACGCCGGACCCGTCGCCGACCAGGCCGTCGAGATCGGCGCCCGGGGCGTCTGGTTCCAGCTCGGCGTCGTCGATCCGGCCGCCTACGAGCGGACGGTCGCGGCCGGGCTGAGGATGGTCATGGACACGTGCCCGGCGATCGAGTGGCCGCAGCTGAGCCGCGTCGAAGCCGAGGAGCGCAGATGAGCATCCCGACGACCCGCCGCGACGAAACCGTGGAGACCCGGCACGGCCAGGAGGTCGCGGACCCGTACCGCTGGCTGGAGGACCCCGACTCCGAGGAGACCCGCGCGTGGGTGCGGGCCCAGAACATCGCCACCCGCGAGTACCTCGACACGCTGTCCTCCAGGGAGTGGTTCGGGGCCACGATGAGCGCGATCATGGCCATGCCCAGAGCCGGTACGCCGAGCCGGGTCGGCGAGCGTTACCTGCTCAGCCGCAACGACGGCACCCTCCAGCAGAACCAGGTCGTCGTGGCCGAGAGCCTAGCCGAGCTCACCGGCGCCGGTGGGCGGCTGCTGCTGGACCCCAACACGTTCTCCGCCGACGGCACGTCGTCACTGGCCGGAGCCGACGAGAGCCGGGACGGCAGCCTGCTGGCCTACCAGATCAGCGACGGCGGGAGCGACTGGAGCACGCTGCACGTGCTGGACCTGGCCACCGGCGAGGACCTTCCCGACGTGCTGACCAAGGTGAAGTTCTCCGCGGCCACCTGGCTCCCTGACGGCCGCTCGTTCCTGTACCAGCACTTCCCCACCGAGGGGACGGGCCGGGGAACCGAGGCCGCCGCGCTGCCCGCAGGCCGGCTGCGGCGGCACGTCCTCGGCACGCCGCAGGACGACGACGCCGTGGTCTGGGAGATGCCGGACCACCCCTCGGTGATGGCCGACCCCGAGCTCTCCCACGACGGGCGGTGGCTCGTGGTCCACCTCGGTGAGGGCACCTCGGAGCAGAACCGGCTCTGGGTCTACCCGGTCGTGACGCAGGACGGCGCCAGCGAGATCGGCGAGCCGGTCAAGGTCGCCGACGAGGCCTACGCGATGCTCCGGCTGGTCCGCACCGACGGCGACCACGCCCTGCTGCACACCGACGCCGACGCGCCCCTGGGCCGCGTGGTCCGGCTCGACCTGACCGCGACGCCCCAGGCCCGCCCCGAGCTGGTCGACTTGGTGCGCCAGGGCGACGCCATGCTGGAGATGGTGGCGGCGGCCGGCTCCGAGCTGCTCACCGTGCACCTGCGCGACGCGCAGCCCCACCTGACCCGGCACAGCCTCGAGGGCCGCGACCTCGGCGTCGTCGACGTCCCGGGCGGTGCGGTGGTCGCGCTGGACGCCGAGGAGGGTCGCGACGAGGTCCTGCTCGGGCTCAGCTCGGTCACCTCGCGCGTCACCGCCTACCGGCTCAGCCTCTCGCAGGGGACGCTCGAGCGGCTCGACGGCCTGGCGCCACAGGCGCCGGCGGGCAGCCCGGGCTGGGCCGCGCCCGAGGTCGTCACCCATCGCCGACGGGCAGTCAGCGCGGACGGCACCGAGGTGCCGTACTTCCTGATCCACCGTGCCGACCTCGCTCTGGACGCCCCTCGCCCCACCCTGCTCTACGGCTACGGCGGGTTCCACATCCCGGTGCTGGCCGACTTCCGGCCCGCGTTCGCCGGCTGGCTCTCCGCGGGCGGGGTGCTGGCCATCGCGAACCTGAGAGGCGGCAGCGAGTACGGCGTGGCCTGGCACGACGCGGGCCGGCTGAGGCTCAAGCAGAACGTCTTCGACGACTTCGCGGCGGTGGGCGACCACCTGGTGTCCACCGGGGTCACCCGCCACGACCAGCTCGCGCTGCACGGTGGGAGCAACGGTGGCCTGCTGGTCGGCGCCACGATGCTTCAGCGCCCGGACCTGGCCGCGGTCGCGCTGCCGGCGGTGGGGGTGCTCGACATGCTGCGCTTCCACCTGTTCACCGTCGGTCGAGCCTGGACCTCGGACTACGGCTCGCCGGAGGACCCGGAGATGTTCGCGGTGCTGCGGGCCTACTCCCCGCTGCACAACATCGTCGACGGGGAGTCCTACCCCGCGACGCTGGTGCTCACCGGGGACCACGACGACCGGGTGGTGCCGGCCCACAGCTTCAAGTTCACCGCGGCCCTCCAGCGGGGTCAGGGTGGCCAGGCCCCGGTGCTGGCGCGGATCGAGACCTCCACCGGGCACGGGATGGGCAAGCCGGCCCGGGTGGTGGCCGCGGAGATGGCCGACATGCTGGCCTTCACCGCCGAGCACACCGGCCTGGTCCCCGACTGATCCCAGCACCCGCCGAGTCGGCGCTCGTGCCCGTCGGACCGGTCTCAGAAGCCGGCGCGGCGGCCGGTCTCGCCGCGAACCACGGCACCCTTGGCCCGAGCCGCCGCGGCCAGCTCGGCCTGGAAGGCGACCATCCGGGCCCGGAGCCCTGCGTCGGTGGCGGCGAGGATGCGGACCGCGAGCAGCCCGGCGTTCCGGGCGTTCCCGACCGCGACCGTGGCCACCGGGACCCCCGAGGGCATCTGCACGATGGAGAGCAGCGAGTCCATCCCGTCGAGATGGGCCAGCGCCACCGGCACTCCGACCACGGGCAACGGCGTGACCGCGGCGAGCATCCCCGGCAGGTGGGCCGCTCCGCCCGCACCCGCGATGATGACCGAGAGACCCCGGTCCGCGGCCTGACGGCCGTAGGCCAGCATCTCCTCGGGCATCCGGTGGGCGGAGACCACATCGCACTCGTGGGCGACGTCGAACTCCGCCAGGGCCTGCGACGCCGCCCGCATCGTGGGCCAGTCGGAGTCCGAGCCCATCACGATGCCCACCCGGGGCGGCCCACCAGAGGTATCCGCGGGGGTGTCGGGGGACGTGTCGGGGGCACTCATGGTCTACTCACTCGCTCTCGTCGCCGAGGTCTCCGCGGAACCAGGACGCCGCGTGGTGCGCCCGGGCCCGGACGTCCTCGAGGTCCTCGCCGAACGCCGTCACGTGGCCCACCTTGCGCCCGGGCTTCACGTCCTTGCCGTAGAGGTGCACCTTCAGCCCCGGGTCCCGGGCCATCACGTGCGCGAAGCCCCCGTTCAGGTCCGCCGAGAGGGCACCGTGGTCGCCGCCGAGGATGTTGACCATCACCGTCCACGGGGCGCGTGCGGCCGGGGAGCCCAGGGGCAGGTCCAGGACCGCGCGCAGGTGGTTCTCGAACTGGCCGGTCACCGCCCCGTCCATCGACCAGTGACCGGTGTTGTGCGGCCGCATGGCCAGCTCGTTGACCAGCACCCGGGAGTCGTCGGTCTCGAACAGCTCGACGGCCAACACCCCGGTCACCGACAGCTCGTCGGCCACCGCCATCGCGATCTGCTGGGCCTTGACCGACAGGTCGGGGTCGAGGTCCGGGGCCGGAGCGACGACCTCCCAGCACACACCGTCGCGCTGGACCGACTGCACGACCGGGTAGGCCGCGACCTGGCCCGACGGTGAGCGCGCGACCAGCGCCGAGAGCTCGCGGCGGAAGCTCACCTTCTCCTCGGCCAGGATCTCCACCCCGGCGTCGGCGGCCGCAGCGAACGCGGGGGCAGAGCCGGCCTCAGAGTCGACCACCCACACGCCCTTCCCGTCGTAGCCGCCGCGGGTCGTCTTGAGCACGACCGGGAACCCGCCGACGCCGGCGGCGAACTCGGAGACCGCGGCGGGCGTGGCCACGACGGCGTGCCGCGGGCAGGGGACTCCCATGGCGGACAGCCGGCGACGCATCACCGCCTTGTCCTGGGCGTGGACCAACGCGTCCGGCCCGGGCCGGGTGGCCCACCCCTCGGCGGCCAGGGCCCGCAGGTGCTCGGTGGGCACGTGCTCGTGGTCGAAGGTCAGCACCTCGCAGCCCTCGGCCACGGCCCGGAGCTCGCGGAGGTCGCGGTAGTCACCGACGGTCGTGTCGGGCACCACCTGCGCCGCGGACCCGTCCGCCGCCTCGGACAGCAGCCGGACGTGCACCCCGAGCGCGACGGCGGCCTGCGCCATCATCCGCGCCAGCTGGCCGCCTCCGACCACCGCGACCCGCGGTGGGCCCGGGGGCAGGTCGTGGGGAGCGGCGTTCACTCGCCGACCCTAACGGGTGGGTCAGGACGCGGACTTGACCTGGTCGACGTACGCCGGCGCGACGGGCTCGAAACGCAGCCCCTGGCCGCGGATGGTGCTGATCAGGCTCGGACGGCGCGGGTCGTCCCCGAGCTTGCGCCGCACCCAGCCGAGGTGCACGTCGATGGTCTTGGCCGAGGTCCAGAAGGTCGTCTGCCAGACCTCACGCATCAGCTCCTCGCGGGTGACAATCTCCCCGGCCCGAGTGATCAGAGCATGGAGGAGGTCGAACTCCTTGTTCGAGAACCGGAGCTCTTCACCCTCGCGCCACACGCGTCGTGTCGCGGCATCCACCGTGACCCCTTGAACTGTCGTCATAGGGAAAAGGTAAGGAGTCACCCGGGGGCCCCACAGTGACATCGGACATATTGGCCCGTAATGACTAGGTGCCTGCGTAGTCATCCCCCGTGACAAGCCACCGGAAGGTGCTATTCAGGCCCGCCGAACGGCTACCGGCTCCACCACACCGAAGCCCCGCAGGGGCCGTGCGGGCAGAGCCTGGGTCACGAACTCGTCGCCGAGCAGCGCAGCGGTGCGCGGGTCGGTCAGGAGCCGGTTGCGTCGGGCCACCGCGGTCAGCCGGGAGGCAAGGTTGACCGGAGGGCCGTAGACGTCGCCCAGGCGCAGCACCACCGACCCGGTGGCGATGCCGACGCGGACGTCGGGCAGCTGCGGGTCCCCCCCGATCACCGAGACGATGGACAGACCCACGTCCATTGCGCAGGGAGCGTCCTCGACGATGAACAGCACCGAGTCGCCCAGCGTCTTGACCACCCGGCCGCTGTGCGCGGCGACCACGTCGGCGCACCGGGACTCGAAGACCTCGACCAGGTCCCCGATCCGGTCCTCCCCGAGTTGGTTGGACAGCGCGGTGAAGGCGACCAGGTCGGCGAACCCGACCGCGACCTCCACCGTGTGCAGGTCCTCGTCGTTGGCCCCCAGCGCCTCGACCCGACCCACCGCGGCCGCGAGATGACGGCGCCAGGCGTAGATCAGCAGGTGCTCGAAGGGCGGGGTGACGGCGTCGGTCAGACGCAGTGCGCTCCCGATCCTGCTGCCGGTGGCCTCGCTACCGGACTCGAGCTCCTCGACGCGGCTGGAGAGCGTCCCCACCTGCCAGTCGGCCAGCTTGGCCATCGTCTGGCCCACCGCCCGGGTCAGCCGGACCGCCGTGTCGAGGTCGACGACGTCGGCGGCGACCAGGGCGAAGATCCGGCCCAGGGCCTCGAGGTCACCGTCGGTGAAGGCGGCCGCGTCGCCGGTCTCGGGGAAGCCGAGCGCCCGCCACAGGCGACGGGCGTCCTCGATGCCGACCCCGGCCGCCTGCGCCACGTCCTGGCTGGTCAGCCGAGGCACCCCGCCGAGGACCGCCTCCTCCAGCCGCTCCCGCGTGTAGCGCGGGTCAGGTGCCGTCATCGGTCCTCGCCGACCGCGGGTCGGACTGCCGGTGCAGCTGCTCGCTCACCTGCATCTGGACGCGCTCGACGTTCGGGATGTCGTGCAGCAGGACCTGGCCGCTCTCGCTCGCGTCGGAGACGACCAGGGTCCCGCAGCCGAAGAGCCGGTCGATGATGCCGATGTCGAAGTCCACGCCGCTGATCCGGTTGAGCGGGATGGTCCGGCCCTGCTTGGCGATGAGCCCGCTGCGGCTGATGAAGCGCCGGTCGGTGAAGGTGTACGTCGTGGTCAGCCACTCCAGGAAGGGCTTGAGGACCCCCCACAGGGCCAGCAGCAGCGCGAAGCCCCACACGGCGAGCCGGAGCAGCGGCGCTGCGTCCCCGGCGGGCACCAGCCCGGAGATCACCCCGGCCACGGCCGCCAGCACGATCAGCAGGACCGCGGGGACCAGCAGCGCCTTGACGTGGGTGCGCGTGGAGACCACCACGTGCTCGTTCTCGTTGAGCAGCCGAGTGGGAAAGGACACACAGGCATCATCCCACGACCGGCTCAGCCGGGCCGGACGTGGACCACGTCCCCGACCCCGAGCGCGGAGAGCCCCGAAGCGTGCTCGACCTCGAGACGACCGTGGGTGTCGACCCCGCGGGCGCGACCACGCAAGTCCGGTCCCGAGGGCAGGGACACCCGGACCTCACGGCCGAGGGTGTCGCACAGCTCGAGGTACGCCGCACGGACCGCGGTGGGGTCTCCGAGGACCGCGCACCAGGGCCGGTAGACCTCCTCCAGGCTGGCCAGCAGGTCGAGCAGCAGCCCGGTCCGGTCCACGGGGCCTGCGCCCGCCAGTTCCAGCGAGGTCGACCCGGGCGTCGGCAGCTCCGCGGGCGTGGTCGAGACGTTCAGCCCGATGCCGACCACGGCTCGTGCCCCCTGGCCGTGCCGGGCGCCGGGGGGGTCGCTCGCCTCGAGCCGCTCGAGCAGGATGCCCGCCACCTTGCCTCCGCGCCCTCCCCGGCTGCCCGGGAGATCGGGCAGCAGGACGTCGTTGGGCCATTTCAGGCGGGCGTCGAGCCCGCAGGTCCGGCGTACGCTGCGGGCGAGGGCCACGCCGACCAGCAGCGGGAGCCAGGGCCAACGCTCGGCCGGCACGCTAGCCGGCTGCAGGACCACCGAGAGGGTCAGGGCCGACCGGGGCGGAGTGAGCCACGCCCGACCGAGCCGGCCACGGCCCGCGGTCTGGTGCTCGGCCACCACGACCAGACCCGCCCCCGCACCCTGCCGGGACCGGGTGGCGGCCTCGGCGTTGGTCGAGGCGGAGGTCGCGACGACCTCGACGCGCCAGCCGTCGGCGCCCGTCGCCTCGCTCAGCCGGGCGACGTCCAGGGCCGGGCGCGCCGGGGCGGACGGGTCCGCGTCGGGAGGCGGCGGCGTGGAGGTCGGCACAGGCACTAGATTGACGCAGGTCAGCCCGAGAGAGGTCAGCCACCCGTGAGTCAGGCGTCAGCGACGAACCCCGGAGAAGGCACCGACGTGCCCGAGGACATCAACATCCACACCAGCGCCGGCAAGTCCGCCGACCTGGCCCGACGGCTCGACGACGCGGTGCACGCCGGGTCCCAGCGAGCCATCGAGAAGCAGCACGCCAAGGGCAAGGGCACCGCGCGCGAGCGCATCCTCCAGCTCCTCGACGAGGGCTCCTTCGTCGAGCTCGACGAGCTGGCGCGGCACCGCTCCACCGCCTTCGGGATGGCCGAGAACAGGCCCTACGGCGACGGCGTGGTCACCGGCTACGGCACGATGGAGGGGCGCGGGGTCTGCGTGTTCGCCCAGGACTTCACCGTCTTCGGTGGGTCGCTGGGCCAGGTCTTCGGCGAGAAGATCGTCAAGGTCATGGACCTGGCGATGACGACCGGCTGCCCGATCATCGGCATCAACGACTCGGGGGGCGCCCGCATCCAGGAGGGGGTGGTCGCGCTTGGGCTCTACGGCGAGATCTTCCGCCGCAACGTGCACGCCTCGGGGGTCATCCCGCAGATCTCGCTGATCATGGGGCCGTGCGCCGGGGGGGCGGTCTACTCCCCCGCCGTCACCGACTTCACCGTGATGGTCGACCAGACCTCGCACATGTTCATCACCGGTCCGGACGTGATCAAGACGGTGACCGGCGAGGACGTGTCGATGGAGGACCTCGGCGGCGCCCGCTCGCACAACACCAAGTCCGGCAACGCCCACTACCTGGCCAGCAACGAGCAGGACGCGATCGACTACGTCACGGCCCTGATCTCCTACCTGCCGCAGAACAACCTCGACGAGCCGCAGGTCTACGACGGCTACGAGCTCGGGCCCGCCGACCTCGAGCCGTCCGAGACCGACCTCGCCCTGGACTCGCTGGTCCCGGACTCGCCGAACCAGCCCTACGACATGCACACGGTGATCGAGTCGATGCTCGACGACGAGGAGTTTCTCGAGGTCCAGGCCCTCTTCGCCCCCAACATGATCACCGGCTTCGGCCGGGTCGAGGGCCGCCCCGTCGGCATCGTGGCCAACCAGCCGATGCAGCTCGCCGGCACCCTGGACATCGACGCCTCCGAGAAGGCCGCCCGCTTCGTGCGCACCTGCGACGCGTTCAACGTCCCGGTGCTGACCTTCGTCGACGTCCCGGGCTTCCTGCCTGGCACGGACCAGGAGTGGAACGGGATCATCCGCCGCGGGGCCAAGCTGATCTACGCCTACGCCGAGGCCACCGTCCCCCTGGTCACGATCATCACCCGCAAGGCCTACGGCGGTGCGTACGACGTGATGGGCTCCAAGCACCTCGGCGCGGACATGAACCTGGCCTGGCCCACCGCCCAGATCGCCGTGATGGGCGCGCAGGGCGCGGTCAACATCCTGTACCGGGGCGAGCTGGCGGCGGCCGCCGAGCAGGGCACCGCGGACGAGAAGCGGGCCGAGCTGGTCACCGACTACGAGGACACCCTGGCCAACCCGTACCTGGCGGCCGAGCGGGGCTACGTCGACGCGGTGATCCACCCGCACGAGACCCGGGCCGAGATCGTGCGCTCGCTGCGCCTGCTGCGGACGAAGCGGGCGACGCTGCCGCCGAAGAAGCACGGGAACATTCCCCTGTGAGAAGCCCTATGTCAAGCCGCCTCGTTTTGCTGGGCCAGGAGGCGTTGCAGTGCGCGGTGGGTTTCGGGGTGGTAGGCGAGGCCGTCTTGCCAGCAGTGCCAGATGATGTGGAGCCA
>JBBPYL010000048.1:0-4501 GCA_038199935.1 Propionibacteriales bacterium | reverse complement strand
CGTAGTCGGTGGAGACCGTCTCGGGGTTGCAGTTGACCATCACGGTCTCGTAGCCCGCGGTGGACAGGGCCATCGCGGCGTGCACGCAGGAGTAGTCGAACTCGATGCCCTGCCCGATCCGGTTGGGCCCGGAGCCGAGGATGATCACCGCGGTGCGGTCCGGACGGGGAACGACCTCGGTCTCCTCGTCGTAGGAGGAGTAGTGGTAGGGCGTGGTCGCGGCGAACTCGGCGGCACAGGTGTCGACGGTCTTGAAGACCGGACGGATGCCCAGCGCGTGACGCACGCCCCGTACGACGTCCTCGCGCATCCCCCGGACCGCCGCGATCTGGGCGTCGGAGAAGCCGTGCCGCTTTGCGGTCCGCAGCGTTCCCGGGTCAAGCCGCTCCCCCGCAGCCAGCTCGGTCGCGACCTCGTGGAGCAGCACCAGCTGGTCGAGGAACCACGGGTCGATCCCGGTGGCCTCGTTCAGCTGCTCGAGGCTCGCCCCGGCCCGCAGGGCGTCGACCACCTCCCGCAGCCGGCCGTCGTGAGGCACCCGCACCCGGTCGACCAAGACCTCGACCGACTCCTCGACTGGGCCGGCCCAGTCGAACGTGGCCCCCTTCTGCTCCAGGCTGCGCAGCGCCTTCTGCAGGGCCTCGGTGAAGTTGCGCCCGATGGCCATCGCCTCGCCGACCGACTTCATGTGCGTGGTCAGCGTCGGGTCGGCCGCGGGGAACTTCTCGAAGGCGAACCGGGGCACCTTGACCACGACGTAGTCCAGCGTCGGCTCGAAGCTCGCCGGGGTGCCGAACTCGCCCGAAGAGGTGATGTCGTTGGGGATCTCGTCGAGGGTGTAGCCGATCGCCACCTTGGCCGCGATCTTCGCGATCGGGAACCCGGTGGCCTTCGAGGCCAGCGCGCTCGAGCGCGAGACCCGGGGGTTCATCTCGACGACGATCAGCCGGCCGTCGGCCGGGTCCACGGCGAACTGGATGTTGCACCCGCCGGTGTCGACGCCGACCGAGCGGATGATGCCGATCGAGAGGTCGCGCATGGCCTGGTACTCACGGTCGGTGAGCGTCATCGCAGGCGCCACGGTGATGGAGTCGCCGGTGTGCACGCCCATCGGGTCCAGATTCTCGATGCTGCACACGATCACCACGTTGTCGGCGGTGTCGCGCATCACCTCCAGCTCGTACTCCTTCCACCCCAGGATCGACTCCTCGAGCAGGACCTCGGTGGTCGGGCTGGCCGAGAGACCGGCTCCGGCTATCCGGTGCAGGTCGGTCTCGTCGTAGGCCATTCCCGAGCCGGTGCCGCCCATGGTGAAGCTGGGGCGGATCACCACCGGGAAGCCGAGCCCGTCCTCGGCGAGGACCGCGGCCAGGCAGTCCTCCATCGAGTGACAGACCACGGAGCGGGCGACCTCGCCGCCGAGCTCCTCGACGATCCCCTTGAAGGACTCGCGGTTCTCCCCGCGGTTGATCGCCTCGATGCTCGCGCCGATCAGCTCGACCCCGTACTTCTCCAGCACTCCGGCGGCGTCCAGCGCCATGGCCGCGTTCAGCGCCGTCTGGCCGCCCAGCGTGGCCAGCAGGGCGTCGGGACGCTCCTGGGCGATGACCTTCTCGACGAACTCGGGGGTGATCGGCTCGACGTAGGTCGCGTCGGCGAACTCGGGATCGGTCATGATCGTCGCCGGGTTGGAGTTGACCAGGATCACCCGGATGCCCTCGGCCCTCAGCACGCGGCAGGCCTGAGTCCCGGAGTAGTCGAACTCGCAGGCCTGTCCGATGATGATCGGGCCGGAGCCGATGACCAGGATGCTCGTGATGTCGGTGCGCTTGGGCATCAGTCGCTCTCCATCAGCTGGGCGAAGCGGTCGAAGAGGTACGCCGCGTCGTGCGGACCGGCGGCGGCCTCGGGGTGGTACTGCACGGAGAACGCCCGCAGCGCTCGCGTGGACGAGGTCGCCTCGCGCAGCTCCAGCCCCTCGACCACGTGGTCGTTGAGGCAGACGTGGCTGACGCTCACCTCGCCGTACGGCGTGTTCACCGGCACGGAGAGGTCACCGGTCCAGGCCACCGCGAACCCATGGTTGTGCGCGGTGACCTCCACCTTCCCGGTGGTCCGGTCCATCACCGGCTGGTTGAGCCCCCGGTGGCCGTAGCTGAGCTTGTAGGTCTCCAGCCCCAGGGCGCGACCGAACAGCTGGTTGCCGAAGCAGATGCCGAAGTAGGGGATCCCCCGGCTCAGCACGGCCTGGAGCAGCTCGACCTGCGCCGTGGTCGCACCGGGGTCGCCGGGACCGTTGGAGTAGAAGACGCCGTCGGGCTGCACGGCCAGCACGTCGTCCAGCGAGCTGGTCGCGGGCAGGACGTGGACCTCGATCCCGCGCTCGGCCATCATCCGCGGGGTCGCGGTCTTGATGCCCAGGTCGACCGCGGCCACCCGGAAGCGCATCCGGCCGACTGAGGGCACCACGTAGGCCTGCGGGGTGCTCACCTCGGCGGCCAGGTCCGAGCCCGCCATCTCCCGCGATTCGACCACTCGGGACCGCAGGGCGGCCGGATCGGTCTCGACCGAGGAGATGCCCACCCGCATGGCTCCGCGCTCACGCAGGTGCCGGGTCAGGGCGCGGGTGTCGACCCCGCTGATCCCGACCACTCCGCCTTCGGTGAGCGATTCGTCCAGGCTGCGCCGGGAGCGCCAGCTGGAGACGCGGCGGGCCGGGTCGCGCACCACGTACCCGCTGACCCAGATCCGGCTCGCCTCCGCGTCCTCGTCGTTCATCCCGGTGTTGCCGACGTGCGGTGCCGTCATGACCACGACCTGCCGGTGGTACGACGGGTCGGTCAGCGTCTCCTGGTAGCCGGTCATCCCGGTGGCGAAGACGGCCTCGCCGACGGTCTCGCCCTGGGCGCCGTAGGACTGGCCGTGGAAGGTGCGCCCGTCCTCGAGGACCAGCATCGCGGGGGTGCTCACGCGTTCTCCTCCTTGACCATCGTGACGATCGCCTGGATCCAGGCGGCGTGGTTCTCGCCCGGCATCGCCGAGCCCCCTAGGTCGAACTCGGTCATCCGGAAGCCGGTGTCCAAGGTGAGGTCGCCGTGCTGCCAGGTCACGACCACCAGGCCGTGAGGGGGCACCACCTTGCCGGCGATGCCCTGCTCGTGCCGCGCGCCGCGAAGGGACGCGGCCGGGACCCGGAAGGCGCCGCCCGCCCGCACGACGTCGAGCCCGGCGTCGGTGAGCGTGAGCCGGCAGGTGCTGCGCGGCCCGAGACCGCGCGCGACGACGCGGTCAAGCCCGTCCCCGGCGACCGTGGTCCCGACGTAGCGGCCCCCCGACTGCAGCCGTACCTCGCTCTCGGCCTCCCCGACCGGCACGTCGACCAGCGGCGGCAGGTCGTGCTTGGCGCCACGGCGTCGCCACCCGCGCCACATCAGGGCGTAGAGGCCGAGGACGACCGCGACGAGCACCAGCACCGCGAGCCAGGTCGGCGCCGTCATCTCGCGCTCACGCGGGCTTGCCGTCGAGCACGGTCGGCGTGCCGTGCAGGAACGTCGCCACCACCCGGCCGGGCAGCTCGTGGCCCGCGTAAGGCGTGTTGCGCGAGAGCGAGGCCGTCTCGGCCGGGTCGACCACCCAGCGCGCCGCCGGGTCGTAGAGGACGACGTGCGCCGGCTCGCCCATGGCGAGCGGGCGACCCTGGCCGGTGGCCCGGCCGATCCGCGCCGGTGCCGCCGACATCCGCTCGGCCACGTCGGCCCAGCCCAGCAGGCCGGTGTCGACCATCGTCTGCTGCACGATCGACAGCGCGGTCTCCAGCCCGATCATCCCGAAGGCGGCGGCCTGCCACTCACAGTCCTTGTCCTCGTGCGGGTGCGGGGCATGGTCGGTGGCGACGATGTCGATGGTGCCGTCGGCCAGCCCGGCCCGCAGCGCCTCCACGTCAGCGGCCGAGCGCAACGGCGGGTTCACCTTGTAGATCGGGTCGTAGGTGGCCGCGAGCTCGTCGGTCAGCAGCAGGTGGTGCGGGCAGGCCTCCGCGGTGACCGGCCAGCCCTTGGCCTTGGCCCAGCGCACGATCTCCACCGAGCCGGCGGTCGAGACGTGGCAGACGTGCAGCCGGGAGCCGACGTGGGCGGCAAGCAGGCAGTCGCGGGCGATGATCGCCTCCTCGGCCACGGCGGGCCAGCCGCGCAGCCCGAGTCGGCCGGAGAGCTCCCCCTCGTTCATCTGCGCGTCCTCGGTCAGCCGCGGCTCCTGCGCGTGTTGGGCGACGACGCCGTCGAAGGCCTGGCCGTACTCCAGCGCGCGACGCATCAGCACCGCGTCCGAGACGCACCTGCCGTCGTCGGAGAAGACCCGCACGTGGGCGGCGGAGTCGGCCATCGCCCCGAGCTCGGCCAGCCGCTCGCCGGCCAGTCCGACCGTCACCGCGCCGACTGGGTAGACCTCGCAGTGCCCGGCGTCGCGGCCCAGCCGCAGGACCTGCTCGACGACGCCGGCG
>JBBPYL010000047.1:0-3934 GCA_038199935.1 Propionibacteriales bacterium | reverse complement strand
GTCGACGATGCTCTCCTCGCGAGAGCATGCGGTCGATCTAGATCTAACTCCATAGAGTTTCGGCGGCCATAGCGTTAGGGAAACACCCGGCTCCATTCCGAACCCGGAAGTTAAGCCTTTCAGCGCCGATGGTACTGCAACCGGGAGGTTGTGGGAGAGTAGGACGTCGCCGGACATCAACTTCGAAGAGGGGGTCACCTTAGGGTGACCCCCTCTTTGCTGTGCGTGCACGGCCGGTGACGCCGTGGTGTGCTAGTTCATCAGTCAGTTCTTGAGCAAGATCGAGGTGTGTCGTGGCAGTAGAACGAGGGCGTCAGCCTAGGCGCGAGGATTCCCGGCCGACTCGCGAGGACCCGCGCTCCGCACGGAGTTCCACCTCGAGGGGGGCGCCGGTTCGACGAGGGGATGACTCCTCGCGTGGTTCGAACCGTGTACGTGCTGGGGGGGCCTCGCGCGAGCGGGACGACACCCGGGTGCCGCGGACCCAGGATCAGTCGGTCTACGACGGTCCGCCGCTGGACCCGCAGATCACCGGCCGCGAGCTGGACCGATCGGTGGCCCAGCAACTACGCGGCCTGCCGGAGAAGCTCGCCGCTCGGGTCGCCCGCCATCTGGTCGCGGCCGCCACCCTGATCGACGACGACCCGAAGACGGCCTATCAGCATACGTTGGCGGCACGTGCACGGGCCGCCAGGATCGCCGTGGTGCGTGAGGCGTGCGGTGAGGCTGCCTACCGGGCCGGCGAGTACGCCGATGCCCTCTCCGAGCTGCGGGCGGCCAAGAGGATGAACGGCAACACCGACTATCTGGCCGTGATGGCCGACTGCGAACGCGCACTCGGCCGACCCGACCGTGCGCTGGCGCTCGCGCACAACCCGTCCGTGGCCAACCTGGAGGACGGTCTCAAGGCGGAGATGACGATCGTGGAAGCGGGAGCTCGGCGGGACCGCGGTGAGCTGGACGCGGCGCTGAGGACGCTGGAGAACGCGCCGCTGCGGTCCAAGTCGCGCGAGGACTGGGTGGTGCGCTTGCGCTACGCCTACGCGGACACCCTCGCGGCTGCCGGTCGCACCGACCAGGCGATCGAGTGGTTTCACCGCACCATCGGCATCGACGGCAACGACATCACCGACGCGGCGGTGCGGGCCGAAGAGCTCGGCGGCACGACGTCCTGACGCGGTCGTCCACGCGGAGCAGGATCCGGCCGATGCTGGGTGGTCGCGTGTGGTCCGCTCAGACGTCGCGCAGGTCGCGCATAACCATACCCATCCGGGGCTTGGGGGCGAAAGACGTCGACTTGCGGGGCAGCCGTCGGCCCTGAGCCGAGGTGGCCATCACCTGGGCCAGGCTGGGTGGGCGGACGCCCACGAACAGGCCGGGCTGACGGCGGATCGTGTGCAGGCCCTGATCGATGCTGTGGTGGTAGCCGACCTGCGCCTCGGTGACGTGCCACTCCTCGAGGAGTCGCTCGTGCAGCACCGAGGCATCCACCCCGCCCGTATGGGGGGTCCGCAGCAGCGCCCAGGACTCGCCGTCGCTGACCAGGAAGCAGGCCTCGGAGGGGGTGCTCGGGCCCTGCTCCCAGTCGCGAACCGCGGTCGCGCGGTCCGGCGACGAGTCCAACCTGTCGCCGCTGCTCTCGCACAGCTCCTGCAGGTCGGCCAGGGTCAGCGCGGAGATCGACCGGTGGATGGGCCCGACGCGTAGCGGGTGGTCGTCTTGGTCCACGAGCATGGCCAGCCCGAAGTCCCACGGCGAGCTCTCCGGGGGAGCGGCTGGGTCACGTTGCTGGTGTTGGAGCCGTAGGTACGCGGCGTACCGATGGTGTCCGTCGGCGATGAGGACCTGACTGGGCGCGAGGGCCTCGGCGATGGCGGCCAGGCACGCGGGATCGTCCGTGGACCACAGCCGGTGGGTGCTCGTGTCCAGGGCCGAAGTCTCGGCCAGCGGCGCTCCGGCCACGATCTGGGCAATCAGCGCACGCAGGGCGGCACTGCCCTGGTGCACCAGCAGGATCGGCTCCAGGTTGGTGCGGGTGGTCCTCATCAGCACGGTGCGGTCGTCGACCGGGCCGGGCATCACGTCCTCGTGCGGCAGGATCACCCGCTCGGCCTCCTCCCGCAGGGCCGCGACGCCGATCAACCCGCGCACCGTGACCCCGTCGGCGGTGTACTCGTAGACGTAGAGGCTCGCCCCGGAGTCCGGGAGCAGCGCGGATGCGGAGCGCCAGGTCTCCAGACGCTGGCGAACCGCCAGGTACGGTCGCTCGAAGCGTCGTGACAGAATCAGCCGGACGATGTTGTGGTTGTTCGCCTGTTCGAGCCGCCGGACGGTCTCGGCGTCCAGCATGTCGTAGGGCGGCGAGATGACCGTGCAGAGGTCTCCGACCACGTCGGGCTCGAAACGGAGCCCGCGGAACGGCGCTAACCGGAAGTCGCGTCGAGGTGACGGCACGGGGGACGGGGCCGGCTCGGAGGACACCGCTGCATCGTACGAGACGTGAGATCCCCGCCGACCCGAGGAGTCCCCGGTGCTTCAGCCCAGCGACGCACCCCTGCACGAGGCCTACGACCTGGCCCTGCTCGACCTCGACGGTGTGGTCTACGTCGGGCCCGACGCCGTTCCGGGCGCGGCCCGTCACCTGCATGCGGCGGTCGCGGCCGGGATGCGGCTGGCTTTCGTGACCAACAACGCCTCGCGGCCCCCGCGCGAGGTTGCGGCCCACCTCCGAGAGCTCGACGTGCCCGCTCGTACCGAGGACGTCGTCACCAGCGCCCAGGCCGCGGCCCGACTGCTCGCCGACCGGTGCGAGCCGGGGTCCGCGGTGTTCGTGATCGGCGGCCCCGGTCTGGTCGAGGCGCTCGAGGAACGCGGGCTGCGCGCCGTCCAGGACATTAACGACGAGCCGGTAGCGGTCGTGTCCGGCTACCACCGGGACCTGCGGTGGGGGACCGTGAGCGACGGCGCCATCCTGGTCCGGCGGGGCCTGCCCTGGATCGCCGCCAACACCGACTCGACCGTGCCCACCCCCCACGGCCGAGGTCCCGGCAACGGGGTCCTGGTCGACACCGTCGCGCGCTTCGCCGGCGTCGACCCCACCGTGGCCGGCAAGCCGCTCCCGCCGTTGTTCGAGGAGACCCTGCGTCGGGTCGGTGGCGAGCGGCCGCTCGTGGTGGGCGACCGCCTCGACACCGACATCGAGGGCGCGGTCCGGGTCGGTCACGACAGCCTGCTGGTCCTCACGGGCGTGACCGGCCTCGAGGAGCTCGTCGCCGCCCCCGAGAACTGCCGTCCGACATACCTCGCGATGGACCTCGGAGGACTGGCCCAGGTGCAACCGGCCGCCGAGACCCAGGACGACGGCCGGGTGAGGGTGGGGTCCACCACCGCCCGGGTCACCGAGGGCAGGCTCGAGGTCGACGACGAAGGGCAGTCCGAGGACCCGAGCGACTGGTGGCGCGCGGCCGCCTGCGCGGCCTGGGCGTTCCTCGACGCGACACGGGAGATCGTCTCCCTCGACGGGGTCCGGCCTCCGGGTAGCGTGTGAGTCGGACCGGTGCCGAGCAGGCCGTGTGGCGAGCAGAGGACGAGGCGATGACACAGAGTGACCCCGAGACGACCCCGTCGCTCGACACCGTGGCCGAGCCAACCGGGAACGCCGGGGTCGACGCGGCCGTGGCCGACGTCCTCGCCGTCACCGACCGACCGGTCGGCGAGCACGTCGCCGTCTTCGAGTTGGCCCACGAGCGCCTGCGCGCGGTGCTGACCAGCCCCGGCGACCGGCCCTGACCGCGGTGTCCTGATGCCGCCGCGGCGCCTTCGTCTTGACGCCGAGCTGGTGCGGCGGGGCCTCGCCCGGTCCCGTGACCACGCCAGCGAGCTGGTGGCGTCCGGTCGGGTGCGAGTCGCCGGAGCGGTGGCCACCAAGCCGGCC
>JBBPYL010000046.1:0-5488 GCA_038199935.1 Propionibacteriales bacterium | reverse complement strand
GAGCGAGCACGTTCTGCATCCGCTCGGCGCGTGCCGCCATCCGCTCCAGTCCGAGCGAGCGAAGCTTGTCGATGCCGCGCTGTCGTCGTTCCGGGGTGAAGTTTCCCCCCTCGGGGAAGATCACGAAGGCGTCGTTGCTGTCCAGGCCCTCGGCCAGGGCGCCCACCTCGGCCTCGAGGTCCGGTGTCCCGGGCGAGATGAAGCGGCTGGGCAGCCGGGCCAGCAGGACGCCGACCGCCGGGTCCCAGGCCACGCTGTCCTTCAGGACGACCCGGGGCTCACGCCCGTACCAGTGCATCAGCGCGTACATCAGCGTGAACGAGTCCGCCGGCCCCGCGTGCCGGCAGCAGACCAGCAACGGCTCCCCCGGGAAGGCGTCCGGCGTCGGACCCTCCGTGCGGATCCTCAGCCTCAGGACCCGTCGCGCCTCGGAGAAGAAGACCACCAGGTAGGTCTGGGCGAGGTCGTAGTGGATGCGCTCGAAGAAGGGCCGCCGAACGAAGACGCCGAACCCAGACGCGATCCACAGGCCGAAGAGCTCGACCAGCAGCAGACTCTCCAGGACCAGGTGCAGCATCACCACCCACAGCAGCCGCAACGGCCGCAACCGTCCGGGCACCACCGGAGAGACCAGGGCGGCACCGAGCAGCCAGAGCGGGATCGTGCTGAGCAGGGTGAGGGTGAGCGCGACGACCAGGGGTGCCAGCACCACCCGTCGGACCAGGCCCTTCACAGCACCGCCGCGAGGTGGGCCGCGCTGGCCCGGTACGCCGCGTCGATGCGACGACGTACGGCGGCGAAGTCCCGGTAGGACAGCAGCCTGTCGTCCTCGGGGCCACCCCCACCGGTGGGCAGCACGTGCGTCTCCACCCCGTCGGGCAGCAGGGCCATCTCCCGGTGGAACCGATGACGCCGGGCGATCTCGAAGGACACCCGAGCCACCTCCCAGGGCCGCCGCGGGGGGCTCAGCGGCCGGTCGATCCGGCCGACCTGGAGCACGAAGATCCGGGTGGAGCCCTGCTCGACGGCCCGCCCCACCGGCACGGAGTTGACGATCCCGCCGTCGAGGTAGTGCTCCCCATCGACCACGGCGGGCGGCAGCAGCCCCGGTACGGCGGCGCTGGCCATCACCGCGTCCACGACCCGGCCCGAGACGAACCAGTGCTCGACCGCCCGCTCGATACTGGCCGCACAGCACTGGAATTCCACCGGGAGGTCCGCGAAGGTGCGGTCGCCCAGCTCGGTGGCCAAGCGCTCCCGCAGCGGGTCGCTGGAGTGAAGGTGCGTCCCGGTGCGCACGGCCCGGGTCACCTGGGCCACCCGCCCGTCGCCGTAGATCTCCCGCCCCCCGGCCGCGCTCTCCCATAGCGCCTCCAGCCGGTCGACCACACCCGGACCGGGGTCGGTGGCCACCAGAGCGCCGTTGAGCGCCCCCACCGAGGTGCCCAGCACCAGGTCGGGGCGGATCTCGGCCTCGACCAGGGCGCGGAGCATGCCGACCTCGACCGCGCCGAGCAGGCCGCCACCGCCCAGCACGAATGCGGTGCGGGGAGCCGGGCCGTTCATCGGATCATCAGCGCGGTGAGGCGCCGGAGTCGACCTCGCCCGCGTCGGCCTCGCCTGTGCCTTCCCGTCCGGCCGCACCCGCCTGGCCCGCCTCGCCCGGGTCTCGCTCCAGCTGGGCCCGCACCCGACGCGTGGCCCGGCGTTCGGCCCAGAACGACAACAGTGGGACCGTGCCGCAGACCAGGGTGACCGCGGTGAAGACCGGGTCCCAGCGCGCCTTGCGGGAGAGCCAGAAGGCGGTCAGCAGGAAGAGCATGTAGAGCCAGCCGTGGGCGATGCCCAGGTACGTCGTGATCGCCTCTCCGACCTGCTGCGGGGTGCTGCCCTCCAGGAACAGCCGCGGGGTGCTGGGGAAGACGTTCCACATCGGGGCGCCGGTGAAGTTGGCCAACGGCACGCCGACGAGGAAGAGGATCGCCAGCAGCACACCGACCACGGTGGCCATCACGCGGTAGCGCAGGAGGGCGGCAGTCACACCTGTGACGGTATCCCAGCGGTCGCAGAGGCATGTACCGCGAGCCGGTCGCGCACCCACCGCTGCCACACGACGACGGCGAAGGCGCCGAAGACCCACCACTGGACGGCGTAGAGCAGGTTGCGCAGGGCCGTGAAGGGACCGGGCGGGATCGGCTGCGGCGGCGCGACGGGCTCGAGGCCGCGAGTCGCCGACGCGGGGAGGTCGCGGCCGATGACGTAGCCCCCGTACAGGTCCTGCTCGACCCGCTGGACGAGGCTGGCGATCCGCAGCTCGGGCAGGACGTCGTCGGTGGGGTCCGGGTCCGGCTGCCCTGATCCCTCACCGGGCTGGAGCCAGCCCTCGACCGTGACCCGTCCCGAGGGCGCGGTGGGCGCGTCACTCTCCGTGCCGTCCTCCGTGTCTTCTTCTGGGCTCCCCCCCGCGCTGCCCGTGGCCTCGGTCCAGCCGCGCACGACCGGTACCGCGGACGCCTCGCGGCACGAGCGCGCCGACGCGTCCTCGGCGCAGACCGCGACCGGAGTCACCAACCAGCGACCGACCCGGCCGCCCTGGCTCCGGTCCTCGACCCACACCGTCGCCCGCGGCAGCCAGCGACCGGTGACGCGGACCGGCTGGGCCTGCTGGTCGTTGGTGAAGACCGCGTCCGGTCCGAGCACGTCGTCGAGGGGCCGGACGGGCTCCGCCGTCACGTCGCGAACCTGTACGTCCCGGGCGGTCTGCCACGCGCCGTACTGCCACAGGCCCAGGGCGAGAGCCGCGGCGACCGCGAGCAGCCCGAGGGCGTGCAGGACCAGCATCGGGGGGGCGACCAGCCGACGCGCGAGCGAGCGTCGAGGAGGAGTCGCAGACGGGCCGGGCACGCGACGAGCCTACGGAGGTCGGCGTCGGGGCCAGTTCACCAACTCTGCCACGCCGACCGTCGGGCTCTGGAACGATAGTGCAGGTTCGGGTCCAGAAGGAGGCTGCGGGTGGCCGATGTGGCGCGTGCTGATCGCGGCCTGGTGCAGGAGCTGCAACGCTCGCACCAGATCACCGTCCTGACCCTGGCCCTGATGCTCGTCCTGAGCCTCATGAGCTCCGGCTTCCTGCTGCTCCGGGCCCAGCCGCGGGTGGAGGACTACCTCGAGCTGGGTCAGCAGTCCCGTCTCCTGCACGAGGGCATGATCGACCAGGAGACCGGCCTGCGTGGCTGGCTCGCGACCCAGGACGAGCGCTTCCTGGAGCCCTACCGGTCGGGCCGGGCCGCCGCGGCGAGCGCGACCCTGAGGATCGGCGCGTTGCTCAACGACTCCCCGCCGCCGGGGCTGACCGAGGGTTTCCTGGCCGTGCAGCTGGCCCGCGCGGACTGGAACGGGTGGGCCGACGAGGCCGTAGCCACCCCCGTCCCCGCCTCCGAGCTCGGTGAGTTCCTGCGTGAGGGCAAGGCGCGGTTCGACGACTACCGGGCGGCCGACGGAGCCTTCACCGACAACATCGTCCGGGGGCGCGCCGACGCGGTCAGCGCCGAGCGCACCGCGATGATCGCCACGCTCGCCTGCTACCTGGCCCTGCTCCTGGGGGCCGGGTACGTCGCCGTACGGCGACGACGCGAGCTCCAGGAGTCCCTCGCGCGACCCCTGGCCCGGATGCTCGGCACGATCGCCTCGCTGCACGACGGCGACCTGAAGGCGCGGGCCCGGACCAGCGGGGTCACCGAGATCGACGCCGTCGGCCGGGCTCTGGGGGAGCTCGCCGGTGAGTTGGAGCGGGCCAAAGCCGAGGCTGAGAGCCGGGAGCGTCGGCTGGCCAAGCTGGCCAACCGCTTCGCGCTGGTGGTCCGGGTAGCACGCGAGGTGTCCGGGAGCCTGAGCGTGCGGGAGGTGTCGTTGAGCGTCACCGAGGCCGCAGCCGACCTACTGGACGCTCCGACGAACCTGTGGGTGCGCGGAGCGGACCAGCAGTTCACGATCACCGCGCACAGCAACGAGGAGCTGGGTGAGCCGCCGGGCACCACCATCGTCCCCACCGCGGTCGTCGCGGCGGCGGCGAACGCGCGACCCGTGGCCGTCGACGGTCACCGGGCCTACCCCCTGGTCCTGGCCGGGATGGTCATCGGCGTCCTGGAAGCCTCCGCCTACCGGGTCGACGCGGACACCGAGCAGGTACTCGAGGCGCTCCTGTCCACGGCCGGCGTGGCCATGGAGAGTGCGCACCTGCACAGCACCGCCCGGGCGATGGCCGACAACGACGCCCTCACCGGGCTGGCGAACCGGCGACGCTTTGAGGCCGACCTGGACGAGGAGTGGCAGCGGTGCAGCCGCTACGACCGGCCGCTGAGCCTGGTCCTGATGGACCTCGACCACTTCAAGACGCTGAACGACACCCACGGGCACCTGTTTGGTGACGAGGTCCTCCGGGCCACCTCCGTCGCCCTGAGGTCGGTGCTCCGCGGGTCGGACACCGCCTACCGCTACGGCGGCGAGGAGTTCGCGGTGATCCTGCGCGAGACCGGCCTCGACGACGCCGAGAGCGTCGCGGACAGGATCCGGCAGGCAGTCTCGGAGTCGGCGCTGCCCGAGACCGGGGTGCTGGTCACCGCCTCGGCTGGCGTGGCCCAGCGGAGCGAGACGATGGTGGCGCGCAGCGACATGGTCTCCCTGGCCGATCAGGCGCTCTACGAGGCCAAGCGGGCCGGACGCGACCGCGTCGTCGCGGCCGAGCTCACCCGCTGACGCCGCCCTGACCCGCCGCCCTGACCTGACCGGCGCCGCAAGCGGACACAGTGGTGGCTGTGGGGGGAAATGCCGCCTGGCCCGCGGGGCGAGTGGCGCGCCGGCGGCGGGGGCCGAGCAGTCGTGCGTCAGGAGCCGGTGCGTACCGGGGTGTCGACCGGGGCGTCGACGTCGGGGCATGACCCCGCGGCGCGGTGCGCCAACCAGTCGTCGAGGTGCTCCGCGGGCATCGGACGCGCCAGGTAGAAGCCCTGCACCACGTCGCAGCCCAGGTCGCTGAGCTGCTCCATGGTGGCGATGTCCTCCACCCCCTCGGCCACGACCGAGAGGCCGAGGTTGTGGCCCAGGTCGATCGAGGAGCGGACCAGGACGCTGTCGCTACCGGCGGCGAGCATGTCGGAGATGAACGAGCGGTCGATCTTGAGCTCGTCGACCGGCAGCCGCTTGAGGTAGGTCATCGAGGAGTAGCCGGTGCCGAAGTCGTCGAGCGAGAGCGCCACCCCGGACTGCTGGAGCTCGGTCAGGATGGTCAGCGCCTTCACCGGGTCGGCCATCACGGTGCCCTCGGTAATCTCCAGCCGGAGCAGTCGCGCCGGCAGCTCGTGCCGCTCCAGGACGTCCCGCACCCCCGCCAGCAGGTCGGCCTTGAGCAGGCAGCGCGGCGACAGGTTGACGGCGACCTGGATCGGCGTCCCGGCGTCCATCCAGCGCCGCGCCTGACCGACAGCCAGTT
>JBBPYL010000045.1:0-21494 GCA_038199935.1 Propionibacteriales bacterium | reverse complement strand
GTCTCAGCTGAGCACGCCCGCTCCCCCGACGCCCGCCCCGTACACCGGACCCGCCGCGCCCGCCCCCCGACCGGTGCTGGACTCGGCGTTCGGGTCGCTGTGGCCCGAGACGCGCCCCGCCGGGCGGCCGGTCGCGCTCGCGATGGCCCTGGGGGTCGGCATGCTGGCCGCCCTGGTCGTCCCGGGCCGGAGTCCGGGGATCGGGTCGGTCCTCGTGCTGGTCGCCGGCGGCGCGGCGGCCACCTCACTCCTGGGCCGCCGCCGGGTGACCCCCGCACTCGCGGCCAGCCTCACCCTGGCGGGGCTGCTCGTGGCCACCCTGGCGCTGCGCGACGCGGCCTGGGTGACCTCCCTGTGCGTGCTGGCCGCCGGGCCGGTCGCGGTGAGCGGAGTCGTCGGCACCCGGACGGTGCCCGGCCTGCTGGGGGCCGTGGCTGCCGTCCCGCTGGCGGGGCTGCGCGGCCTGCCGTGGCTGGGCCGGTCGCTGGCCGCATCCCGGGGCGGGTCCTGGCTGCCCGCGCTCCGTACGGCGGCGGTCTCCCTGGGCCTGGTCGGGGTGCTGGTGGCGCTGTTCGCCTCGGCCGACCCACTGTTCTCGCGCTGGGTCGACGCGGCCGTGCCGGACCTCGGCGTGGACGTCGCATCGCTGCGGATGCTGGTGCTGGTCGTGGCCTCGGGGACGACGCTGGCCTCGTCGTACGTTGTGCTCAACCCCCCGCGACCCGACCAGCTCGCGCTGACCCCGAGGATCGTGACCCGCGGCTACGAGTGGCTGGTGCCGGTCGGCCTGGTGGTCGCGGTCTACCTCGGCTTCGTCGCGGCCCAGGCCACCGCGATGTTCGGCGGGCACGACCACCTCCGGGCCACCACCGGTCTGACCTACGCCGACTACGTGCACCAGGGCTTCGGCCAGCTCACCGTGGCCACGGCCCTGACGCTGGGCATCGTGGCCGCGGCCGCTCGACGCGCGCCACGTCGTACGACCGCCCAACGCCAGGTGCTCAGAGCCGCCCTCGGCGCGCTGTGCGTGCTCACGCTGGTCGTGGTCGCCTCGGCGCTGTTCCGGCTGCACGTCTACGAGCAGGCCTACGGGGTCACCCGGCTCCGGGTGCTGGTCGGCGCCTTCGAGGCCTGGCTGGGCGTGGTCGTGCTCCTCGTGCTCGGCGCCGGGGTGCGCCTGAGGGGAGGCTGGATCCCCCGGGTGGCGGTGCTGGTTGGCGCGTCGACCCTGCTGGGCCTGGCCCTGGCCAACCCGGACGCCTACATCGCCGGGCAGAACCTCGAGCGCTACCAGGAGACTCAGAAGGTCGACTGGGACTATCTGGCCGGGCTGTCCGCGGACGCCGTACCGACGCTGGCGCGGCTCCCCATCGAGGACCAGGCGTGCGTCTTCGGACCCGACCGGGCCCGTGACGACGACCCGCTGGAGTGGAACCTGGGCCGGGTCCGGGCCGCGGAGCGGACCCTCGTCCCCACCGGCCGCTGCCAGTCACCCTGAGGGAGACGCGGGCACGGCAACCGGGTCGGGGCGGCTCAGGCTCGGTCCCGCAGCCCTGTGACCGCGATCCCCGACCGGGTCTTGTAGCGCTTGTTGACCGAGATGAGCACCGCGGTCAACGGCTCGAGCTGCCGGGCCAGGCGGAGCCGTCCGGCGTCCACGCCGTCGTGGCCGGTGACGCAGCGGGCCAGGGCGATCGCGACCTGCTTGGCCTCGGTGTCGTCACCGCAGACCAGCACGTCCTCGTGCCCGAGGACGTCCTCTTCGGACCACAGGGACGCCGCGGCGACGTGGTGGAAGCCCCCGACCACCCGCGCCCCGGGGACCAGGGCGGCCGCCGACTCCGCGGCGCTCCGCTCCACCTCGAGGCCGTACGGGCCCTGCTTGTCGAAGCCCAGCGGGTTGACGCAGGAGATGACGATGCTGCCGCTCAGGGCCTCGGCCAGCTCGGTGACGAGCTCGTCGTGCCCGGCGTACGGCACGGCGAGCAGGACGACCTCGGCCCCGACCACCGCGTCGACGTTGACGGCTCCGCTGACCCGGGCCTCGGGGACCCTCTCGCGGATCTCGGCTGCGGCGCTCTCGGCGCGCTCGGCGTCCCGGGACCCGAGCACCACCTCGTGCCCGGCGCGGGCCCAGCGGTAGCCCAACCCCTTGCCCTGGGGGCCCGTCCCTCCGACCACAGCGATCCGGTGGTGGGTCATCTGGTCCCCCTCGAGGTCGACAGCTCGTCTTGAATCATGACAGTGATGGTGTCACAGTGCTGCGATGAAGCTCTCCACGATGCTGACCTACGCCGGCAACCCCCGCGAGGCCGCCGACCAGGTCGCCGGGCTCGAGCGCGCCGGGCTGGACACCATCTGGGTGCCCGAGGTCTACGGGTTCGACTCCGCCACCCTGATGGGCTACCTCGCGGCCCGCACCGAGACCGTCGAGATCGCCTCGGCCATCTTCAACGTCTACTCCCGCACACCCGGTGTCCTCGCCATGACGGCGGCCGGCCTGGACAACGTCAGCGGCGGCCGCGCCATCCTCGGCCTCGGCGCCTCGGGACCGCAGGTCATCGAGGGCTGGCACGGGATGCCCTACGACAAGCCGCTCACCCGGACCCGCGAGGTCGTCGAGATCGTCCGCGCCGCCTTGCGCCGGGAGACGCTGGACTACCACGGCAAGGTCTTCGACCTTCCCCTCCCGCCCGACCAGGGCCTCGGGCTGGGCAAGCCACTGAAGCTGCTCACGAAGCCGGAGCGGTCCAGCGTGCCGATCTACGTCGCGGCGCTGGGTGAGAAGAACGTCGCGGGCACCGCGGAGTACGCCGACGGCTGGTTGCCCTTCATGTTCGCGCCGGAGAAGGCCGACTCGGTCTGGGGCGACGCCCTGCGCGAGGGATTCGCCACGCGCCCCGCGGAGCTCGGGACGCTCGAGGTGGCGGCCGGCGGGCTCGTCGCGGTCGGCGAGGACGTCAAGGGCGTCCTCGACCTGGCCCGTCCCACCGTCGCGCTCTACGTCGGCGGGATGGGGGCGAAGGGCAAGAACTTCTACAACACCCTCTTCCAGCACTACGGCTACGAGGAGGAGGCGGCCACCATCCAGGACCTCTACCTCGGCGGGAACAAGCGCGACGCCGAGGCCGTCGTACCGCTGGAGATCCTGGAGATGTGCAACCTGGTCGGCCCGGCCGCGCACGTGCGCGAGCGGATCGCCGCCTTCGCCGAGGCCGGCGTGACCAACCTCCAGGTCACCCCGGTGGGACCGGACCCGCTGGCGCTCGTCGCCCAGGTCAAGGAGTGGGTCCAAGACCTATGAGGACGCCGGGGGCCGACGAGGTCGACCGACCGCTGCTCGAGGCCGAGCACGAGTCGTTCCGGGACACGGTCCGGGCGTTCCTGGCCCGTGAGGTCGTGCCCTTCCACGCGCAGTGGGAGGCCGACGGCGTCGTGCCCCGCGCGCTGTGGACCTCGGCCGGCGCGCTCGGGTTGCTCTGCTTCGACGTCCCCGAGGCGTACGGCGGCGCTGGCGTCACGGACTTCCGCTACAACCTCGTCCTGGCCGAGGAGGCCGCCCGCGTCGGAGCGACCGGGCCCGGCTTCGCGGTGCACACCGACATCATCGTGCCGTACCTGACCCGCCTGGGGACCGAGGAGCAGAAGCGGCGCTGGCTCCCCGGCTGCGTGAGCGGCGAGACCATCACGGCGATCGCGATGACCGAGCCGGACGCGGGGAGCGACCTGCAGGGAATTCGGACCAGCGCCGTGGACCACGGAGACCACTACGTCGTGAACGGGTCGAAGACCTTCATCAGCAACGGGATCCTCGCCGACCTGGTCGTGGTCGTGGCGCGCACCGACCCGTCCGCCGGCCACCAGGGGATCAGCCTCCTGGTCCTCGAGCGGGGGATGGCTGGCTTCACCCGCGGTCGGAACCTGGACAAGATCGGGATGAAGGCGCAGGACACCGCCGAGCTGTTCTTCGACGACGTGGTCGTCGGCAAGGCGAATCTGCTCGGCGCGGAGGGGGCCGGCTTCGTGGCCCTGATGGAGAACCTCCCCCAGGAGCGGCTCTCGATCGCCATGATCGCCGCGGCCGGCTGCCAGGCGGTGCTCGAGCTGTGCCTGACCCAGGCCAGGGACCGGCACGCCTTCGGACGCCCGATCGGCAGCTTCCAGCACAACCGCTTCCTCGTCGCGGAGATGGCCACCGAGACGCGCGTGGTCCGGGTGTTCGTCGACGACTGCGTCCGGCTGCTCAACGAGGGCCGGTTGGACAACTCCCTGGCCGCGATGGCCAAGTGGTGGACCACCGAGCTCCAGACCCGCCTGGTCGACCGGGCGGTCCAGCTGCACGGCGGCTACGGGTACATGCTCGAGCACCCGGTGGCCAAGGCGTTCGTCGACGCCCGCGTGCAGACGATCTACGGCGGCACGACCGAGATCCAGAAGGAGATCATCGGCCGGTCGCTGGGTCTGTGACGCCCCCGGCGTACGCCGTCGCTCCCGGTCAGCAGGGACCCCGCGGCGGGTCCACCGTCGACGAGGTCGCGGCCGCCGGGGAGACCCGCGAGGAGCAGGACGTCCAGCCCGTCGACGAGCAGAGCCAGGAGACCTGACCCCCACCGGCTCAGAGCGGCCGGTCGTGCAGGATCCGCTGGAACAGGTGGTGGTCCTGCCAGGCCCCGGCCACGAAGAGGAACGACGCGGCCGTGCCGTAGTGCTCGAAGCCGGCCGAGCGCAGCACCCGCTGGGACGCCTCGTTGTGCAGCATGGTGCCCGCCTCCACCCGGTGCAGGCCGAGGTCGACGGCGGCCGCCACCGCGTGCCCGACGCCGGCCGCGGCCAACCCACGCCGGGTGTGCGCGTGATCGACCCAGTAGCCCAGGGACGCGCTGCGCAGGACCCCCATGACCAGGTTGTTCAGGTTCACCCGGCCGACCACCTGGTCCGCGTGGGTGATCACCCAGGATCCGCCGAGTCCCGCGTCCATCAGGCTGAGCTGCTGGGCCAAGACCACCTCCTGCCCGGTGGCGGTGTAGAACGACGCACTCCGCACCGGGTCCCACGGCGCCAGGTGCGCGCGGTTGCGGTCGTAGGCGGCTGCCACCGCCGCCGCGTCGTCGGTGACCACCGGACGGATCTCGTAGCCCGGCGGCAGCGTAGGGGTCATCACCCGGGTCAGCCGACGTTGAAGGTAGAGCGCGCGTCGTAGAAGTGCAGGACGTAGCGGCAGCGCAGGCAGACCAGCAGAGACATCCGGTGCGAGGTGAACCCCCACCGCGACTCCTGACGCGACTGCTCCCGCTGGAACTCGGTCCCCGCGCACAACGGGCAGCGCAGAGTCGGAGTCTCGCCGCCGTACGTCGGGTCCGGCTGGTCGCTCACGAGGCTTCTTCCCCGCCGGTGGTGGCGTCCCGCTCGGCCTTGCGGCGTACGACGGCGCGGGTGATGTCGCACAGGGAGCAGTGCGCGCGATCCGCGAGCTTGCCCATGACGCAGCGCGCCGCGCCCACCGGCCCGCCGTCCGCGTGGTACACCCCGACCACCTCAGTGATCACGACTCCGACTCCTCACGACGACACGTTGACTGAGTACCAGACTGCCAGGGAGGTGGCCAGGCTCACCCACACGGCGTACGGAGTCAGCAGGAGGCCGGTCCAGGGCAGGATCCGGGCGGCCATCACCAGCACCACCCAGGTCAGGACCGCAGCCGCGGCCAGGGCCGCCGCCGAGGCGCCGAGCTGGTGCGGCACGTAGAACAGGTAGGCCCAGGCCAGGGCGAGGACGACCGAGACCGCCAGCACGGCCAGGACGGGCACGGCGCGCTCGGCGTCGGCCCGGGCCAGCACGACCCCGGCGATCGCCAAGGCCAGGAAGTTCAGCGGCCAGATCACCCCGAAGACCCAGTCCGGGGGCTGCCACGGCGGCCGCGGCAGCCGGGAGTACCAGCCCGCGTCCGAGCTGACCCAGACGCCGGAGCCGACCGCGTAGACCACGACGACGGCCAGGAACCCCAGCGCGACCAGCAGGGTCCGGCTCACCGCAGCCTCACTCCCACTCGATGGTGCCGGGCGGCTTGCTGGTGACGTCGAGGGTGACCCGGTTGATCTCGCGAACCTCGTTGGTGATCCTGGTGGAGATGGTCTCGAGGACGTCGAACGGCAGGCGCGCCCAGTCCGCGGTCATCGCGTCCTCGGAGGTCACCGGCCGCAGGACGACTGGGTGGCCGTAGGTCCGGCCGTCACCCTGGACGCCGACCGAGCGGACGTCTCCGAGCAGTACCACCGGCATCTGCCAGATGTCCCGGTCCAGGCCGGCCCGGGTGAGCTCCTCGCGGGCGATGGCGTCGGCCTGGCGCAGGATGTCGAGGCGGTCCCGGGTGACCTCGCCGATGATCCGGATGCCCAGCCCCGGTCCCGGGAAGGGCTGGCGCCACACCATCGAGGAGGGCAGCCCGAGCTGCTCGCCGACCGCGCGCACCTCGTCCTTGAACAACGTGCGCAGTGGCTCGACGAGGTCGAAGTCGAGGTCCTCGGGGAGCCCGCCCACGTTGTGGTGGGACTTGATGTTCGAGGTGCCCGCTCCCCCGCCGGACTCGACCACGTCGGGGTAGAGGGTGCCCTGCACCAGGAAGGCGGTCGTGCCGGGCTCGGCCTCGCCGAAGACCCGGACCTGGGCGGCCTCGAAGGTCCGGATGAACTCCCGCCCGATGATCTTCCGTTTCTCCTCGGGGTCACGGACCCCACTCAGCGCGTCGATGAACTGGTCGGCCGCGTCCACGACGTCGAGGGCGTCGAAGACCGCCTCGAAGTCGGTGCGGACCTGGTCGGTCTCCCCCAGCCGCATCATCCCGTGGTCGACGTACACGCAGGTCAGCCGGTCGCCGATGGCGCGCTGCACGATGGCCGCGGCGACGGCCGAGTCGACGCCGCCAGAGAGGGCGCAGATGGCTCGGCCGTCCCCGATCTGGCCGCGGATGTGCTCGACCTGCTCCTCGACGATGTTGAGCATGGTCCAGGTCTGGCGGCAGCCGGCGATGTCGTGCAGGAAGTGCTCGAAGACCTGCTGCCCGTGCTCGGTGTGCAGCACCTCCGGGTGCCACTGCACCCCGGCCAGGCCCCGGTCGAGGTCCTCGAAGGCGGCCACCGGGGTGGCGGCGGTCGCGGCCAGGACGTCGAAGCCCTCGGGCGCCGCGACCACCGAGTCACCGTGGCTCATCCACACCCGGTGCTCGACCGGGACGTCGGCCAGCAGCGTGCCCGGCGCGCTCACCGTCACCGGGGTGCGGCCGTACTCCGAGCGTCCGGTACGGCGTACCTCCCCGCCGAGCGCGAGGGCCATCGCCTGGAAGCCGTAGCACATGCCGAAGACGGGGACCCCGGTCGTGAAGATCTCGGCGCTGACCTGGGGCGCTCCCGGCTCGTAGACCGACGACGGTCCGCCGGAGAGGACGATGGCCTTCGGCCCGCGGGCGAGCATGTCCGCCAGCGGCATCGTGTGCGGCACGATCTCGGAGTAGACCCGGGCCTCGCGGACTCTGCGGGCGATGAGCTGGGCGTACTGCGCGCCGAAGTCGACGACGAGGACCAGGTCGTGGTCGGGGGTCACGGTGGGGCTCACCTGCATCTCTCGGCGCGTCCGGCGGAGATCGTCACTCTAGCCAGCAGTGACTCAATCGTGACCTCGCGGGCTATGGACGTGACGACCCTCACGCGCTTATGTTGTCGCAGACAACAAATGGCGCCGCTCCCCGGTGACGCCACATCACAGACGAGAAGGAGCCCGATCCGCATGAAGCGATCGCAGAGCTTGGCGCTGGTCGCCGTCGTGGGCGCCATGGTGCTGACCGCGTGTGGCAACGACAGCACCGACACCGCAGGCGACGGAGGCGGCGGCGACAGCAACTCCGCCCCGAGCGGCAAGGTCGGGGTCATCCTCCCCGACACCAAGTCCTCGGTCCGCTGGGAGAGCGCGGACCGGCCGGCGCTGGAGAAGGCGTTCACCGACGCGGGCGTCGAGTACAGCATCCAGAACGCCGAGGGCAGCGCCGACACGATGGCCACCATCGCCGACAGCATGATCGCCGACGGCGTGACCGTGCTCGCGATCGTCAACCTCGACTCGGCCTCGGGCGCCTCGATCGAGCAGAAGGCCGCCTCGCAGGGCGTCAAGACCATCGACTACGACCGGCTCACGCTGGGCGGCTCAGCCGACTACTACGTCTCCTTCGACAACACGAAGGTGGGCGAGCTCCAGGGTCAGGGTCTCGCGGACTGCCTCGGCGCCGAGGACGCGAAGCTGATCTACCTCAACGGCTCGCCGACCGACAACAACGCGACGCTGTTCTCCCAGGGCGCGCACAGCGTCCTGGACAAGGTCGGCACTTACGAGAACGTCGGCGAGCAGGCCGTCCCCGACTGGGACAACGAGCAGGCCGTCACGATCTTCGAGCAGCTCTACACAAGCGTGAACGGTCAGGTCGACGGCGTGTACGCCGCCAACGACGGCCTCGCCGGCTCGGTCATCTCGATCCTGCAGAAGAACGGTCGCGCAGGGAAGGTCCCGGTCACCGGCCAGGACGCCACCGTCGAGGGGCTCCAGAACATCCTCGCCGGCACCCAGTGCATGACGATCTACAAGTCCGCCACCGCCGAGGCCGGCGCCCTGGCCGACGCGGCCATCGCCCTGGTCAAGGGTGACGAGGCGGAGACCAACGGCACCACCAACGACGCCGAGGGCGACCGCGACGTGCCCTCGATCCTGCTCACCCCGGAGTCCATCACCAAGGACACCGTCAAGACCGTGATCGATGACGGTGGCGCCGCCGCCGGCGACGTGTGCGTCAACAAGTTCACGAAGCTCTGCACCAAGGCCGGCATCTCCTGACCGACCCCTGACACCCCGATTCGTCCGTGGTCTGCCGGAGGCAACCCGCCTCGGAACCGCGGACGAATCGGGGTGCCCCTCCCGTTTCTCGAAGGAGCACACGAGCATGAGCACAGCCCCACTCCTGGAGCTACGCAACGTCAACAAGAGCTTCGGGGTCGTGCACGTGCTGCACGACGTGAACTTCGCCGTCTATCCCGGCCAGGTCACCGCGCTCGTCGGCGACAACGGCGCCGGCAAGTCGACGCTGGTCAAGATCATCGCCGGGATCTACGGGCGCGACTCCGGCGAGTTTCTCTTCGACGGCGAGCCGGTCACGATTCACGGCCCGCGCGACACCGCCGCCCTCGGCGTCGAGGTCGTCTACCAGGACCTCGCCCTGTGCGAGAACCTCGACATCGTCGAGAACATGTTCCTGGGTCGCGAGCTCAAGAAGGGTGTCAGCCTCGACGAGCACACCATGGAGTCCCGGGCCCGGGAGACTCTGACCTCGCTCTCGGTCCGCACGGTCAAGTCCGTACGCCAGAGCGTCTCCAGCCTGTCCGGCGGACAGCGCCAGACCGTGGCCATCGCCAAGGCCGTGCTGTGGAACTCGAAGATCGTCCTGCTCGACGAGCCGACCGCCGCGCTCGGCGTGGCCCAGACCCGCCAGGTCCTCGACCTCGTACGCCGCCTGGCCGACCGGGGGCTCGGCGTCGTGCTCATCTCGCACAACATGACCGACGTCTTCGAGGTGGCCGACCGGATCAGCGCGCTCTACCTCGGCCAGGTCGCCGCTGACGTCCCGGCCAAGGACGTCACCCACAGCCAGGTCGTCGAGCTCATCACCGCCGGTCGCTCCGGTGACCTGGGCCTCGATGCCGACCGCGCCGGACTCTCGTCCTGAACAGGAGCACCCAGACATGAGCCGCACCACCCAGGACGCACCGAACACCCCCAGCTCTGCCTTCGCGGCGGACGACAAGGACTCCGACAGCGTCGGCGACTACTTCAGCGCCTACATGGGCCGCGTCAAGGGCGGCGACATGGGCTCGCTGCCCGCGTTGCTGGGCCTCGTTGTCCTCGTCACGGTCTTCAGCCTCGCCAACGACCGGTTCCTCTCCCTGCTCAACATCACCAACCTGCTGACCCAGGCCGGCGCCATCTGCGTGCTCGCGATGGGCCTCGTCATGGTGCTCCTCGTCGGCGACATCGACCTGTCCGCGGGCGTGGCCGGCGGGATGTCGGCCTGTGTGACCGCGCTGCTCATCGTCGACTACGGCTGGAGCTGGTACGTCGCGGTGCTCGCCGGCCTCCTCTCCGGCGCGATCCTCGGCCTGACCATCGGCTCGCTGGTCGCCCGGCTGGGCATCCCGTCGTTCGTGGTCACCCTGGCCTTCTTCCTGGCCATCCAGGGGATCTCGCTCAAGCTGATCGGGCAGGGCGGCTCGCTGCGGGTCAGCGACCCGGTCCTGCGCGGCATCACCATCAGCAACCTCCAGGTGTGGGTCGGGTGGCTCCTGGCCGTCGCCTCCGTCCTGGGATACGCCGCGATCGTCCTGCTGCGCTACCGCCGCCAGGTCGCCGGCCAGCTGGCCCACCAGCCGTTGCCGGTGATCGTGGCCAAGATCGCCGCCGTCGCGATCATCCTGCTCGGCGCGACCTACGCGCTGAACCTGAACCGCAGCCTCAACCAGGCCTTCCCGATCAGCGGGATCCCCTACGTCCTGCCCCTGGTCGGCGTCCTGCTGGTCCTGTGGACCTTCGTGCTCTCCCGCACGGTCTACGGCCGCCACCTCTACGCCGTGGGCGGCAACGCCGAGGCCGCCCGGCGCGCCGGCATCAACGTGCTCCGGGTCCGCGCCTCCGCCTTCATCATCTGCTCGACCATGGCCGCGGTGGCCGGCATCATCGCCGCCTCGTACACCGGCAAGGTCTCGGCGTCCTCCGGCGCCGGCAACACCCTGCTCTACGCCGTGGGTGCCGCAGTGATCGGTGGCACCAGCCTGTTCGGCGGCAAGGGGAAGGCCCAGGACGCCGTCGTCGGCGGCCTGGTCATCTCCACCATCGCCAACGGCCTGGGTCTGCTCAACCAGGCTGCCTACATCAACTTCCTGGTCACTGGAGGCGTGCTTCTGCTCGCCGCTGGCGTCGACGCCGTCTCGCGCCGCCGCCGGTCGGCCGCGGGCATGGGGTGATGAAGAGCGGCGAGCGCGCAGGCACGGGCACGAACCAGGAGGGCCTGCGCCGGCACAACCTGGGCACCCTGTTGCGGCACATCCACCGCTCCGGTCCGCTCTCCCGGGCCGAGCTCACCGCGCGGATGGAGCTCAACCGGAGCACCATCGCCGGCCTGGTCGCCGAGCTCGAGGAGCTCGGGATGACCGAGCAGGCCCCCGGCTCGCCGACCGGGCGTCCGGGGGTCGGGCGACCCTCCTCCGACGTACGTCCCAGCGACTCGGGTCCCTACGTGGTCGCCGTGGACGTCGGCGTCGACCACGTGACGGTCGCCGGGGTCGGCCTCTCCGGGGCCGTCCACGACCGGAGCTCCGAGCCGGTCGACCCCAGCCTGGACCCGGCCGCGGTCGCCGCCCAGGTCGTGCGGCTCATCGATGAGACGACGACCCGCACGCTCGGCTCGCTTCCCCTGGTGGGCATCGGGATCGCCGTCCCCGGGCTGGTCCACCGCGCCGACGGCCTCGTCCGGGTGGCGCCCAACCTGGGCTGGGTCGACGTCGGCTTCGTCACCTTGGTGGCCGACCTGCTCGGCGCCGACGTCCCGATCCGGATCGGCAACGACGCGGACCTCGGCGCTCTCGCCGAGCACGAGCGCGGCGCCGGTGTCGGCGCGACCGACCTGATCTACCTGGCGGGCAACATCGGCGTCGGCGCGGGCGTCATCGCCGGGGCACGGCGGATAGAGGGGGTCGGCGGGTACGCCGGCGAGGTCGGCCACCTCCCCTTCAACGGCGACGGTCCGCTGTGTCACTGCGGGAACCGGGGCTGCTGGGAGATCAGCGTCGGCGGGCCGGCGATCGCCGCCTCCCTCGGTCTTCCGCCGGAACGGATGGGCGAGCTCGCGGTGCGGCTGGCCTCGCTGAGCGAGGGGACCCCGCAGCTGCGTCAGGTCGGTACGGACCTCGGCGACGGCCTGGGCAGCCTGGTCAACGTGCTCAACCCGCAGATGATCGTCCTCGGCGGCTTCCTGTCCTGGGTCTACGGTTTGGTGCGCAGCGAGGTGGACACCGCGCTGGCCGGACGGGCCCTGCGCGCCGCCGCGGAGAGCGTGACCGTCTCGCTCCCGGGGCTGGGTGAGGACTCGGTGCTGCTCGGCGCCTCCGAGATCGCCTTCGACAGCCTCTTCGCCGATCCGGCCGGCGCCCTGCTGTCGGCCAGCAACCGCCCCCTACCCCGATTCGTCCGCGCGTCGCCCGGGGTGACCAGCCCCTGAATCGCGGACGAATCGGGGTAGGGGGGTTGTGCCGGTGAAGACCTCGCGCAGGGACAGCTCGGCCGCCCCAGTCGCCGCAGCCAGGATGCCCAGGCCGCTCAGCCCCACGTCGGGCGGGCGACGTCCGCTGGGAGCCAGACGCTCCGCGAGCACATCCCGGGCCGGCTCCAGCAGCCACTCCCCCAACGGCACGAAGTAGCCCCCCAGGACGATCCGCTCCGGGTCCAGCACCTGGGTGAGCGTGGCCAGCCCGGCCCCCAGGTGTCGGCCGACCAGCTCGAGGCCCTCCCGGACACTCGGCTCGTCCGGCGCCCGACGCGCCACCTGCTCGGCCGAGCGCACCGGCGTACCGACCTCCGGCAGGCCCACTGCGGCCAGCATCGCGTGCAGCCCGACGGACGCCTCCCAGCAGCCCCTCAGCCCACAGCCGCACTGCGCGTCGAGATCACCGACGGGCATGTGCCCCACCTCCCCGGCGAAGCCGTCGGCACCGCCGAAGAGCCGACCCTCGTGCAGGATCCCGGCACCGATGCCGACCGTTCCGGTGAGGTAGAGCGCATCCGGGACATCGCGGGCCTGGCCGTGGAACGCCTCGGCCAGCGCCGCGCAGTTCGCGTCGTTGCTGATCTGGACCGGGACGCGGCCGGTCAGGGCCTCCCCGACCGCGTCGAGCAGGTCACTGCCCAGCCTCCGGGTGCCGTGCAGGGCGAGATTCGGCGCCCAGAGCACCTCCCGCTCGGTACGCCGGACCAGCCCGGGGACGGCCACGTGCGCACCGACCAGCACGTGCCGGTCGGCGGGGAAGCGCTCGGTCACCTCCTGAGCCAGCCGCACGACCAGCGTCTGGGCCGACGAGGCGTCACCGGTGACGGGCAGCGTGCTGGTGTGCACCACCGCGCCGGTCAGGTCCAAGACCACGGCGGCGACGTAGTCGACGTTGATCTCCAGACCCAGGGAGAGATGCACCGACCCGGCCAGCCGGACCGGTCGGCCGGGCCTGCCCCGCGCGCCGGCCCGCGTCTCCTCCTCGCTCAGGGCGCCGCCGGCGTCAAGGTCGGCCACGATGACGCCGACCGTGGCCTTGGCCAGCCCGGTCCGCTCGGCCAACTGGGCCCGGGTGGCCGGGCCCCGGAGTCGCAGGCTGGAGAGGACCAGAGCCGCATTGTGCCGGCGCACCGACTCCGTCGTGGCCGGCACGGCGCCGCGCTCAGCCTCGGACGCCGTAGAGGTGCTCGAGGGCGAGCTGGTCGAGCAGCTCGAACCCGGCGCCCCGCTCGGCGATCGCGGCGATGTCGGGGTCGGACTCGGCGACCAGGCTCTCCCAGGTCTCACCCTCGGCCAGCGTGGGGACCGAGAGACCCGGCAGCCCGGCTGCCTCGAGCGCGCCGACCACCTCGGGGTCGGCCCGGAAGGCCCGGGCCTTGTCGCGCAGGATCAGGTAGTTGGTCATGCAGGCCTGTGCCGCGACCCAGACTCCGTGGTCGTCCTCGGTGCGCGGCGTCTTGAAGTCGAAGTGCACCGGCCCGTCGTACCCGCCGGCGAGCAGGGTGTCGACGACCCAGAAGGCGCCGCGGACGTTGCCGGCGCCGAAGCGCAGGTCCTGGTCGTAGCGGGGCCCGTGCTGGCCGTTGAGGTCGATGTGGAAGAGCTTCCCCTGCCACATGGCCTGGGCGTAGCCGTGCGCGGCATTCAGCCCGGCCATCTCCTCGTGCCCGATCTCCGGGTTCACCCCGACCATCTGGGGGCGCTCCAGGGTCGTGATGAAGGCCAGGGCGTGCCCGATCGTGGGCAGGAAGATGTCGCCGCGCGGCTCGTTGGGCTTGGGCTCGATGGCGAGCCGGACGTCGTACCCGCGGTCGACGATGTACTGGGTGATCAGGTCGAAGCCCTCGCGATAGCGGTCCAGCGCCGCGGCCACGTCCTTGGCCGCACCGGACTCGGCGCCCTCGCGCCCGCCCCAGCACACGTACGTCTCCGCCCCCAACTCGGCGGCCAGGTCGATGTTGCGCAGCACCTTGCGCAGCGCGAAGCGACGCACGTCGCGGTCGTTGGAGGTGAAGGCACCGTCCTTGAAGACCGGGTGGGTGAAGAGGTTGGTGGTCGCGGTGGTGACCGCGAGACCGGTGTCGGCCAGCCCCTGCTTCCAGCGCGCGATGGTCGCCTCCCGGGTGGCGTCGTCGCAGCCGAAGTCGATCACGTCGTCGTCGTGGAAGTTCACGCCGTACGCGCCCAGCGAGGCCAGCTTCTCCAGCGCGTAGACGGGGTCCATCGGCGCCCGGGTCGGGTCTCCGAAGGGGTCGCGCCCGGGGTAGGCCACGGTCCACAGCCCGAAGGAGAACTTGTCCTCGGGAGTGGGGACGGGAGTGCCGCTCATCTGGTGCCTCTCTGTCATGACCACGACCGGGTGCGGTCGCGGAGGTCCGCGTACGCGGTGCGTACGTCGGGGGTTGGGTCGGCCTCGAGCAGCGTGTCGCCGGGTCGGGGCCAGGTCGGCGGCGAGGGCGTCCCGGCCAGGGCCCAGGCGGCCTGACGGGCGGCCCCCCGCGCCACGTACTCCATCGGCGCGGGGACCACGACGGGGCGGCCGAGCACGGCCGGGGCCAGCGCACGCAAGGCCTCCGACGCCGTTGCGCCGCCCACGAGCAGCACGCGCTCCGCGGGCCGCCCTCGGGCCTCCTCCAGGGCGTCCACGGCGTCGGCCAGTGCGCACAGCAGCGCCTCGAAGGCGGCGCGGGCCAGGTCGGCACGGGTCGTCGAGGGCCGCAGGCCCGACCAGGTGCCGGTGGCGTGCGGGCGGTTCGGGGTCCGCTCGCCGCCGTAGTAGGGAAGCAGGGTCACGCCGTGGGCCCCGGCCGGCGCACTGAGCGCGAGGGCGGAGAGGTCCTCGAGGGGGACCCCGAGCAGATCGGCCTGGAGGCTGAGGATCTGGGCGGCGTTCATGGTGGTGACCATCGGCAGGAAGCCGCCTCGGGCGTCGGCGAAGCCGGTGACCGTCCCCGAGCCGTCCGCCACCGGGTGGGCCGAGATGCCGGAGGCCACGCCGGAGGTGCCGACGGAGACGAGCACGTCGTCGGGGCCGAGGTCCATCCCGAGCGCGGCGGCCATGTTGTCGCCGGTGCCCGCTCCGAGGACCTGTCCGCGCGCCGTCTCGGCGGCCGCCTCACCGGGCTCGGCCACTCGCGGCAGCCGGGCCTGCTGACCCAGGGCCGCCTCGACGAGGTCGGGCAGCCAGACGTTCTCCCGGGTCGAGAAGTAGCCTGTGCCCGAGGCGTCACCCCGATCGGTCCACGCGGGAGTGCCCGCCGCTGCCAAGTGGTGGGAGACGTAGTCGTGGGGCAGCAGCACGGACTCGACCCGGACGGCCCGCTCGGGCTCGTACTCGCGCAGCCAGCGGAGCTTGCTGAGGGTGAACGAGGCGACCAGGACGCTGCCGATCAGGTCCGCACAGGCCTGGCCGCCGCCCCATTCCTCGACGAGGGCAGCGGCCGCGTCGGCGGAGCGGGTGTCGTTCCACAGCAGGGCGTCGCGGACCGGCTCGCAGTCCGAGTCGAGGGCGACCATGCCGTGCTGCTGCCCGCCGACCGAGAGGGCGGCCGCCCGGGGCCCCATCGTCTCGGTGACGGCGTCGGCGGCGTGCAGCCAGGCCCGGGGATCGACCTGTGTCCCGGGCGGGTGCAACGCGCGTGCCTCGTCGAGCATCGTGCCGTCCTCCGCGTCGACGAGCAGGGCTTTGGTGGACTGCGTCGAGGAGTCCAGACCGATGACCAGAGGCATTCCCTCATTAAGTACGACTCTTGAACTAAAATCAACCCCCAGGCCAAGCAAGGGAGAGGGACGTCACGTCCGGTAACCGGCAAAGTCGGTTGATGAACATTACCGACGCGCTATAGTTGAGTTATCAACAAATGGCCCGGCGCGACGACCGTCCCCGGGCACTCGATCCCCAGGAAGTAGTCGCAGATGTCCACCGGGCAGGCCCCCTCCCTCATGCTCGACCTCGCCGCGAGCACGATTCGCGACCGGCAGCGTCACTCGCGGGAGCGCGAGCAGCGCGGCCAGGTCCGACTGGCTCGCCGGCGCGCCCGCAACGCGCGCTGAACGACGCCCCAGGAGGCGGTGCCGGGCCCTGAGCCCGACACCGCCTCCTTGCGCGTGCGGGCTCACCACCGCGCCCGGGGTCAGAGAATGTCGCGGACCTGGACCCGGGCCTCATCGGCCTCCTGGTCAGTCAGCTTGAGCTGGCTCTGCCGCTCGGCCTCGACGCGGCGCCGGTAGTGGTCGACCTCGTCCTCGAGCCGGGCCGGATCCCAGTCGAGGGCCGCGGCCATCAACTCGGCCGCGGGCCGCGCCGCCGCCACCCCGCGGTCGAAGGTCTCGATCGAGATCCGGGTCCTCCGGGTCAGCACGTCGTCGAGGTGGCGGGCTCCCTCGTGGGTCACCGCATAGCGCACCTCGGCACACAGGTAGTCCTCCGCCCCCGGCAGCGGCTCGCCCAGCGCCGGCTCGTCGGCGACCAGCGCCAACAGCTCGTCGACCAGCCCGCCGTACCGGCCGAGCAGGTGGTCGATCCGGGCGACGTGCAGGCCCGAGGACCGAGCCAGGCCGGCACGCTGGTTGGTGCGGGCCTCGTAGCCGTGCGCGCCCGCCAGCGGAACCCGGTCGGTGATGGAGTCGGGTACCGCTCCACCCAGCGAGTGCGCCGCCGCGTCCACGGCGTCGCGACCCATCACCCGGTACGTCGTGTACTTGCCTCCTGCAATGATCACCAGGCCCGGAACCGGGGCGACCACGGTGTGCTCGCGCGAGATCTTGCTCGTCGGCTCCGACTCGCCGGTCAGCAGCGGCCGTAGCCCGGCGTAGACCCCCTCAACGTCGTCGTGGTCCAGCGGCTCCTTGAGCACCGTGTTGACGTGATCGAGCAGGTAGTCGATGTCGGCCCGGGAGGCGGCCGGATGTGCCTTGTCCAGGTCCCAGGTGGTGTCGGTGGTCCCGATGATCCAGTGCCGTCCCCAGGGGATGACGAAGAGCACGGACTTCTCGGTGCGCAAGATGATGCCGCTCTCGGAGCGGATCCGGTCCCGGGGCACGACCAGGTGGATGCCCTTGCTGGCCTGGACGTTCAGCGAGCCACGGCCGCCGACCAGCTCCTGGATCTCGTCGGTCCAGACCCCGGCGGCGTTGACCACGACCCGGGCCCGGATCTCGAGCTCGCGCCCTGTCTCCAGGTCGACCACCCGGGCCCCGGTCACCCGCTCGCCCTCGCGCAGAAAGCCGACCACCTGGGTCCGGGTCGCGCAGTGGGCGCCGTGGCTGGCCGCGGTCCGCGCGACGGCCAGTGTGTGGCGGGCGTCGTCGACCTGGGCGTCGTAGTAGCGGATCGCGCCGGTCATCGCCTCGGGCTTGAGGTCCGGAGCGATCCGGGCCACCTGTCGGCGCAGCAGGTGTCGGTGCCGGGGCACCCCCATGTCGTACTTGCCGGCCATGGCCATGGCGTCGTAGAGCGCCAAGCCGGCGCCGACGTAGGGCCGCTCCCAGCCCCGGTGGGTGAGCGGGTACAGGAAGGAGACGGGCCGGACCAGGTGCGGCGCGAGCCGGGTCAGCAGCAGGCCCCGCTCCTGGAGCGCCTCCCGGACCAGGGCGAAGTCGAGCATCTCCAGGTAGCGCAATCCGCCGTGGATGAGCTTGCTCGAACGCGAGGACGTGCCGGAGGCGAAGTCCCGCTGCTCGACCAGCCCGGTGCTCAGGCCGCGGGTGACGGCGTCCAGCGCCGTGCCGGTGCCGACCACTCCCCCGCCCACCACCAGGACGTCGAGCTCGGTCGCCTCCAGTTCGGCCAGAGCGTGGTCACGGGCCTGCGGGCTGAGCGCGAGCGTCATCCCGCGACCCTATGCCGCACGCGGGGTGGTGCCCAACCGCTCAGGTGACGACGACCTCGACCCGCTGGAACTCCTTGAGGTCGGTGTAGCCGGTGGTCGCCATCGCCCGACGCAACGCCCCGACCAGGTTCATCGTCCCGTCGGCGACCCGGGAGGGGCCGAAGAGGATCTCCGAGAGGGTGCCGACCGTCCCGATCTCGATCCGCTGGCCCCGCGGCAGCTCGGGGTGCCACGCCTCCGAGCCCCAGTGGAAGCCACGACCAGGGGCTTCGGAGGCCCGGGCCAGCGGGGAGCCGACCATCACCGCGTCGGCGCCGCAGGCGATTGCCTTCGCCACGTCGCCGGACCGGCCGATCGACCCGTCGGCGATCACGTGCACGTAGCGTCCGCCGGACTCGTCGAGGTAGTCGCGCCGTGCCGCCGCGACGTCGGCCACCGCGCTGGCCATCGGCACCGCCACCCCGAGGACCGTGCGGGTGGTGTGCGCGGCGCCGCCGCCGAACCCGACGAGCACGCCGGCCGCTCCCGTGCGCATCAGGTGCAGGGCGGCCTGCGAGGTGGCGCATCCGCCGACCACCACGGGGACGTCGAGCTCGTAGATGAACTCCTTGAGGTTCAACGGCTCGGACTGGGCAGAGACGTGCTCGGCTGAGACGGTGGTGCCCCTGATCAGGAACATGTCCACTCCGGCGTCGACGACCGTCTTGAAGAACTCCTTGGTCCGCTGCGGGGAGAGCGAGCCGGCCACGGTGACGCCCGCCTCGCGCATCTGCTGGAGCCGCGCGGTGATCAGCTCGGGCCTGACCGGCTCGGCGTAGATCTCCTGCAGCCTCGCCGTCGCCTGCGCGCCGTGCAGCCCGGCGACCTCGGCGAGCAGGTCGCCCGGGTCGTCGTAGCGGGTCCACAGACCCTCGAGGTCGAGGACTCCCAGCCCTCCGGCCCGACCGAAGGCCACCGCCGTCTCCGGCGACATCACCGAGTCCATCGGGGCGGCCAGGATCGGGAGCTCGAAGCGGTAGGCGTCGATCTGCCAGGCGACGGAGACCTCCTCCGGGTCGCGCGTACGCCGCGACGGGACGATCGCCACGTCGTCGAAGGAGTAGGCGTGCCGTCCCCGCTTGGCACGGCCGATCTCGATCTCCATGGGGTCCTTCCGGTGGCCTCGTCGGTGGGGTCCTCGGAGGTGTCGAACGAGGCTAGCGACCTGCGTAGTTCGGCGCCTCGACGGTCATCTGGATGTCGTGGGGGTGGCTCTCCTTGAGCCCCGCGGAGGTGATCCGCACGAAGCGGCCACGCTCTTGGAGCTCGGGCACGTTGTGCGCGCCGACGTAGAACATCGACTGGTGCAGCCCGCCGACGAGCTGGTGGGCGACCGCGGAGAGGGGACCGCGGTAGGCAACCTGACCCTCGATGCCTTCGGGGACGATCTTGTCGTCGGTGGCGACATCGGCCTGGAAGTAGCGGTCCTTGGAGAACGACGTCTTGCCCCGGGAGGCCATCGCCCCGATCGAGCCCATCCCGCGGTAGGCCTTGTACTGCTTGCCGTTGAGGAAGATCAGCTCGCCGGGGCTCTCCTCGCAGCCGGCCAGCAGCGAGCCGACCATGACGCTGTCGGCGCCGGCGACCAGGGCCTTGGCGATGTCGCCGGAGTGCTGGAGGCCGCCGTCCCCGACCACAGGCACGCCCGCAGGTCCGCAGGCCAGCGAGGCCTCGTAGATGGCGGTGACCTGGGGTACGCCGACCCCGGCGACCACACGGGTGGTGCAGATCGACCCGGGGCCGACCCCGACCTTGACCGCGTCCGCGCCGGCGTCGACCAGAGCCTGGGCGCCCGCACGGGTACCGACGTTTCCGCCGATGACCTGCACGTGGCGGGTGGCCGGATCCTTCTTGAGCCGGGCGATCATCTCCAGCATCAGTCGGGCGTGCCCGTTGGCCACGTCGGGCACGAGCACGTCGACGCCGGCCTCGACCAGGGTCGCCGCCCGTTCCCAGGCGTCCCCGAAGTAGCCGATGGCCGCACCGACCAGCAGGCGACCCTGCCCGTCGTTGGAGGCGTGCGGGAACTGCTCGGACTTCACGAAGTCCTTAACCGTGATCAGCCCGCAGAGACGGCCCTGGGCGTCGACCAGCGGCAGTCGCTCGCGCTTGTGCTGGCGCAGCAGGGCCGTCGCGTCCTCCCGGGTGATGTCGTCGGGGCCGGTGATCAACGGCATCGGGGTCATCACGTCGCCGACCAGCCGGTGGCTCCACTCAGCGACGGGCACGAATCGCAGGTCCCGGTTGGTGATGATGCCGAGCAGAGTGCTGCCCTCGTCGATGACCGGCAGGCCCGAGACGCGGTACTCGCCGCACTTCTCGTCGAGGTCCTCCAGCGTCGCCTTAGGTCCGATGGTCACCGGGTTGGGGATCATCCCCGTCTGGGTCCGCTTGACCAGGTCGACCTGGTAGGCCTGGTCCTCGATGGAGAGGTTGCGGTGCAGGACGCCGATGCCCCCCTGCCGGGCCATCGCGATGGCCATCCGGGACTCGGTGACGGTGTCCATCGCGCTGGAGACCAGGGGGATCCGCAGCGAGATCTCGCGGGTGAGCCGGGTGGTGGTGTCGACTTCGCTGGGGATGACGTCGGTCTCCCCGGGCAGGAGGAGGACGTCGTCGTAGGTCAGGCCGAGGGCCGCGAACTTGTCGGGGACGCCGGAGGCGGTGAGGTCCATGAAGCCCTTCCGGGGGGACGGGGTCGGCAGACCGCCATCCTAACGGCGCCGGAAGCCGGCCCCCGCCGCGGTCGAGGGGTCACGCCGACCGACCGGCGCGTGCGGTGAGTCCTCCCACGCACTCACCCGCCCAGGTACCAGCCAGGCATCGCGCATGTTGCGGCCACGAAACCCGCACCGCCCCCGGACGCCCGACGGGCGGAGGCTCCGGAGAGCCTCCGCCCGTCGGGGTGGAGCAGTGGTGCGAGTGCGGGGGCGGTCAGTGACCGTGCCCGTGCCCGTGCCCGTGCCCGGCCGGGGCCGAGTCGTCGTCCTCGGGCTTCTCGACCACGAGGGTCTCCGTGGTCAGCAGCATCCCAGCGATCGAGGCCGCGTTGACCAGCGCCGAGCGGGTGACCTTGACCGGGTCGAGCACACCCTGCGCGACGAAGTCGCCGTACTCCTCGGTCGCAGCGTTGTAGCCGTGGCCGACCTTGCCCTCGCGGACCTTGGTCACCACGACGTAGCCGTTCACGCCGCCGTTCTCGGCGATCCACCGCAGCGGCTCGTCAACCGAACGGGCCACGATGCGCGCCCCGGTGGCCTCGTCGCCGCTGAGCC
>JBBPYL010000044.1:0-29885 GCA_038199935.1 Propionibacteriales bacterium | reverse complement strand
GTGCGCCCCCCTCCCCCCCCGCGCCCCGGGGGCCGCGTCCCCCCCTCCGCCCGGGGTGGGGCCGCGGGCGCCCCCCCCCCCGGGACGCAGAGGCTCCGCACGACCCCGGGTCTACCGGGATCAGGCCGATCAGGTGTTGGCGCGCTCCTCGACCGGGACGACCTCGATCGATCCGGACCGGAGGCCCTCGCGGAAGGAGACGAGCTCCTCCTTCACCTTCGGGAGCAGGATGTAGCACGCGGTGAGGTTGACGATCGCGGCGACGAAGAGCATGCCGTCGGCGAAGTTCAGCACCGATTCGAAGGTGAGCACGCTGCCCAGGACGGTGAACAGGCAGAACACGACCTTGAAGACGTTCTCGGTGGTCTTGGTCCGACCGAACAGGGTCGTCCAGCACTTCATCGTGTAGTAGCTCCAGGTGATCAGCGTCGAGAACGCGAAGAGCGACACCGCGATGGCCAGGATCACCGGGAACTGCGGGAGGAAGGTCTCGAAGGCCCGCGAGGTGACGACCACGCCGTCCGGCGTCGGCTCCCCGTTGAGGACGCCAGCCTGCGCGTCGTTGTAGAATGTGGTGTCGGCGATGACGATGGTCAGCGCGGTCATCGTGCAGACGATGACGGTGTCGATGAAGGGCTCGAGCAGGGCCACGAAGCCTTCGGAGACCGGGTGCTTGGTCTTGACCGCGGCGTGCGCGATCGGGGCCGACCCGACCCCGGCCTCGTTGGAGAAGGCCGCGCGCTGGAAGCCGACGATCAGCACACCAATGGCACCACCGGCGATGCCGTTGGGGTTGAAGGCGCCGGTGATGATCTGGCCGACTGCGTTGGGGATGTTGCTGAAGTTGCCGAGGATGACCAGGGCGCAGGCGACCAGGTAGATGCCGGCCATCAGGGGCACAAGTTTGCTGGTGACCTTCGCGATCGAGGAGATGCCGCCGAGGATGACCGCGCCGACGAGCACGGCCAGGACGATGCCGAAGATCAGCGCCGAGCCGGAGCCGCCGAGGAAGCCGTCCGCGCCGCCGGTGACCTCCTGGGCTTGGGCGAAGGTCTGGTTGGCCTGGAACATGTTGCCGCCGACCGCGCCGAAGAGGAAGAGCGCGACAGCGAAGATGATGGTCAGGATGCGGGAGGGGAGGGCACCGAAGCGCTCGAACGCCACCGGGAGGTACTTGAAGGGACCGCCGGTGACGGTCCCGTCCTCGTGGATCTCGCGGTACTTCACCCCGAGCGTGCACTCGACGAACTTCGTGCACATGCCCAGGAGGCCGGCCACGATCATCCAGAAGGTCGCTCCGGGCCCGCCGATGGTGACCGCGACGCCGACCCCGGCGATGTTGCCCAGGCCCACGGTGCCGGACACCGCAGAGGAGAGCGCCTGGAAGTGCGTTATCTCACCTGGGTCGCTGTGGCGGGAGTACTTGCCTCTCACCAAGTCGACGGACGTGCGGAACCCGGTGAACTGGATCCCCTTGAAATAGATCGTGAACACGGTGGCCGCGATCACCAGCCAGAACACGATCAGCGGGAGATCGACCCCGAAGATCGTCGGCGCGTAGAAGATGACCGAACTGACGGCCTTCTCGATCGGCGCGAACGATCCGTTGATGGCGTCCTCGACGGTGGCCAGCCAGCCCCAGGACTCGGCGGCCTCTGCGGCCCAGATAATTGAATTGCTCTCCATGGCAGAGCAGCAAACCCTATTCCGACGGGTAAAGGCAAGCATCGTGGCCACCTCGCCACCTCGGCGAGTCGTCCCTCAGTGCCCACCGGTCAGCGGCGCCATCGCTCTAACCAGGACACTGCGGCGCCGGGTCAGGCGCTGCTCGAGGTCGGCGGTCGCCATCGTGGTCAGACCGGCGTTGACCCCCAGCCAGCGCCACGGCTCGGGCTCCCAAGAGGGGGAGTGGTGGTCGACCCACGGCAGCCGGGTCAGCGCCGTGTCGTGGCCGAGGATCAGGTCGCGCAGGGTACGCCCGGCCAGGTTCGACGTCCCCACCCCGTCCCCGACGTAGCCGCCGGCCGCAGCCATCCCCGAGGAGCGGTCCAGGCCGACCGAGGCGCACCAGTCGCGGGGAATACCGAGCACACCGCCCCAGGCGTGGGTGAAGCGCACCGAGGAGAGCACAGGCAGCATCTCGAGCAGCGTCTGGCGCAGCGACGCGTGCACGTGCGCGTCTCGGTCGAAGCCCCCGCTGATCGCCGAGCCGAAGTGGTACGGCGCCCCGCGGCCGCCGAAGGCGAGGCGTCCGTCGGCTGTCCGCTGGCCGTAGACGATCAGGTTGCGGTGGTCGGAGAACGTCTGCCGGTCCCGAAGACCGATCTGGTCCCACATCGCGGCGGACAACGGTTCGGTGGCGACCATCAGCGAGTAGACCGGGGCCAGGGCGCGACGCAGCCCGGGAAGGGCCGGGGTGTAGCCCTCGGTCGCGCGCACGACCACGTCGGCGCGGACCGTCCCGTACGCCGTGCGGACCTCTCCGGAGGTCAGCGCGGTCACCCGGGTTCCTTCGTGGAGGGTGACGCCGAGGCTCTCCACGACCCGGGCCAGGCCGCGCACCAGGCGGGTGGGGTTCAGCGCCGCGCAGTCGGGGGTGAAGGTGCCGCCCACGGTGCCGGCGGCGTCGAGGTGCTCGCGCGCCTCTCCTGCGCCGAGCAGGCGAAGGTCGTCCTCGGCGCGTCCCCACGTGCGCGCGTGGCTCACCTCGGCCCAGGCGGCGGCCAGTTGGGCACGGCTCCGGGCCAGGACGATGCTCCCGCCCTTGTGGGCCTGGGCGTCGATCCCCTCCTCCGCCGCCACGCGCAGGACCTCGTCCACGCTGGCCCGCATGGCCTGGTGCTGGGCCTGCGCCGCCGGGCGGTCCGCACCGGGGAGCCGCGCCAACGCCTCGGAGGAGGCGGGGAACAGCGCGGAGCACCAGCCGCCGTTGCGGCCCGAGGCCCCGAACCCGGCGGTCTCGGCCTCGAGCACCATCACCGAGAGCGACGGGTCGGCGCGTGCCAGGTAATAGGCGGTCCAGAGACCGGTGAAGCCTGCGCCGACCACGACGACGTCGACCCGGCGGTCGCCCGGCAGCCGGGTGCGAGGCGACCAGTCCTCCCCAGAGGTGCCGTGCCACAGGGACAGGCCCGCGTAGTCGGGCGCCTGCCGGCTCAGCGCACACCCCACGAGTAGGTCTGCTTGCGCAGCTTGAGGTACATGAAGGTCTCGGTCGAGACCACGTTCGGCATGGTCCGGATCTTCGAGGAGATCACGTGCAGCAGCTCCTCGTCGCTCTCGCACACCACCTCGACCAGCAGGTCGTAGGCCCCGGCGGTGATCACGACGTAGTCGACCTCATCGAGCGCGGCGACCGCATCGGCGATGCTCTCCAGCTTGCCGGTGACCCGGATCCCGATCATGGCCTGGCGGGCGAAGCCGAGCTCGAGCGGGTCGGTCACCGCGACGACCTGCATGACGCCGGCCTCGATCAGGCGCTGGACGCGCTGGCGCACGGCGGCCTCGGAGAGCCCGACGACCTTGCCGATCGAGGCGTACGAGCGCCGTCCGTCCTGCTGGAGCTGCTCGATGATCGCCTTGGAGATCTCGTCGAGCACCATGACGTCCTTACCGGCGGAGGTCCCGCTGCGCCCGTTCACCCGGTGATCCTCGCAGCGAGTGGTTGACGCGTCAAAGGATTCACCCCCCAAAGTGATGGATTTCGTTGCAGCGCGGTTACGTATCGACCGGATCCCTTGTGGCGGACCCCGTACTTTGACAAAATCCACGGCAGATCCACGGCACTTCTCGGTCCGTCCCCAGAGAGGAACACCCCCCGATGTCTCAGGAACGTCGACAGGTTGAGCAGCTCATGAGGCAGACGTCGGTCAACCCGGTGAGCCGGCGCCGGTTCCTCCGGGGCGCCGGGCTCGCAGGTCTGGCTGTGGGGACCCCGGGGCTGCTCGCGGCCTGTGGCACGCCGTCCGCAACCCAGACGACCGAGTCGTGCACCAGCGACGACCTCTCCGACACCGAGAAGACGGTGCACTTCTCCAACTGGCCGCTCTACGTCGACCAGAAGCGGGTCAAGAAGAACGGCAAGAAGGAGACGGTCTACCCCTCGCTCCAGCAGTTCCAGAAGAGCTCGGGGATCGAGGTGGACTACGTCACCGACGTGAACGACAACGCGGAGTTCTTCGGCGTGGTGCGCAACCAGCTCGCGGACTGCCAGAGCACGGGTCGCGACGTGTTCGCGCTGACCGACTACATGGCCGCCCGGATGATCAACCTGGGCTGGATCCAGAAGCTCGACAAGGACAACCTGCCCCACGTCACCGCGAACCTCACCGAGCGGCTGTGCAGCCCCTCCTGGGACCCCGACCGTGAGTACTCGGTGCCGTGGCAGAGCGGGCTGACCGGTATCGCCTACAACGCGAAGCTGACGGGGGAGGTGGGCAGCTTCGAGGAGCTGCTGACCCGCAAGGACCTCAAGGGCAAGGTGAGCCTCCTCTCGGAGATGCAGGACACGATGATCTTCCTGCTCCTGATGACCGGGGCCGACCCCGGCGACTTCAGCGACGACGAGTTCGGCGTCGCGATCGACCGGCTCAAGGAGGTCGTCGACTCCGGTCAGGTCCGGGCCTTCACCGGCAACGAGTACGCCCAGGACCTGACCAAGGGCAACATCGTGGCCTGCGAGGCGTGGTCGGGCGACATCATCCAGCTCCAGTTCGACAACCCGGACATCAAGTTCGTGGCGCCCGAGGAGGGACTCTCCTTCTGGAGCGACAACATGATCGTGCCCAACAAGGCCGAGCACAAGGCGAACGCCGAGGCGCTGATGGACTTCTACTACCAGCCCGAGGTGGCCGCCGAGGTCGCGGCGTGGGTGAACTACATCTGTCCGGTGCAGGGGGCGCAGGAGGCGATGACCAAGATCGACCCGAGTCTTGCCGAGAACGAGCTGATCTTCCCCAGTGACGACCTCTTGTCCAAGACCTACGACATGATGGCGATGGACGCCAAGACCGAGCAGGGGTACCAGAAGCAGTTCGCGGCAGTGACCGGCGCGTGAGCACGGAGCAGGAGGCGGGCGCCGACCTGTCGCTCTCCCGGCTGACCAAGCGCTTCGCCGGGTTCACCGCGGTCGACGACCTCGACCTCGAGGTGACCTCCGGGCACTTCTTCGCCCTGCTCGGGCCGTCCGGCTGCGGCAAGACCACGACCCTGCGGATGGTGGCGGGGCTCGAGGAGCCGACCAGCGGCACGATCATCCTCGGCGGCGACGACATCTCCCGACTCAAGCCCCACAAGCGGCCGGTCAACACCGTCTTCCAGAGCTACGCTCTCTTCCCGCACCTGAACATCTTCGAGAACGTCGCCTTCGGGCTGCGGCGTCGCGGCGTCAAGGACGTGAAGAAGAAGGTCGACGACATGCTCGAGCTGGTCGAGCTCCAGGACTACGGGTCTCGACGTCCGGCTCAGCTCTCGGGTGGTCAGCAGCAGCGGGTAGCGCTGGCACGGGCCTTGATCAACCGCCCCCGCGTGCTCCTGCTGGACGAGCCCTTGGGCGCCCTCGACCTGAAGCTCCGGCGCCAGATGCAGATCGAGCTCAAGCGCATCCAGACCGAGGTGGGCATCACCTTCATCCATGTCACCCACGACCAGGAGGAGGCCATGACCATGGCCGACACCGTCGCGGTGATGAACAAGGGCGTCATCGAGCAGATGGGTGCCCCCGGCGACCTCTACGACAACCCGGCGACGACCTTCGTGTCGAACTTCCTAGGCCAGTCGAACCTGATCCGCGCCGAGGTCGTCGACCGGCACGGTGAGGACGTCGTGGTGGAGGTGAACGGAACCCGACTCGTGGCCCCCCGCGCCCGGGCCCGCCGCACCGAGGGCACGGTCTGGCTCGGCGTACGGCCCGAGAAGGTCTATGTCTCGCCCAAAGCCGAGGAGCGCGGGGACGGCACCAACGTGTTGGGTGGAGGACGCATCAGCGACGTCAGCTTCATCGGCGTGAGCTCGCAGTACCTCGTCACCATGCCCTGGGGCCAGGAGCTCACGATCTTCGAGCAGAACACCGGCGCGCGAGCGGTCCTGCGACGCGGTGACGAGGTGGACCTGCACTGGACCCCCGCGCACACCTTCCTCCTCGATGCCGACCAGGACGCGCACGCGGGGGACGAGACGTACGCCGCCCTCTCCGCCGGCGCCTCGTCGTGAGCGTCACCGGGGTCGAGACTCCCTCGGCCGACCCCGAGCAGGACGCCCCGGATCCGCCGGCACGCGAGCCCCGTCCCCGCTCGGACCGGGTCGGCTACCTGCTGCTGATTCCCGGCATCGTGTGGCTGTTGATCTTCTTCGCCGTGCCGACCGCCCAGCTGGTCGCCACGTCGCTGTACGACCCCGGTGGCTCGCTCGACACCGGTTACGCGATGACCTGGTCGTTCGGCAACTACCTCAGCGTCCTGGTGGAGTACCAGCAGCAGTTCCTCCGCTCGGCCGGCTACGCGCTCACCGCGACCGTGGCCGCCATCCTGCTGGGCTACCCGCTCGCCTACGCGATTGCGTTCAAGGCCGGGCGCTACAAGAACCTGATGCTGGTCATGGTCATCGCCCCGTTCTTCACCAGCTTCCTGGTCCGCACGCTGGCCTGGAAGTCGATCCTCTCCGACAACGGCTTCCTGGTCAGCATCCTCAAGGCGGTGAGCGTCCTGCCCGACGACGGCCGGCTGCTGGCGACACCGCTCGCCGTGGTCACCGGGCTGACCTACAACTTCCTCCCGTTCATGGTGCTGCCCCTCTACGCCAGCCTGGAGAAGATCGACCCGCGGCTGGTCGAGGCCGGCCAGGACCTCTACGCGAACCCGATCACGTCCTTCCGCAAGATCACGCTGCCGCTCTCGATGCCGGGGCTGGTGGCCGGCACGCTGCTGACCTTCATCCCCGCCGCGGGTGACTACATCAACTCCGAGCTGTTGGGCACCCCCAACGAGCGGATGATCGGCAACGTGATCGACTCCCAGTTCCTGGTCCAGCTGGACTACCCGGCGGCCGCGGCGAGCTCGGTGATCCTGATGGCCGCGATCGTGGTGCTGGTGATGATCTACGTCCGTCGAGCCGGGACCGAGGAGCTCTTGTGAGCGAGAGAGCCGAGCGAGGAACGAGTGAGCGACCGAGCGAGCAGTCCAGTCTTGTGAGCGAGAGAGCCGAGCGAGGAACGAGTGAGCGACCGCGCAGGTCGCCGGTCACGGCCTCCCGGCGCGGGCCGGTGCACTGGCTCTCCGAGCACCTGGTGATGCTGCTCGCGCTGGCCGTGCTGGTCTACATGTTCCTGCCGGTCCTGTTCGTGCTCATCATGTCCTTCAACGACCCGAAGAACCGCCTGGCCTACTCCTTCGACGCCTTCACCTGGGACAACTGGCTCAACCCGTGCCAGGCCGCAGGGATGTGCGAGTCGGTGACCAAGAGCCTGCAGATCGGCTTCCTGAGCACGGTCTTCGCGACGCTGCTGGGCACCCTGGTGGCCTTCGCCCTGGTCCGCCACCGCTTCCGCGGGCGCGCAGCGATCAGCCTGCTCATCTTCCTGCCGATGGCCACGCCCGAGGTGGTGATGGGCTCCTCGCTGCTCGCTCTGTTCACCAGCGCGAGGCTGGCCGGCTCGCTGGGCTTCTGGTCCATCCTGGTCGCGCACATCATGTTCTGCCTGTCCTTCGTCGTGGTCACGGTCAAGGCGCGGCTCGCGGGCATGGACTCGCAGTACGAGCAGGCGGCGATGGACCTCTACGCCAACGAGTGGCAGACGTTCTGGAGGATCACCTTCCCGCTGGTCTTCCCCGGGATCCTGGCCGCGGCCCTGCTGAGCTTCTCGCTGTCCTTCGACGACTTCATCGTGACGAACTTCAACCACGGCAACACGATCACCTTCCCGATGTTCGTCTGGGGCTCGGCCCAGCGCGGCATCCCTCCGCAGGTCAACGTGATCGGCGCGGTGATGTTCCTGATCGCCCTGGGCATGGTGCTGGCCGGGGGAGCCCTGCAGCGTCAGCGCGAGCGATGAGCACGCACCGCGCCCCCCTGGTCACCCGCCACCGGGCCTTGGCCGACGCCGCACCGCGGGCCTTCTGGCTCGACGACCCGGAGAGCCCGGGCCTGCTGCCGGTCCTGGCCGGTGCCGAGCGCGCCGATCTCGCGGTGGTCGGTGGGGGCTACACCGGCCTGTGGACCGCCCTGCAGGCCAAGGAGCGTGACCCCGGTCGTGACGTGGTGCTGGTCGAGGCCGGCCGCTGCGGACACGAGGCCAGCGGCCGCAACGGCGGCTTCGCCTCCTCCAGCCTGACCCACGGCTACGGGAACGGCGTCGCCCGCTGGCCCGGTGAGCTGGAGGTACTGGACCGACTGGGGGCCGAGAACCTCCTGGGCATGGGCCAGACGATCGCCCGGCTCGGCATCGACTGCGGTTGGGAGACGACCGGCGAGCTGGCCGTAGCCACGGCCCCGCACCAGGTCGAGGAGCTGGCCCAGGAGGCGGGTGCGCGGAGGGCCGCGGGTCATGACGTGGTGCTCCTCGACGCCCACGGCGTGCGCGCCCGGGTCGACTCCCCGACGTACCTCGGCGGACTCTTCGACGCGGACGGTACGGCGCTGGTCGAGCCGGCCCGACTGGCCTGGGGACTGCGCGAGGCCTGCCTGGCGGCAGGTGTGCGGATCTACGAGGGCACGGTCGCGATCGGTCTGGCGCGTGCGGGCTCAGGCGTCCGGGTCACCACCCGAGGGGGCACCGTCGATGCCGGACGGGTCGTCCTGGGCACCAGCGCCTTCCCCTCGCTGCTGCGCCGGCTCCGGCTGATGACTGTGCCGGTCTACGACTACGTGCTGATGAGCGAGCCGCTGTCCGCAGGGCAGCGCGCCGACCTCGGGTGGAGGGGACGAGAGGGTGTCGGCGACGCCGCGAACCTGTTCCACTACTACCGGTTGACTCGCGACGACCGGATCCTGTGGGGCGGCTACGACGCGGTCTACCACTACGCCAGCCGTATCGACCCGCGCCTGGAGCAGTCCGTGACCCACGAGCGGCTGGCCGAGCACTTCTTCGCGACGTTCCCGCAGCTCGAGGGCCTGGGGTTCACTCATCGTTGGGCGGGGGTGATCGACACCTGCTCGCGGTTCGCGGCCTTCTTCGGCACGGCGATGGGCGGTCGCCTCTCCTACGCACTGGGGTACACGGGGCTGGGCGTGGCCGCGACCCGGTTCGGCGCGCAGGTCGCCCTCGACCTCGTCGACGGCCTGCACACCGAGCGGACCGAGCTGGAGATGGTGCGGCGTCACCCGCTGCCCTTCCCGCCGGAGCCGTTGCGCTACGCGGGGGTCGAGCTCACTCGGCGCTCGCTCGCGTCCGCCGACGGGCGCGCGGGCCAGCGCAACCTTTGGCTCCGTGCCCTGGACCGGATGGGTCTGGGGTTCGACTCCTGAGCCTGTCCCCTCCACGAGGTGGCGGGACAGGGACCGTGCAAGGAGGGTGGCGGGGACGTGACGGGGGCTGTGGCCGGTCGTCCCTCGCGCCGTCCCCGCCGTCCCCGCCGTCCCCGGCACCTCAGAGCAGGGTCCAGGCCTTCTCCAGAACCACCCGGAGCTTCTGCTCGATCTCGTCGAAGTGCTCCTGCCCGCAGATCAGCGGCGGCGAGAGCTGGATGACCGGGTCGCCCCGGTCGTCGGCGCGGCAGTAGAGCCCGGAGTCGTAGAGGGCCTTGGACATGTAGCCACGCAGCAGCCGCTCCGCCTCGGGGCCGTCGAAGGTCTCCTTGGTCGTCTTGTCCTTGACCATCTCGATCCCGTAGAAGTAGCCGTCGCCGCGGACGTCGCCCACGATCGGCAGGTCGAGCAGCTTCTCCAGGGTGGAGCGGAAGGCGTCCTCGTTGGCCCGGACGTGCTTGGTGATGCCCTCATTCTCGAACGCGTCGAGGTTGGCCAGCGCCACTGCCGAGGAGACCGGGTGGCCGCCGAAGGTGTAGCCGTGGGCGAACATCTCGGTGCCGTGCCGGAAAGGCTCCATCAACCGGTCGCTGGCGACCATGCCGCCGAGCGGGGAGTAGCCGGAGGTGATGCCCTTGGCGAAGGTGATGATGTCGGGCTGGTAGTTGTAGCGCTCGGCACCGAAGATGTGGCCGAGGCGCCCGAAGGCGCAGATGACCTCGTCGCTGACCAGGAGCACGTCGTGCTCGTCGCAGATCTCCCGGACCCGCTCGAAGTAGCCGGGCGGGGGCGGGAAGCAGCCACCGGAGTTCTGCACCGGCTCCAGGAAGACGGCGGCTACGGTGTCGGGACCCTCCATCTCGATGGCGAGGCCGATCTGGTCCGCGGCCCAGCGGCCGAAGGCCTCGAGGTCGTCCCCGTGCTCGGGAGCGCGGTAGAAGTTGGTGTTCGGCACCTTGTGGGTCCCGGGCACGAGGGGCTCGAAATACTTCTTCGCGTCCGGGATGCCGGTGATCGACAGCGCGCCCTGGGTCGTGCCGTGGTAGGCGACGTAGCGGCTGATCACCTTGTGCTTCATCGGCTTGCCGGTGAGCTTGAAGTACTGCTTGGCCAGCTTCCAGGCCGTCTCGACCGCCTCGCCCCCGCCGGTGGTGAAGAAGACACGGTTCAGGTCGCCCGGTGCGTAGTTGGCCAGCCGCTCGGCGAGCTCGATGGCCGCCGGGTGGGCGTAGGACCAGAGCGGGAAGAAGGCCAACGTAGAAGCCTGCTTGGCGGCCGCCTCGGCGAGGTCGGTGCGTCCGTGCCCGAGCTGGTTGACGAACAGGCCGGCGAGCGCGTCGAGGTAGCGGCGGCCACGCGCGTCGTACACGTATGCCCCTTCGCCGCGGACGATGATCGGGACGTCGGCCTCGTCGTAGCTGGAGTGCCGGGTGAAGTGCATCCAGAGGTGGTCCTTGGCCGAGGTCTGGAGGCCCTGGAAGGTCTCCTCGTCCAAGGCGTGGCCGTCGTGCTGCAACATCGCGGTCTCTCTCGGTGAGGTGGGGTACGTCTACCTTGTCCATGGTGCCCGTTTCGGCAGCCAACGGCAAGCGAATCCGTGGGTGTGTGCCGCTCCGTTCGGGGCAAACCAGATATCCGACGGCCCTCAACCACTGATTCCGTCGCCGGGGTGCCCTATCGGAACGGCCCAGGGCTGGCTAGGCTCGCGATGGTCAGTGACGTCCACGTGAGGAAACGCAAGGATGGCGAGCACGTTCGAGAACATCATCAACGGCCGAGGGGTCCCGTCGGCCTCGGGGGAGACCTACGACGTGCTCGACCCGACGTCCGGGGAGGTCTACGCCGCGGCGCCGATGTCGGGAGCCGAGGACGTCGACCGGGCCTACCAGGCCGCGGCGACGGCCTTCGATGCGTGGGGCGAGACGACGCCGGCGGAGAGGCAGCGAGCGCTGCTGAGGATCGCCGACGCGCTGGAGTCGCGCGCCGGGGAGTTCGTGGGCGTCGAGTCCAAGGACACCGGCAAGCCGATCGGCTTCACGACCGACGAGGAGCTGCCGCCGGCCATCGACCAGCTCAGGTTCTTCGCCGGCGCCGCCCGGGTACTCGAGGGGCGCGCCGCCGGGGAGTACCTCAAGGACCACACCTCGATGGTGCGACGCGAGCCGATCGGCGTGGTCGGCCAGGTGACGCCCTGGAACTACCCGCTGATGATGATGGTCTGGAAGATCGGTCCCGCCCTCGCAGCGGGCAACTGCGTGGTCCTCAAGCCCTCGGACACCACCCCCGCGTCGACGACGCTGTTCGCCGAGATGGCCCAGGAGTTCCTGCCTCCCGGCGTCTTCAACGTGGTCACCGGCGACCGGGACACCGGCCGTGCGGTGGTCGAGCACCCGATCCCACAGCTGGTCTCGATCACCGGGTCAGTCCGGGCCGGGATGGAGGTCGCGGGTGCTGCCGCGGCCCAGCTCAAGCGGGCCCACCTCGAGCTCGGTGGCAAGGCACCGGTGATCGTCTTCGACGACGCGGACATCGCGGCCGCGGCGGAGGGCATCGCCGGGGCCGGCTATTTCAACGCCGGACAGGACTGCACCGCCGCCACCCGCGTCCTGGCCGGCCCGGGCGTGCACGACGAGTTCGTCGCCGCCCTGGCCGAGCAGGCGAAGGGAACCCGCACCGGGATGCCCGACGACGAGGACGTGCTCTACGGCCCGCTCAACAACGCCACCCAGCTCGAGCGGGTCAGCGGAATGGTCGACCGCCTGCCGGACCATGCGGCGGTCGAGGCCGGCGGCCGTCGTCAGGGCGACCGCGGCTACTTCTACGAGCCCACCGTCCTCTCGGGACTTCGTCAAGACGACGAGCAGGTCCAGGACGAGATCTTCGGCCCGGTGATCACCGTCCAGCGCTTCGGCGACGAGGGCGAGGCGCTGCGCTGGGCCAACGGCGTGAAGTACGGGCTCGCGTCGTCGGTGTGGACCAAGGACCACGGACGGGCGATGCGGATGGCCAAGCGCCTCGACTTCGGTGCGGTGTGGATCAACACCCACATCCCGATCGTGGCCGAGATGCCGCACGGAGGCTTCAAGCACTCCGGCTACGGCAAGGACCTGTCCATGTACGGCTTGGAGGACTACACGCGCATCAAGCACGTGATGTCCTACATCGGAGAGTAGGTCAACTCGTGCGAATCCTCCTCGTCGGCGCCGGAGGCGTCGGGTCGGCGTTCGCGGCCATCGCGGCCCGTCGTACCTTCTTCGACCTGCTCGTCGTCGCCGACTACGACCTGGCCCGCGCCGAGCGTGCTGCCGCGGTCGACGAGCGCTACCTGGCGGCCCAGGTGGACGGCTCCTCGGCCGCGTCCGTCACCGCCCTGGCGCGCGAACACGGCTGCACGCACGTGATGAACGCGCTGGACCCACGGTTCGTGATGCCCATCTTCGACGGCGCCCTGGCCGCGGGGGCGGACTACCTCGACATGGCGATGAGCCTGTCCCGGCCCCACCCGGACTCGCCGTACTCCGAGGTCGGCGTGAAGCTCGGTGACGAGCAGTTCGCGGCCGCCGGTGCCTGGGAGGCGGCCGGTCGGCTCGCGCTGTGCGGCATCGGCGTGGAGCCCGGGCTCTCCGACGTCTTCGCCCGCTACGCCGCGGACCACCTCTTCGGTGAGATCGACGAGCTCGGGGTCCGCGACGGAGCCAACCTCACCGTCGAGGGCTACGACTTCGCCCCGTCGTTCTCGATCTGGACCACGATCGAGGAGTGCCTGAACCCGCCGGTGGTCTGGGAGCGCGATCGCACCCACGGTGAGGGTCCCGAGGGGGGGTGGTTCACCACCGAGCCCTTCAGCGAGCCGGAGGTCTTCGACTTCCCCGAGGGCATCGGTCCGGTCGAGTGCGTGAACGTCGAGCACGAGGAGGTACTCCTGATGCCCCGCTGGGTCGACGCCAAGCGGGTCACGTTCAAGTACGGGCTGGGCGAGGAGTTCATCGGCGTGCTCAAAACGCTGCACCTGCTCGGTCTGGACAGCACGAGCCCGGTGCGCGCCGGAGGGGTCGAGGTCTCCCCGCGCGACGTGGTCGCGGCCTGTCTCCCCGACCCCGCGACGCTTGGCGCGGCGATGAGCGGCAAGACGTGCGCCGGCGTGTGGGTCCGCGGCACCGGCACCGACGGCCAGCCTCGCTCGACGTACCTCTACCACGTCGTGGACAACGCGTGGTCGATGGCGGAGTACGGACACCAGTGCGTGGTCTGGCAGACCGCGCTGAATCCGGTGGTGGCCCTCGAGCTCCTGGCCCGAGGCACCTGGTCGGGCACGGGCGTCACAGGACCGGAGGCGTTCGACGCGAAGCCGTTCCTCGACTTACTGGTCGACTACGGGTCGCCGTGGGGGCTGGTGGAGGTGCCCGGCTGAGGGCGTGCGCGCAGCTCAACTCCAGTTGAGGGCCCAGTGCCGGCCCAGGTGCCGGGTCAGTGGAAGGGATCGACCCACCAGCCGAGACTGATCGGGGAGACCTCCGGACGACGACGGTCCCAGCAGGACCAGTGCGGGGTGTTCCCCGGGCCGGAGACCCACTCCAGGTCGTAGCTGCGGTAGTTCCCTCCGGCGTACTCGTTGCACGTCTGGTTGGCGGCGGTGCGTACGGCGGGGGTGATCGGTGGGCCGTAGAAGTAGACACCGAAGGCCAGCAGCACGCCGAACACGACGAGCAGGGACTTCACGCTGCGCATCGACAGGCCGGTCTCGCCGGCCACGGACACTCCCACTGCTCATGCACCTCCCGCCGGCAGCGCCGAACTCCGCCCTCGGGCGCCCGGTTCTCGCCACCACTCTAGGGATCGCGGTCCGCCCGTGGTCGGAATTCCCCGACTCAGGCGTGCCGGTGCGTGCCGAGGAAGTCAGGACGGGTCAGGCGGTGGACTCCACGGCCTCGCCGAGCACGTCGAGCGCCTCCTCGAGGAGGTGGTCGGGCATGGACAGCGGAGGCAGGAAGCGCAGGACGTTGCCGTAGGTGCCGCAGGTCAGGGTGACCACGCCCTGGCTGTGGCAGTAGGCCGAGATCCGCCCGGTGCGGTCCGCGTCGGGCGTGTGCCCGTCCACGCCCACGATCTCCACGGCGCGCATCGCCCCCCGACCCCGGACGTCACCCAGGCACGGGTGCGCCTTGGCCAAGGCCTCGAGTCGGTGCGCCATGATCTCGCCGAGCCGGCGCGCGGCCGCCCGCAGGTCGTGGGCTTCCATCGCCTCCATGGCTCCCAGGGCTGCGGCGCAGGCGACCGGGTTGCCGCCGTAGGTGCCCCCGAGCCCGCCGCCGTGCACGGAGTCCATGATCTCGGCGCGACCCGTCACCGCGCCGAGCGGGAACCCGCCGGCGATGCCCTTGGCCACCGTGACCAGATCCGGCACCACACCCTCGTGGTCACAGGCGAACCACTCGCCGGTGCGGCAGAAGCCGGTCTGGATCTCGTCAGCGACCAGGACGATCCCGTGCTGCTGGGTCCATTCCCGCAGCCGGGGCCAGAAGCCCTCGGCGGGAACGACGAAGCCACCTTCGCCGAGGATCGGCTCGAGGACGATGCAGGCCAGGCTGTCGGCCCCGACCTGCTTCTCCCACACGTCGATGGCCCGGTCCGCGGCGGCGCGACCGTCGATCGGGGTCGGCTCACGGAAAGGGTAGGACATCGGCGCGCGGTAGACCTCGCCGGCGAACGGTCCGAAGCCGTGCTTGTAGGGCATCGACTTCGAGGTCATGGCCATGGTCAGGTTGGTCCGACCGTGGTAGGCGTGGTCGACCACCCCCACCGCCAGACGACCGGTGTGCGCGCGGGCGATCTTGACCGCGTTCTCGACCGCCTCGGCCCCGGAGTTGAACAACGCCGACTTCTTGGCGTGGTCGCCGGGAGTGAGCTCGGCCAGGCGGACGCAGACGTCGACGTAGCCGTCGTAGGGCGTGACCATGAAGCACGTGTGGGTGAACGCCGAGACCTGGGCCACGACCCGCTCCACCACCTCGGGTGCTGCGTTGCCGACGCTGACCACGGCGATGCCCGAGGCCAGGTCGATCAGCGAGTTGCCGTCGGCGTCGACGAGGACACCCCCACCGGCCGCCTCGACGAAGACGCCGAGGGTGGTGCCGACCCCGGCCGCCACGTGCTCGGCGCGGCGCGCCATCTTCTCGGCCGACCGTGGGCCGGGAACGCTGGTGACCAGGCGGCGTTCCTGGGGCAGACCGGGTCCGCCGGAGACGGGTGCAGTGGCTGAGTCGCTCATGGACTCAGCCTAGTCGTCCACCTCGACCGGTCCGGCAGGATGGCTCCATGTCCCCGCTCCGCGACGCCGCTCCGGACGTCCTCGACCAAGCCGACCTCGCGGCCCCCACCGAAGCCCCCGCCCCTGCCGCCACGTCACGGCGTCGCGACGCGCAGGGACGTCCGGCCCGCCGGGACGTGGTCGTGCTGGGCTCCACCGGGTCGGTGGGAACCCAGGCCCTGGAGATCGTCCGTCGCCACCCGGACCGCTTCCGGGTCGTCGGCCTCACTGCCGGCGGTGGACGCCCTGACCTCTTCGCCGCCCAGTGCGAAGAGTTCCGGCCGCACTTCGCCGAACTCGGCGAGGAGGCGTCATGCGCCGCCGCCGCCCTGGGGTGCGACGTCGTGCTGAACGCGATCGACGGCGCCGTCGGGCTCCGACCGACGCTGGCCGCGCTCGAGCACGGCACCACGCTGGCGTTGGCCAACAAGGAGTCGCTGATCATCGGGGGGTCGCTGGTCACCTCGCGCAGCCGGCCCGGGCAGATCGTCCCGGTCGACTCCGAGCACAGCGCGCTGGCCCAGTGCCTGCGCGGGGGCCGGGCCGAGGAGGTACGCCGCCTCGTCCTCACCGCCAGCGGCGGACCCTTCCGCGGACTGGGCCGCGAGGACCTGCACGAGGTGAGTGTCGAGCAGGCTCTCGCCCACCCGACCTGGACGATGGGGCCGCTGGTCACGCTGAACTCCGCCACCCTGGTCAACAAGGGCCTGGAGGTGATCGAGGCGCACCTGCTCTTCGGAATCCCCTTCGACCGGATCGAGGTCGTCGTGCACCCGACGTCGGTGGTCCACTCGCTGGTGGAGTTCCACGACGGCTCGACGCTGGCCCAGGCCTCCCCGCCAACGATGCTCATCCCGGTCGCCCTGGCCCTCGCCTGGCCCGACCGTCTCCACGACGTCGCGGCACCGGTGGACTGGAGCCGCGCCCAGACCTGGGAGTTCCACCCCCTCGACGAGGAGGCCTTCGGTGCGGTCCGGCTGGCGCGGACGGCGGGGGAGCGGGGCGGAACCGCGCCGGCGGTCTTCAACGCCGCGAACGAGGCCTGTGTGGCCGCGTTCCTCGCCGGTGAGATCAGGTTCACCGACATCGTCGACACGGTCGCCCGCGTGATGGACGCCCACGACGTACCCTCGGAGGAGACGGAGTTGACCGTCGACGACGTACTCGCGGCCGACGCCTGGGCCCGCACCCGGGCCGCCCTGACCTGAAAGAACGTGCCCGATGCTGAGCGTGCTCGCCTACACCCTCGGGGTGGGGCTCTTCGTCGTCGGCGTGGCCGTCTCCATCGGCCTGCACGAGGTCGGACACCTCGTCCCAGCGAAGCGGTTCGGCGTCAAGGTCACCCAGTACTTCGTCGGCTTCGGTCGCACGGTCTGGTCGACCCGCCGCGGCGAGACCGAGTACGGGGTCAAGGCCGTGCCGCTGGGGGGCTACGTGAAGCTCGTCGGCATGCTCCCTCCCGCGCCGGGAGAGGAGGAGAGCGGTCGGATCCGCAAGTCCAACACGGGCATGTTCACCCAGCTCATCTCCGACGCCCGCTCCGCGGAGTACGAGCTGGTCCAGGACGGCGACGAGGACCGGCTGTTCTACCGGCTGCCGGTCTGGAAGAAGGTCGTGGTGATGGCCGGTGGCCCCACGGTCAACCTGGTCCTGGCCTTCCTGCTCTTCGGCTCAGTCTTCATGATCCACGGCGCCCCCCGTACGACGACGACCATCGACGCGGTCTCCGACTGCGTCATCGCGGTCACCCCCGAGACCGTCGGCACCGCTCAGCGCAAGTGCACGCCCACCGACCCGGTGGCTCCGGCCAAGCAGGCGGGCCTGCGCACCGGGGACCAGATCGTCTCCTTCAACGCGGTGGCGGTGACCTCGTGGGACCAGTTCAGCGAGCTGATCCGCAAGAACGAGGACGGTCAGGCCACGATCGTCCTGGACCGGGGCGGCTCGCGGATCACCACGACCACGAGCACCACCGTCTCGGCGCGCCCGGAGTCGGCCGACAATCCCGAGCGGATCGTCGAGGTCGGCTTCCTCGGGGTCGTGCCCGACGTCGTGCTCGAGCGGCAGGGCCCGCTCTTCGTGATCACCACGATGGGGGACTACACGTGGCAGACCGTCAAGGCCCTGGGCAGCCTGCCCGTGAAGGTCTACGGGGTCGGCAAGGCCGCGCTCGGGCTGCAGGAGCGTGACCGGGAGAGCCCGATGAGCGTGGTCGGGGCCAGTCGGGTCGCCGGCGAGGTCGCCTCGGAGAGCTCGATCCCCGTCGCGGACCGCTTCTTCGGCCTGCTCTCCCTGCTCGGAGCGATCAACCTGTTCGTCGGTATGTTCAACTTCGTGCCGCTGCTCCCGCTCGACGGGGGACACATCGCGGGTGCCCTGTACGAGGCCGTTCGGCGAGGGCTGGCCCGGGTCCTGCGCCGACCTGACCCCGGCCACTTCGACACCGCGAAACTCCTGCCCGTGGCCTACGTGATGGCCAGCGTCATTCTGGCCATGAGCGTCGTGCTCATCTACGCCGACATCGTCGCCCCCGTCCAGCTGCGCTAGGAAGGACCCCATGACCTCCATCGACCTCGGGATGCCCACCGCACCACCACCGGTGCTGGCTCCGCGCCGACCGACCCGTCAGATCAAGGTCGGCAAGGTCCTCGTCGGAGGGGACGCGCCGGTCTCAGTGCAGTCGATGACCACGACCCTGACCTCGGACGTGAACACCACCCTCCAGCAGATCGCCGAGCTGACCGCCACCGGCTGCGACATCGTCCGGGTGGCCTGCCCCTCCCAGGACGACGCGGACGCGCTGGCGCAGATCGCCGAGCACTCCCAGATTCCGGTGATCGCCGACATCCACTTCCAGCCGAAGTACGTCTTCGCCGCCATCGACGCGGGCTGCGCGGCCGTCCGGGTGAACCCCGGCAACATCCGAAAGTTCGACGACCAGATCAAGCAGATCGCGGCGGCGGCGAAGGACCGCGGGACGTCGCTGCGCATCGGTGTGAACGCCGGGTCCCTGGACAAGCGGGTGATGGAGAAGTACGGCAAGGCGACCCCCGAGGCGCTGGTCGAGTCCGCGGTCTGGGAGGCCTCGCTGTTCGAGGAGCACGACTTCCACGACTTCAAGATCTCGGTCAAGCACAACGACCCGGTGGTCATGGTGCAGGCCTACGAGATGCTCTCCGAGCAGGGCGACTGGCCGCTGCACCTCGGGGTCACCGAGGCCGGGCCCGCCTTCCAGGGCACCATCAAGTCCTCGGTCGCCTTCGGGGCCCTGCTCAGCAAGGGCATCGGCGACACCATCCGCGTCTCACTCTCGGCCCCTCCGGTCGAGGAGGTGAAGGTGGGCCTGCAGATCCTCCAGTCGCTCAACCTGCGCCCCCGCAAGCTCGAGATCGTCTCCTGCCCCTCCTGCGGACGGGCCCAGGTCGACGTCTACAAGCTCGCCGACGAGGTGACCGCGGGCCTGGACGGGCTGGAGGTGCCGCTACGAGTCGCCGTGATGGGCTGCGTGGTCAACGGTCCCGGCGAGGCGCGGGAGGCGGACCTGGGGGTGGCCTCGGGCAACGGCAAGGGACAAATCTTCGTCAAGGGTGAGGTAATCAAGACCGTCCCGGAGTCACAGATCGTGGAGACCCTGATCGAGGAGGCCCTCCGTCTCGCCGAGGAGATGGGCGATCCCGTGGAGGGGCAGGACGGCGGAGCGACCGTCTCGGTCGGCTGAGGCAGGTCGCGTAGTCTCGCGCTGTGCTCCGCCCCCCCGACGGCTTGCGCCTCCTCGGTCCCGCCGACCTCTCCGCGATGCTGGCGCTCACGGCCCAGGACCCCGTGGTGAACGTCTTCGCCGAGTACCGCAGTCGGCTGACCCGGCTGGAGCCGCGGTGGCTCGGCGGTGAGATGTGGGGCCAATACGAGGGGGGTGAGCTGGTCGCCGCCTGCCACTCGGCAGCCAACCTGGTCCCCGTGCAGGCGGGTGCGGTCCTAGCCCGGACCTTCGCGGCGCACACCCTGACCCAGCCGCGCCGCTGCGCCACCGTGGTCGGCCCGTCCGGCGCCGTCGAGGAGATGTGGGGCGTGCTGGAGCCCTCCTGGGGTGCCGCGCGCGAGCACCGCCCGGGGCAACTGCACATGGAGATCTCGGGCCCTCCGAGGGTCGAGGCCGACCCCGAGGTGCGACGCAGCACCACCGATGACCTCGATGTGCTCTACCCCGCGTGCGTGGACATGTACACCGAGGAGGTCGGCGTCTCGCCGGAGGTCGGTGGTGGTGCCCCCCTCTACCGGGCCCGCGTGGCGCAGATGGTCACCAAGGGCTGGTCCTTCATCCGGGTCGAGGCCGGGAGGGTGGTCTTCAAGGCCGAGGTCGCCGCGGCGACGCCGTACGCGTGCCAGGTCCAAGGCGTCTTCGTGCCGCCCGACCGCCGCGGCGAGGGGCTGGCCACGGCCGGGATGGCGGCGGTAGTGCGGCTGGCCCTACGAGACATCGCGCCCGTGGTCTCGCTCTACACCAACGACTTCAACCAGGCGGCCCGCCGGGCCTACGAGCGCAGCGGGTTCACCACGACGTCCGAGTTCACCACGATCATGTTCTGACCTCCCGAGCGGGACGTGGGGGAGGGCGTGAGCGTCCGGTGCCGCGGACGAAAGTGAGGTCGCGAGGCGGTGGGCCGGCGGCTAGCCTTGCGCGCATGACTCCTCCCGACAAACCCTCCCGCGTTGCTGCTGCCCCTGTCGGCAGTCCGCGGATCCTGCGGATGTCGCGGCTGTTCGTGCGCACCCTGCGCGAGGACCCGGCCGACGCGGAGGTACCCAGCCACCGGCTGCTCGTCCGGGCCGGCTACATCCGCCGAGCCGCGCCCGGGATCTACTCCTGGCTCCCCCTGGGCCTGCGGGTGTTCCGCAACATCGAGAACATCGTCCGCGAGGAGATGGACGCGATGGGCGCCCAGGAGCTCCAGTTCCCGGCGCTCCTCCCGCGCGAGCCCTACGAGGCCACCGGGCGGTGGACCGAGTACGGCGACGGCGTCTTCCGGCTCAAGGACCGGCGTGGCAACGACTACCTCCTCGGGCCCACCCACGAGGAGCTCTTCACCCTGGTCGTCAAGGACCTCTACTCCTCCTACAAGGACCTCCCGGTCTGGCTGTACCAGATCCAGACCAAGTACCGCGACGAGGCGCGTCCCCGAGCCGGCCTGCTGCGCGGTCGGGAGTTCGTGATGAAGGACTCCTACTCCTTCGACGTCACCGACGAGGGGCTTGACCGGTCCTACGAGGCGCACCGTCAGGCCTACATCGCCACCTTCGACCGGCTCGGCTTCGACTACGTCATCGTCAAGGCGACCGCGGGCGCCATGGGGGGGTCGAAGTCCGAGGAGTTCCTGGCGCGCGCCGAGAACGGCGAGGACACCTACGTGCAGTGCTCGAACTGCGACTACGCGGCGAACGTGGAGGCGGTCGAGGTGCGGCCTCCCGCGCCCATCGACGACGCGGACGTGCCCGAGGCGCACGCCGAGCAGACCCCGAGCACCCCGACCATCGATACCCTGGTCGCGCACCTCAACGAGGCCTTCCCCCGCGAGGACCGTCTGTGGCACGCGGGGGACACCCTGAAGAACGTGCTGGTGACCCTCAAGCACCCCGACGGGGCCCGCGAGCCGATCGCCATCGGCCTGCCCGGGGACCGGGAGGTCGACACCAAGCGGCTGGAGGGACAGCTCGAGCCCACCGAGGTCGAGGCCTTCGACGAGGCCGACTTCGCCCGCAACCCGGCCCTGGTCAAGGGCTACATCGGCCCGGGGGCCCTGGGGGAGAAGAACGCCTCCGGCATCCGCTACCTGACCGACCCGCGGATCGTCGCGGGCACGCGCTGGGTCACCGGAGCCGACGTCGTCGGCAGCCACGTGATCGACCTGGTCGCCGGCCGCGACTTCACCGCGGACGGCACGATCGAGGCGGCCGAGGTGCGCGACGGCGATCCCTGCCCGCGCTGCGCTGACGGGAGACTGAGCACAGCGCGCGGCATCGAGATGGGCCACATCTTCCAGCTCGGCCGGAAGTACGCCGAGGCGCTCGACCTCCGCGTGCTGGACGAGAACGGCAAGCTGGTCACCGTGACCATGGGCTCCTACGGCATCGGGGTCTCCCGGGCCGTGGCCGCCATCGCGGAGAACAGTCACGACGACCTCGGGCTGCTTTGGCCCCGTGAGGTCTCTCCGGCCGATGTCCACCTCGTCGCCACCGGCAAGGACCCGGCGGTCCACGCGGCGGCGGAGAATCTGGCCGAAGAGCTGGCCGGGCGCGGGCTGAGCGTGCTCTTCGACGACCGTCCCAAGGTCTCTCCCGGGGTGAAGTTCAAGGACGCCGAGCTGCTCGGGGTCCCGACCATCGCCGTCGTCGGTCGCGGGCTCGTCGACGGACTGATCGAGGTCAAGGACCGGGTGTCGGGTGGCCGCGAGGACGTCCCCCGCGACGAGGTCGTGGACCGGTTGGCCTCGCTCGTACGGGGCTGAGATGGGCCCTGCCGAGGACCTGACCGGCCGCCAGGGTGCGGGGCACCCCGTGGAGGCGGTCCTGTTCGACTGGGGCGGGACGATGACGCCGTGGCACACGGTGGACTTCTCCGCCGAGGCGGGGGTCTTGGCCCTGGCCGCACGCGGGGCCGACCCGGTGGGGGCCGCCCGCGCCCTGGAGACCGCGAACCAGGTCGTGTGGGGCCGCTCCCGCGACCTCCACCGCAGCGCCACCGTCGCGGACATCTTCACCGAGGCGGGCCTGTCTCACGACGAGTCGGCGCTGCGCGCCTACCGGGACTTCTGGGAGCCGCACACCCTGATCGACCCCGACGTACCGCCGCTGCTGGAGAGGCTGCGGGCCGACGGTCTCAAGGTGGGCGTGCTGTCCAACACGGTGTGGCCCCGCGCGTGGCACGAGGAGCTCTTCGCCCGCGACGACGTCCTGCACCTCCTCGACGGTGCGGTGTACACAAGCGAGGTGCCGTGGACCAAGCCGGCACCCGAGGCCTTCCGAGCGGCGGCGCAGGCGGTGGGGATCAGTGCCGTGGAGCGCTGCGTCTTCGTTGGGGACCGACTCTTCGACGACGTATGGGGTGCCGCCCAGGTCGGGATGCGCACCATCCACGTGCCGCACAGCGACATCCCCCGCGTCCAGGTGGGCCACTCCGAGGGTGCTCCCGACGCCGTCGTGCACCGTCTCGCGGAGGTCTACGACGTGGTCAGGACGTGGCGCACCGGGGCGCGCTGACCCTCCGCAACGCACCGCCGTGGTAGCCCGGGTGTACAGATGCGCACAGGTGCAGGGTCCTTCCTCTTCCACGCCGGCGATTCTCCGGACAGGATCCTCTCGCCGGGCACGGGTCTTCCCTGCCCCCCGTCGAGAAGGAACCGCCCAGATGACCAGACTTCCCCGCAGCATCGCTGTGCTCGCCTCCGCGTCCGCGCTGGCCGTGACCGGGCTCAGCACCCCGGCCCAGGCCTCCGCACCCACCTCCGAGCGCACCGCGACCTGCCTCACCCCGTCCACGACGGGCTCCACGGCCGGGGGCGCCGCTGCCCGGGGAGGCGGGTTCGGCGACCGCGACCACCGCGAGATCACCGCGAAGCAGCAGGCGGCCATCGCGGCCAAGACCGCGAAGATCCTGGCCGGAAAAGGCATGCCCGGCAGGGGTGGCAGCGGCGGCGGCTCAGCCGGCGGACAGGCGCCGACCGCGGGGAACGTGCCGGTGTACGTGCACGTGATGGCTGCGGCCAACGGAACCGGCAACGTCACCGATGCCCAGGTCGCCCAGCAGGTCTCGGTCCTCAACACGACCTACGCCGGGGGAGAGCCGGGCGCGGTTTCAAACACCGGCTTCACCTTCACCCTCACGGGTGTGGACCGCTTCTACAACGACCAGTACCACCAGGACCGGCGCAGCACGACGTACCGCGCCAAGACCCGGCAGGGTGGGGCCAACGCGCTGAACATCTGGCTGGTCGACTTCTCCTACCTCGGCATCGCGACCTTCCCGTGGGACTACGCGGCCAACCCCGGCATCGATGGGATCCGGATGAACTTCGACTCGCTCCCCGGTGGCTCGATCGCCAACTACAACCTGGGCGAGACCGCGACGCACGAGGCCGGGCACTGGCTCGGGCTCTACCACACGTTCCAGGGCGGGTGCACGACCACGAACGACGAGGTGGCCGACACCCCGGCTCAGAGCAGCTCCTCGACCGGCTGCCCCGAGGGACGTGACTCCTGCTCGCTGCCGGGGTTCGACCCGATCCACAACTACATGGACTACAGCTACGACACCTGCTACAACCAATTCTCCGCCGGGCAGACCGGACGAATGCAGCAGATCTTCGGCGCGTACCGCGCCTGAGCCCATAGCATCGCCGGGCCGGACCTCGCGGGTCCCCGGGCTTCGTGCCCGGGGCCCGCGCCCATCCCCGCCTGACGAAGGATCCGTTCGATGCGCACACTCTCCCGGGCCGTGCTGGCCGGAGCCACCACCCTCCTGCTGACCACCGCGGTGGCCCCCGCCCAGGCCGCCGCCCCCCGCAGCGAGGCCGGCCCGTCCTGCCTCGTCCCGGCCACGGCGTCGACCCCGACAGCGGGACGCACCGACGGACGTGGCGCCAGCGGGCCGGGTCGCGGGCTGGACCACCGCGACATCACCGCGGCCCAGCAACGCTCGATCAGCGAGGAGACCGCGCAGCTGCTCGCCGCGAAGCCCCGCGGGGGCGGCCGTCCGGCCTCGAGCGGCCAGGTACCGGTCTACGTGCACGTGATGGCGGCCTCCGACGGGAGCCACGGCGTGACCGACCAGCAGATCGCCCAGCAGATCGACGCCCTGAACACCACCTTCGCCGGCGGGGAGTCCTCCGCCGCCGCCGACGCCGGATTCCGGTTCACCCTGGCCGGGTCCGACCGGTTCCTCAACGACACCTGGCACGCCGACCGCAGCTCGACCAGCTACCGCAAGGCCACCCGACAGGGCGGAGCCGGCGCGCTGAACATCTGGGTGGTCGAGTTCGACCTGCTCGGCATCGCCACCTTCCCCTGGGACTATGCCAAGAAGCCGGACATCGACGGCATCCGGGTGGCCTACGACGCCTTCCCCGGTGGCACCGCGACGAACTACAACCAGGGCGACACGGCGGCCCACGAGGCCGGGCACTGGTTCGGGCTCTTCCACACCTTCCAGGGTGGCTGCAAGACGCCGGGTGACGAGGTGGCCGACACCGCCGCTCAGGCCGCGCCCAGCACCGGATGCCCGGAGGAGAACGACACCTGTCCGGATCTGGCCGGTCGGGACCCGGTGCACAACTACATGGACTACAGCTACGACTCCTGCTACACCGAGTTCACCTCGGGGCAGGCCACCCGGATGGACCAGATGTGGGCCGCGTACCGCGGCTGAGTCGCCCAGAGCTCTGAGACGTGCATCTCAGAGCTCTCTACCTGAGCCGAGCTCAGAGCTCTCTACCTGAGCCGAGCTCAGAGCTCGGGTATCCCCGGGAACGCGACCGGGTCGCCGCCGAAGGTCAGCGCACGCACGGCGGCGTCCTGAAGCGCCTCGAGGGCCCACAGCCGTGGGCCGCGCATGGTGCCGCCCACGGTCGCCGAGTACGACCGGGCCGCACGCTGCTCGGTCACCTTCGCGGCGGCCCGGCACTGCCGGGCACTCAGCGCGGGCGTCGGCAGGTGGTAGCCGGCCTCCGGTGCCACCGGGACCGTCCCGTCTCCGCCCTCCTCGAGGACCAGCCTCATCAGCTGGTCACGGCGGTCCCGGTGCACCTCGTACGCCGCGAGGAGGTCGGCGGAGAGCACCGGCTCGGCCGATGTCGAGACCCGTCCGCCGAGCAGGCTGTAGACGTAGACCGCGGCGTGCTCGCCCGCCAAGGCCTGCTGAAGCACCTCGAGGGCGCTCACGCCGCATCCTGGGCCGAGGTCCCGAGCACACTGGCCTGCTGGGCCGAGGAGGCCGCCATGCTGCCCAAGACCCGGGCGAAGGCACCGCTCCGCGCGGCGAACGCGCCGCGCCCGAGGGTCTCGGCCTGCGTCGACTCGGCCCGGCTCAGCGACTGCATCGCGGCCCGGCGTCGTCGCGAGGGCGCGCCCTGACCGCTCTGACCGCCACCGTCGGGGTCGGACGGCGGCATGTCCGTCGCGCCGGGCACCGCCTCGACGAGCAGGGTGACGTGGCGCCGATGGATCGCCCTGGGCTCGGCCAGCACCTCGCGCAGCGCGGGCTGCGCCAGCACCGCGGCGTCGAGGCGTCGGACCATCGCACGCTCGCTGCGGAGCACCCGACGGGCCAGGGCCACATCGGGGTCAGCGGCGCGCGCGGGCGGCGAGCCGTCCGGGGTGGGGCTGGGTCCGGTCGAGACCGGTCCGTCAGGCCCGGGGGTGCTGCGCACGGTGGTGCAGGCGGCCACGGATGACGCGGCCACCGCCCCCAACCCTAGGAGGGCGGAGCGGCGGCTCAGGTGGCTGGACCGGGCTCGACGAGGCACCCGAGGACTGTATCCGCCGACGGTCCGGACGGTCGCCGAGGTGGGCTAGGGTTGGTCACTCCACAACAGCAGAGCAGGAAGGACACCCGTGACCAACGAGGACACCCGGGACCGACTTGCCGACACCCTGGCCGGCCCGATGGAGACGCTCGGACTAGACCTCGAGGCCGTCGAGCTCACCGCTGCCGGACGGCGGCGCATGCTGCGGGTGGCCATCGACCGCGACGGCGGGGTCACCCTCGACGACGTGGCCGACGCGACCCGCGAGGTCTCACGCGCGCTCGACGAGTCCGACGCGATGGGCTCGCAGCCCTACACGCTCGAGGTCACCTCGCCGGGAACCGACCGTCCGCTCACCCTGCCGCGGCACTGGCGGCGCAACCAGGGTCGGCTGGTCTCGGTCACCACCGACGACGGCGCCAGCCGTACGGGTCGGATCGTGCGCAGCGACGAGGAGAGCGCCACCCTCGACGTCGACGGGACCGAGCACGTGCTCAGGATCGAGTCCGTCACCAAGGCGAAGGTCCAGGTCGAGCTGACCCGAGGCGAGAAGGGAGGCGCGACACCATGGACATCGACATGACCGTGCTGCGCTCGCTCGAGCGCGAGAAGGAGATCTCCTTCGACATCCTCGTCGAGGCCATCGAGCACGCGCTGCTCTCGGCGTACCAGAAGTCCCCGGGTGCCCAGGACCGGGCGCGCGTCGTGCTGGACGCCAAGTCCGGTCACGTCACCGTCTTCGCCACCGAGACCGACGAGGAGGGCGTCCCCGGGGTCGAGTTCGACGACACCCCCGACGGCTTCGGTCGCATCGCGGCGACCACGGCCAAGCAGCTCATCCTCCAGCGGCTCCGCGAGGCCGAGGACGACCTGCGCTTCGGCGAGTTCTCCGGCAAGGAGGGCGACATCATCTCCGGCATCATCCAGCAGGGTCGCGACCCGCAGGACGTGCTGGTCGACCTGGGCAAGATCGAGGCGCTCCTTCCGTCGGCCGAGCGGGTGCCGGGGGAGAGCTACCGGCACGGCGAGCGCATCCGCTGCCTGGTGGTCACGGTCCGCAAGGGCCTGCGCGGGCCGCAGGTCATGCTGTCGCGCTCGCACCCCAACCTGGTCAAGAAGCTCTTCGCCCTCGAGGTGCCCGAGATCGCCGACGGAACCGTCGAGATCTGCGCGATCGCGCGGGAGGCGGGGCACCGCACCAAGATGGCGGTGCGCTCGACCGTGCCCGGCGTGAACGCCAAGGGGTCGTGCATCGGCCCGATGGGTCAGCGTGTGCGCGCAGTGATGAGCGAGCTGCACGGCGAGAAGATCGACATCGTCGACTGGTCCGAGGACCCGGCCGAGATGGTCGGCCACGCGCTCTCGCCGGCCCGCGTGTCCAGCGTGGAGGTCGTGGACCTCGAGGCGCGTTCGGCACGGGTGGTGGTGCCCGACTACCAGCTGTCCCTGGCCATCGGCAAGGAGGGACAGAACGCGCGTCTGGCCGCCCGGCTCACTGGCTGGCGCATCGACATCCGCTCCGACGAGGCGCTGGAGCAGCCGCCGGTGGCGCCGCCACCGCCGACGCGAGCACCGAACGCGTGAGCCGGTTCGGCCCCCGGCGCCATACCGGGTAGACTTCCTCACGGTGGTCAACCCTCCGACCTCCCAGGATGCGTGGAGCATGCCCGTCGACCTCGTCGAGCCGATCCGCACGTGTCTGGGTTGTCGAAGCAGGACCATCAGGAACGAGTTGCTGAGAGTCGTTGTCGAGGACTCCGGACCACGGCCCCAGGCCGTGCCGGACCCACGCAGGCGGCTCGAGGGCAGGGGAGCGCATCTTCACCCCACGCCCGAGTGCCTCGCCCTCGCGCTCCGTCGTCGAGCTTTCGGTCGGGCCCTCCGGGTCGCCGGGAGGTTGGACAGCGGACCGGTGGAGGAGTACGTCGCCCGGCTCGCCTCCGACATGACATCACCGTGAATGACGACCCAGAAATTGGAGCATCAGCTCATGAGCACTCGATGAGTACTTCCCGATGAGCATGCACACCAGCTAACGGTCCGACCACCTCCGAAGCGAGGGCTCGGACCTCGAAGGAGAAGCGTGGCTAAGGTCCGAGTCCACGAGCTCGCCAAAGAGCTCGGCGTCGAGAGCAAGGTCGTCTTGACCAAGCTCAAGGAGATGGGGGAGTTCGTCAAGTCGGCGTCGTCGACGGTCGAGCCCCCTGTTGTCAAGCGGTTCACCGACCAGTTCGGTGCCGAGCTCAAGTCCCAGGCGGCCCCGGCCAAGCCGGCCCCCGCCACCCCAGGCCCGGTCGGCGGCGCGTCGTCGCCGGCATCGGCTCAGCCCGCCCCGGCGTCGTCGGCTCCGACGAGCACCGCGCCGTCGAGCACGACCGCGCCGCAGTCCAGCCCGGCCTCGCCCGGTCCCCGGCCCGGCCCGAAGGCTGCGCCCGCGCCGGCCCAGCCTGCGGCTCCTGCTGCTCAAGCACCTGCTGCTCCGGCTCCTCAGGCTCCTGCTGCTCAAGCTCCAGCTCCTCAAGCTCCGGCCGCTCCGGCCGCTCCGGCGCAGCCCCCCGCGACCCCGCCGGGCCCCCGACCGCCGCGTCCCGGTGCGCCGCGTCCCGGCAACAACCCGTTCTCCTCGACCCAGGGGATGGGACGCCGTCCCGCCCCCAAGCCCGCCGCCGAGCCCGAGGCTCCCACGGACCGCGCTCCGCGGCCACCGGCTGGTCGCGACGCCCCGGCACCGGGCCGTAGCGGAGGGCTGCCCAGCGCTCGACCGGGCATGCCCCGTCCCAACCCGGCGATGATGCCCAAGTCCCCGGCCGCCTTCGGCGGCGGTCCCGGTGGACGTAGCGGGCCCGGTGGTCCCGCGGGTCGCGGCGGTCCCGCTGGTCGTCCGGCTCCCGGTGGGCGCCCCGGCGCTCCCGGTCGCGGTGCTCCGGCCGGTGCCCCCGGCGGCGGTGGCGCACGTCCCGGCTTTGGTGGAGGCCCCGGCGGCGGTCGCCCCGGCGGCGGTCGTCCCGGTCAGCGTGGCACCACGCAGGGCGCCTTCGGTCGCCCCGGCGGCCCCTCGCGCCGAGGACGCAAGTCCAAGCGGGCGCGTCGCCAGGAGTACGAGCAGATGCAAGCCCCGACCGTCGGCGGCGTGCGTGTGCGCAAGGGTGACGGCGAGACGGTGCGACTGGCTCGCGGCTCGTCGCTGACCGACTTCGCCGAGAAGATCGGCGTCGATGCGGCCGCCCTGGTGCAGATGCTGTTCTCCCTGGGCGAGATGGTCACCGCCACCGAGTCGGTCAACGACGAGACGTTCGAGCTGCTCGGCGACGAGCTCAACTACGTCGTGTCCGTGGTGTCCCCCGAGGACGAGGACCGCGAGCTGCTCGAGTCCTTCGACCTCGAGTTCGGGGCCGACGAGGGCCAGGAGGCGGATCTTGCCGCCCGGCCGCCGGTGGTCACGGTGATGGGTCACGTCGACCACGGAAAGACCAAGCTGCTCGACGCGCTGCGCAGCGCGAACGTGGTGGCCAAGGAGGCCGGTGGGATCACCCAGCACATCGGGGCCTACCAGGTCGACCACCAGCACGAGGGCCTCGACCGGCTGCTGACCTTCGTCGACACCC